>CAMKDH010000091.1 GCA_946411215.1 uncultured Treponema sp. | reverse complement strand
GGCTGATGTGCCTGATCGTCAAGAGTGCTCCATACAACTGCATTATATCCTTCGCGGCGGAATTCTGCACCCACAGTTCCTCCGCCAATTCCAATAAAGCGAGCATCAAGACCATGAACCTTTTTAATTGCACCCGCAAGCTTTTGTGCAACCTCAGACTCTACAGGAGTTGCAGGACTTTCTGATTTTTGAGGAGTTGTATATTCAACCTTTACACCATATTCCGCTTCAATTTTGCGGCAGGCTTCATCAACTTTTGCAAGTACTTCAGAAAGTGCATAGCATGGCAGAATGCGGCAGTCCATACAAAACCTGTCTTCACCAGGAATGATATTTATGCTGTCTACATTCTTTTCGCGCTTTGTAGGCTGAAATGTTGAATAGTCAGGTTCAAAAAGAGAATCATGTTTATTAAAAATATTTTCAAGCTTATGAAGTTCAAGGCTGAGTGCACACGCTGCAAGACATGCATTTGCACCGCTGTCTGGTCTTGAGCCATGAGTCTGTTTTCCCATGACATGAACGCTGAGCCACAAAAGATTTTTTTCTGCAATTTCAATTGTCTGTCCAAGACTGTCGCCGCCATCTGGAATAAGAATAAGGTCTGCTTTATTAAACAGCTTTGTATTTCTCATAAGCCATTTTACACCGTACTCACTTCCATTTTCTTCATCGGCAACAAGAAGAAGCTTCACTGTGTTTGCAGGAACAATTCCATTTTTTACAAGGTAAAGCCCCGCAAAAACTGCAGAACACAATCCCTGCTGATTATCCTCTACTCCGCGGCCATAAAGCTTTCCGTCTTTTTCTTCAACCTTCCATGGATCAGTTTTCCAAAGAGATAAATCTCCTGTTGGAACAACATCTATATGTGCCATAACCCAAATGCTTTTAGAAACATCTTTACCAGGAATTGTTACTACAAGAGAAGGACGCTTACCGGAGCTAACACGACTATCTGGTGCTTCAAAACGCTCAATATTCAAAAAACCGTTTTCCTTGAGCCAGGCTTCAAGCGCATCGCACTTTCTAGTTTCTCCGTCGCCACCACCTTCTGGAGCGATAGCGGGAATACTTGTAAGCAAGGTCTCAAGTTCGACAATCTTTGCACGAGAATTATTCAAAAAATCAATCGGTGTCATTTATAAACTTCCCAGGTAGTTTTTACGAGTGTTTCAACATCGCTGTATTTTGGTTCCCAGCCCAAAAGATCCTTTGCAAGTTTAGAAGTTGCATAAAGACAAGCCGGGTCTCCAGGACGACGTTCAACATCCTCAGAAGGAATTTCCTTACCGGTAATCTTTCTTGCAGCATCAATAATTTCTTTTACTGTTGTGCCGTTTTCTGTTCCAAGATTCAAAGCAAGGCTCTTATCATTTTTTGTAATATAATCCAAAGCCATAACATGAGCACGGGCAAGGTCTGTTACGTGAACATAGTCGCGGATACAAGTTCCGTCACGTGTATCATAATCAGTTCCAAAAACCTTCATGCCAGGTTTCATTCCAGCAGCAACCTCCATTACACGAGGAAGAAGATTTGCAGGATTCTGTTCAAGCCCGCGGATTTCTCCGTCAGGATCATAACCGGCTGCATTAAAATAGCGCAAAGCAGCAAAACGAAGACCTTTAAGTTTATCGTACCAGGCCATAAAGCGTTCAATTTCAAGCTTTGTAAAACCGTAATAATTTTCAGGATTTTTTGGATGATCTTCATCAATTGGAAGATATTCAGGCGCACCAAAAACTGCAGCAGAAGAAGAAAAAATCATTTTCTTACAGTTATATTTTACAGCTGCATTCATGATGTTTAATGTACCTGTAATATTGTTTACACTATATTTTTCTGGCAGGAACATGCTTTCTCCCGCTGCTTTAAAAGCTGCAAGATGTACAAAAGCATCAAAGCCCTGTGAAAAAGCAGCATCAAGATCAGCAGGAATCAAAATATTTCCATAAATAAATTCATTCTGTGGAAACAGATTACAGCGCAAACCGCTCGAAAGATTATCAAATACTGTAACCTTATGGCCTGCCTTCATCATTTCTTTTACAACGTGGCTGCCAATATATCCGGCTCCACCAATAACCAAAACTTTCATTTTATTCCTCCATTCCCTGCGATCCCAGCGGTTCCTGAGCTTGTCGAAGGGTTATATATACATATCTATCTTCATATTGTTCATAGTAAGGATCAATGTAGCACCAGGTGTCTTTAATCACGCTTTCATCTGCGGGATTTTCATCTTTAAGCACAACATCAAGATTTTCACCATAATAAATATCTGCACGATATACAATATCATCCTCGCTTAATAAGTGAAGACCAAGTAAATCGGCAACAGTTTCAAAATCCTGATTTATAA
Organism: uncultured Treponema sp.; assembly: GCA_946411215.1. Taxonomy (GTDB): domain Bacteria; phylum Spirochaetota; class Spirochaetia; order Treponematales; family Treponemataceae; genus Treponema_D. The sequence continues at coordinate 6,919 of CAMKDH010000091.1, read as the reverse complement.
CAGCTTCGGCCCAAAGCGGATATTCCTGTCCAAAGCCTTTATACTTCCAGTCTGCAAAAAGAGATGGCTTAGTTTCTAATTCCTCCAGGGATTTACCTTTTAAACTACCATTACTTGCACATCCAAAAAACAAGAGGCAGACAAAGAAAGTAACAAGATTCAAAATAACTATAACTTTATTTTTCATTATTTCATTATACATCATTTTTTAATTGCCTATCTACTGTTTTTTTTGTATTATTTAATTATGAAAAAGATTTCTTTATTAATTTGCACAATCGCACTTTCAGGAGTTCTAGCATTTACAGCAGTTTCCTGCAGAACAGTAAAAGATATTCCAGAAGATTTAACTGCTCCTCAGCTTTTGCAGAAGGGACAGACTTGTTATGACAATGCCGACTACAAATCAGCAGAGGCATATTATCTTGCAACAATTGACCGCTATGGTGATGATACAAATACTTATATCGAAGCAAAATATGAGCTTGCTCATCTTTATATAAAGAAAAAGAATTATGAGAAGGCACGTTCGGCTTTAGAAGAGATTCTTGAGCTTTATGAGTATGCACCAGCAGGCTCAATTCCACCTGCTTATAAAAAACTGGCAAATATCGAAATGGCTAAAATCCCGGATTAATCGCAGTCTGATTAATCACTTGGTAAAAGAATTGCCTTTACTTTAATACCTTTTGACTCAGCAAGACCCATTACATAGTCTTTAGAATATTTTCCAAGTCCTCGTGGTTTTGGATGAGGTTCAGCATCTCCAATAAGGATTATGCGTCTTGTAGCAGCCCAGCGCCAATTATAATATTCTGTAGAAGCATATACAGCTTCGTAAACCGCTTCAGGAATATCTCCCCCCTCTTTTCCAATAATGCGGATTGAGTTCAGATTTTTATTAAAGGTATTAAGGTTTTCTGTAAATCCAAAGAATTTTACAGGAAGTCCCTTGTAGTTAAAGTTATCACCATAGTCACGATAGAAAAGCAGACCAAAGCGGGCACCTTTTGTTTTTTCAAATTCCTTTAACAAAGCAGGAAGCAGATCCTTTTTAAGAGTTTCAATATCGTTTTTCATACTGCCGGTTGCATCAATTGCAAACACAACATCAAGATTATTCTTATCGCCAATATCATCAAGGACTTCAAGAATATCATCTACAATTGTTTCAGGCCCCTTTGAATAAACAATAAAATCAGACATTTCTTCAAACTTCTGACTTGCGGCCGGATTATAATCATCTGTAAGGACAACCTTTTCTGCAGGAGGCTCTGGAGGCGGAGGATTTGGCTTTGCACGTCGTCGTGTCTCCAGATTAAACATAAACGGACTATCCATGTATTCACCGGTATAATCTGCATAAGGTTTTTCAAAAGTTCTGATATTTATAAAGGTTCCGCGCCCGATTTCTATAACCGCATTACGGCTCCATTCATATCCATAAGCAAGCTTTAACGGAATAAAAATATGAAATGCATCTTCCAGCCCGCTCACTTTTTCGGTAGTTGAATCTATAAGGCTGTATTTTGCACCTTCAGAAACAAGAGGCTTTCCATCAAGATAGCGGATTTCATCGCCATTTATAGGATTATATTCCAAGGCACGATAAGCATAATTATCGGCTTTTCCGTTTGGATCGCGTGTAGTTTCTGTAAGAAGAACAGACTCTACGCCTTTGATTTTACGGATATAAAGATGATAACCGGTAAGATCCCCATCCTTATTTTTTTCTTCTTTTAATCTTATATCATCAGCTTTGATGCGCATTGCATTTTGTTTTGGAGTATAAATGATTTTTTGGGTTTCAGAAGCTTCCTGTGCATAAATTAATGCCTGTAAACTGGCAAGACAAAGCACTAAAGAGACTATAATTTTATGATTTTTTTTCAATAACATAGTTACTTATCGGCTTTTTGGTGGTTTTATATTAGAAGTTGAGCAAACTTGAAAAAAACAAATAAAGGGGTTAAAATAATATTATGAAATTGAAACAGTTTGCACTTATTTTAGCTTTATTCAGTTTTTCCGCCTCATTATTTGCACAACAGACAGCCTATTCTTTTTCCGGTTTTGGAGGAGGTTTACCGTCTTCTGCAAAAAAGGTTTCGATGAGTGCAGGTGCTTCAAAGCCGGCTGAATCTCAGCGTATAATTGTTGAAGATGAAGACGAAGATTACAACTACGATTATGAATATGAAACTGATGAAGAAACCCCAGATTATGACTATCCGGACGAACCTAAAGTAAAGAAAAATAAAAAAGCAGGCCTTATTGCAACATATGTAGTATTAGGTGTAGTTGTTACAGCCGGAATTATTGTTGGTGCATATTATCTTACAAATGAATCTGCAGACTGCTGCTCAACTCTTTCTCAGAACCTTGCAGAAGGATGTGCTGAAGGTTGCGGAGAATCCTGTGGTGAATCATGCGGAGATTCTGCAACTGATTCCTGTGCTTCTTCTTCAAGTGAATCGTGCAGTTCATCATCTTCTTCTGGAAGTTCTTGCAGTTCAAGCTCAGGTTCTAATTCTTCAACCTGTACAACCTCAAACATTGGCAATATTCTGGCAAATGGATTTGAGTTGATTCCAGTTTATGTTCCATAAAAAAATTACACCGCACCTTATGTGTGCAGTTTTTTTCATTTTTTTTACCCCGCTTTTTTCGGCTTCGAGGAACATTGCTTCCTTGAAGCTTGATTTTTTACGTACAGAAACTTCATTTGAAGATCAGTCCAATTCAACTGTTCAGAACACATTACAGGGAACAGTTTACTATAATAAAAATCCATATATTTTTGTTTTCCAGATTACTTCACCTGTAAATCAGACAATGTATGTAAATCAAAAGGGCGCATTTTTACTAGATGGCGACACGATTATTGAGATTTCCGAAAATGCCGATTTTCTTGAACAGACCTGCAGTGATTTTTTAAACTGGTTTAAATCTGATTATGGATTGGAAGAATCTTTCTTTCGGCCTACAGACCGATGGCTTAAAGACGAATCTATCATTTCACAATGGGACTGCTTTAACCTGAAGGATCAGCCGTTAGATAAAATCTATGTCTATTCCGATTCCTACGGAAGATTTACAAGACTTCAGATGTTTGTTAATTCAAGCACACTTGTTACAGATACAAAACTTTCTGATTTTGAAAGTTCCGGAGGCTTTTCTTACCCTACTTCAATAACTTCAATTTCTTATGATGATGACCAGGAAATTATGACAACAAATCTGGAGCTTTCTAATATCAGTTTTAATTTTCCTGTTCAAAATAATTTTGTAAATCTGATCGAAGAGCTCCAGATAACAAAAATCGCAGCTGCAAAAGAGGATTTGTCTAATCCGAAATCAATTCAAGCACCCGCAGAACCTGAACAAAAAGTTTACAGAGTTTCAATTCCGTCTGTTCTTGTAAGCGGCTCTTTTAAGTTTTATAAAAAATATATTACAAGTCAGGATATGTCAAACTGCCCGTTTTATCCATCATGCTCGCAATTTATGCTCGAAGCAGTTTCACAAAATGGTTTCCTTGGATTTTTCCAGGGCATAGAACGCCTTAAGCGATGTACAAACACAGAACACAGCCGAGGCATTTACGAAACGCTAAGCAACGGAAAGCATTACGATCCTGTTCCCGCTAAAAACAAAAAGTAAATGGAGATAAAATGAAAAAGCACTTTTTTTACATTTTTATTATTTTTCTGGCTCTGTCAGTTCACGCTCAAAATAATCAAAAATCCTCTGCAACCCCTTCTCCATACGACCCGGACATTCTTAAAGCGTTTGCCGATTCTCTTTATGAAGAAGGCTTTCTTACTCAGGCAGAAGGCGAATACAAAAGATTTCTTTTTACACAGACAGAAGAACTACAGAATAATGCAAACTTCCAGTTATCTCTGTTAGCTCTCACTAACATCTATAAAAAACAAAACGATACAAATGGAATCGACTGGCTCAAGGAAAACTTTTACGACAGTGCAACAATTCCTGTAAAAGAAAAAATGAATTTCACTCAGGCCTGTTTTATTTTCAAAACCCGCAGCCCACAGGATTTTTCACTTTTTGAAGCTTCCTTCGAACAGGATAAAAAGAACTTCACCGTTGATTTTACCAATCTCATTGATACATCTGTGTTAGTCTTGCATAACGATATTGGCGGCCTTAAAAATCAGTGTGCACGACTTTCAATAACAAATCCTGATTATGAAAAATTAAATACACTTTGTGTAAACTATAAAACAAAAAGTCCTGGACTTGCACTCTTTCTTTCTACAATTATCCCGGGAAGCGGTAAATGGTATACAGGTTCATTCGGAGCCTTTGCATCATCCTTCCTTACAATCGGTTCATTTGTGGCGGGTACAATCATTACAGGAAATCAGACAGAATGGAAAAGCTGGCAGCCTTATGTATTTGGAACCTGCGGACTCGTCCTTTACATATCAGAAATTTATGGTGCCTATCAAAGTGCAAAACGCTATAACGACGCACAATTCAGAGCCCTTTGCGAAGCAACAGATAAACTATATGAAAAAGAATATTAGAATTATTTTTGTCAGTATCTGTTTTCTCATTTTAAGTTTACAAGGCATTACTGCTCAGGAAAAAACGCACACAGACCCGTATGCAGATATATTTAATTATGCGCAAACACTTTATTCTGCAGATGCGCTTGAACAGGCTCAGACAGAATTTAAGAGATATATCTTTATGCAAAATTATTCGCAGGGAGCTTTTGTTGCGCAGGCTTTCTGTACACTTGCACAAATTTACGAAAAACAGGAGCAATGGTCTCTTGCAGTCCAGGCAATTGAAAATGCAATAAACACACTGGAACCAGAAGAAATAAACAGCAAAGCCGCAGATGCTCTTAGGATTCAGCACATTAAATATCTTTACAAGGCTTCACAAAACTCAAAAAAATATTTATCTGATAATCTGTTTATTTTTTCTTATATGAGTCTTCCACAAATAAGTGATGAAGTAAAACAATGTGCCTACAGTGCCGCTATTGCAAATGCAGTTATAAATGGAAGAATTGAATATGCACAAAAAACTTATGAAAAAGCAATAGAGCTATTCCCGCAAGGTTGGAATGAACAGCAGCTCCAGACAATGGAACAGGGCTTTCAAAAGCTTGCGTCATTCAAACCAAAAAATCAGAGGCTCGCAGGATACCTTTCGTTTATACCAGGCCTCGGCCAGCTTTATGCCACAAATTACAAGGATTCTCTAAATGCGTTTTTACTCAATGGTTCAATAATTGCAGTAAGTGTTTACTCAATCTTTACATTCGATTTCTGGACTTTCTCGCTTCTGGAATTTGATCCGCTTCTGCGCTTTATGAAAGGAAACATTTACAACGCACAAAAAGATGCATACAATTACAACCTTAAAAAGCAGAATGAGTTTACTGAACCTATTTTAGAATGTCTTAAGCCGGAATAATAAAGTTCTATAAAAGCTTTTCTACAACTTCAGCTGCACCCGCAATTTCCGGGATATCAAGACTATCAACATCCCCCTCATCTACAGCACGACTTGTTTCTTCCTGAATAGGAATACGTGCAAGAACAGGAATATTAAATGTCTTTGCAATTTCGTCGATATTGCTTTTTCCAAAAACAGTAATTTCTTTTCCACAATCCGGACACTTTACGTAGCTCATGTTTTCTACAATGCCAAGAATAGGAATATTCATCATATTAGCCATGTTTACTGCTTTTTCTACAATAACACGTACAAGCTGCTGAGGTGAACTTACAACAATAATTCCATCAACCGGAAGCGACTGAAAAACTGTAAGAGGTACGTCGCCTGTTCCTGGAGGCATATCAACAAACATAAAGTCAACGTCCTTCCAGATTACATCAGACCAGAATTGCTTTACAGCCCCCGCAATAACAGGACCACGCCAGATTACAGGATCATTTTCGTTTTGAAGCAAAAAGTTCATAGACATGAGCTGGATTCCGCTTTCAGTTACAACAGGATTAAGAGCTTCCTGACCTTCTACAGCCTGAGCCCGTTCATCTCCAACACCAAAGCTTTCCGGAATAGAAGGACCTGTAATATCAGCATCCAAAATTGCAGTTTTAAATCCATCTTTATTTACGCGGCTGGCAAGCAATGTAGTAACAAGCGACTTACCAACACCACCCTTTCCACTTATAATTCCAATTACCTTTTTAATTTTACTGTCTTTGTGTGGAGCCACCTGAAAATCTCTCTTAGAACAATCTTCTCCACAAGATCCACAATCGTGAGTGCATTCTGACATATTTTTACCTCTATATTTAAATATAATAATGAAAACCCATAAAAGCAAGTTATTTTTTAGTAATATGAATGCATATAAAAAAATGGCGCGAGCCGAATTCCAGATTACAAAAACGCTCTACAGTGCTGCCGCGTGAGCGGCAACGTATATAGTCAAGGCACTGTAGCGCGTAGGCGGCTAGCCGCCGGTTTTGGAATATGGAATTCGGCGGAAGCCATTTTTTTATATACCATTCCCTTATTACTATTGAGAAGAACACAAAATGGGTTTATAATAGTAGAAAATATTTAAATGAGGTAAAAAAATGACAGCACATTTAATTGCACTTATTATTGCCTTTGTGCTTTACCTTGGCCTTATGGTTTTTGTAGGTATCCGCAGCGCAAAAAGTAATAATTCTGCATCGGACTTCTTCCTTGGTGGAAGAAAAGTTGGACCTTGGGTAACAGCCCTTTCTGCAGAAGCATCTGACTCATCTGCATGGGTTTTGATGGGACTCCCAGGCCTCTGCTATCTTGGCGGCTTCAAAGAAACATTCTGGACAGCCATTGGACTTATTGTAGGTACATACCTTGCATGGCTCTTTATTGCAAAACCTTTACGCAAGTGTTCTGTAGTTTATAAAGATTC
>CAMKDH010000090.1 GCA_946411215.1 uncultured Treponema sp. | reverse complement strand
ATGTCTTCTCAGATTATTACATCTATTCAGGAAAACATTGACCATGTAAAGAATCCTAAAATTGATACCGGTTACCTCATGGTTCCTGCCCGAAACATTGGTGGTGAATTTATTGATATGATTCGTCTTACCGATACCCGTCACCTCTTTGTAGTTGGTGATATGTCCGGTAAAGGTATTGCGGCTTCTATGAACATGGTTATCTTAAAGTCTATTATTCGTACTTACCTTGCCGAAACACATGACTTTAAGAATCTGGTTATTAAGATTAACTCCTTTATTCGTGATTCTTTGAATAAGGGTACAATCTTTGCCGGTCTTTTTGCTTTGATTGATTTTGAAACAGATACAATGTACTACATCAACTGTGGTATTCCTGCATTGATGCTTTATACACAGGTTTATAATAACGTAATCGAGATTCAGGGTTCGGGACACATTCTTGGATTCGTTAAAGATATTGCTCCATATATTACAGTTAAGACAACAAAGCTTAACCGTGGTGATATTATTCTTGCCTGTACAGACGGTCTTGTTCAGTCACACTCACTTCGTGGTGAACAGTTTGGTAAGGAACGTATTCAGCAGTGTATTCTTGATAACTCAACTTATCCGGCCCAGCGTATGACTCAGTTCACATTTGACAGCCTGATTAAGTTCATGTCAAAGGAAATGGAAGACGACGTTTCTATCCTCGTATTGAAATACGAAACTTCAAGAGCCTTTGATAAGGATGCTCCGGAAGAAGAGGAAGCGGAAACTCCTGCAGAAGAGACTGCTCCTGTAGAAGAGACAGTTCCTGCAGAAGAAACTGCGGCTCCTGTTGAAGAAACACCTGTAGTTGAAGAGGAAGCTCCTGTTGAAGAGACCGTGGTTCCTGAGCCTGTCGAAGGACCTACAGAAGAGCCCGCTGCTCCTGTTGAAGAAACCGCTGTTGAGGAAGCTGCAGCCCCTGCAGAAGAACCTCCTGCCGAAGCACCTGCCCCAGATGCTGCTGAGGACGATTTCTTCATCAATAAGAACGTTCTGCCTGATGACCCTGATATTCCAGATTTAAGCAATCTTGATGAAATGATTAAGATGGCCGGATTGTAGTCCAGCGGTGTGAAATAGGAGGAAGAAAGTTATGGAACAGATTGCAATTACAGAAAAAGACGGTGCAAACTATCACTTATACGAACTTGAAGGTGCTTTAAATGCCTATACACTTGGTGAATTCCAGGACACTCTTTACGATGCTGTTCAGAAAAACAATATCGTACTTGATATGTCACGCCTCATAGAACTTGACGCTTCCGGTATAGGTCTTTTAATGGCAGCTTTTAATGATTCTGAAGAAGCCGGCCACAAGCTCTACTTCATGACAATGTCAAACGAAGCCGACAAAGCCATAGCGGCCACAGGCTTTAAATATGTCTTTAATTTGATAAACTCCGTCACGGAAGTTAAGTAGTTTGAGTTAGTTCCTTAGCCTTTGCTTCTACAGCGTCTGCAAGTTTGTTTATGTCGTTCTGGTTTTCTGTGATGATTTTTACAAAGACCGAACCAGCAACAATTGCTTCAACAGTAGATGCAAGGGCTTTTGCCTGTTCTCCGTTTGAGATTCCAAATCCACCATATACTTTTGAACCGCCTTCTTTTACTTTTTCCAGAAAATCCAAAGTGTTTTTATCTATCGTAGTATTTGTTCCTGTAATACCAGTTCGGAGGGCTGCATAAATATATGAAAAGCCAGCGTGGGCCAGCTTATAAAGACGTTCCGGGGACATACTTGGAGCCGCAACAGGAATGTTTTCCATCCCATTTGCACGACAGGCTGCGGTAAGTCCTTCGTCATAATCAAAGGGGAGATCAGGTATTATCATGCCGGTAACTCCTGCCTGTGCGGCTTTTTTGCAAAAGTTTTCTATGCCTGGTGTGTATACAAGAGAACCGTAGCTCATAAGATAGATTTTTACCTGAGGAAATTCCTGATGTAGCTTTGATATAAAGGCAAGTCCGTCTGCGGTGCGGTAACCACGCTCCAGAACTTTTGTACAGGCTCCCTGAATTGCAGGACCATCGGCACTTGGATCACTGAATGGAAGCTGGATTTCAAGAATATCAGCACCACCTTTAACAAGCGCACGGGCTACTGTAAAAGCAATTTCGTCTGTAGGGTAACCTGCAACAAGATGGCTCATTAATTGAATTTTAGACATAATGTTCTCCTAATCGTGAATCTCTCTGTTATTTTCAAGGCGTTCAATTTCTGCATGAAGGAAGTTCAGCCATTCCTCGCGACGGAATACCGGGCAAGTAATGAATACATCCTTGTCGCCTCGGCCACTCATATTAATAATGATTGCCTTATCTTTTGGAAGGGTTGGTGCAAGCTTTATTGCCTCGGCTCCCGCGTGTGCGCTTTCCATTGCAAATAAAACTCCTTCATTGCGGGCAAAAAATTTAACAGCTTTCAAAGCTTCTTCATCACGTGCGTATGTGAACTCTATGCGTCCCTGTTTTCCAAGAGTTGCCAGCTGTGGCCCAATTCCGCAATAATCAAGTCCTGCAGAAATTGAACGGGTAGGGAGTGCCTGGCCATCTTCGTCTAAAAGAAAGCGAGATTTATAGCCGTGCATAATTCCGTCGCGGCTTGCTTTGCCGCTCATACGTACTGCATTCTGACCTATTCCGTCTCCAATTCCGCCGGCTTCTACACCGATGAGTCGTGGGCTTGGCTTATCTATAAAGGGAGCAAAAAAGCCTATTGAGTTTGAGCCGCCGCCTACACAGGCAATAAGGGCTGCTACATCAAGCTTGCGTGCAGCAATCTGTTCTTCTACTTCACGGCCAATTACACTCTGGAATTCGCGTACCATATCCGGAAAAGGGGCGGGGCCAAGTGCGCTTCCTAAAACGTAATGAGTTGTATCCGGATTTGCAGCCCAGTCCCGCATTGCTTCGTTTACTGCATCTTTGAGGGTGCGGCTTCCTGAAGTTACTGCATGAACTTTTGCGCCGTAAAGCTCCATTGAGGCAACGTTTGGCTGCTGGCGTCGAACATCAACTTCTCCCATGTAAACAGTACAGTCGAGTCCAAGCTTGGCACATGCCGCTGCTGTTGCAACTCCATGCTGACCGGCACCTGTCTCTGCAATTATGCGTTTTTTACCCATGCGTTTGGCAAGCAGGCACTGACCTATTGCATTGTTTATTTTGTGGGCGCCTGTGTTTGCAAGTCCTTCCAGCTTTATGTAAATCTGAGCGCCACCTAAGAGTTTTGTTGCAGTCTGGGCAAAAAGAAGTGGGGTTTCTCGTCCTATGTAATCGCGTTGAATTGTTTTGAGCTCCTGTAAAAATTCTGGGTCTTTCATAGCTTCGTGAAAAGCCGTTTCAAGCTCATCAAGCGGGCGGCGCAAAACTTCTGCAACATATTTCCCGCCAAAGGTATCAAAAAATCCCTTATCTGAATGTATCATAATTCCTCCATAAGTTTTTGCAATTTATTGTGATTTTTTATTCCCGGGGTTTCAGAGTTTTCAATTCCTCCTGAAACGTCGATTAGTTCGGGATGATTTTGTTCAATTAAAGCTTGTACATTCTCAGGGGTAATTCCTCCTGCAAGCCATTTTACTTCATAGGTTGTTTTGAAAGACTGTGGCTGGCCGGCTGTTTTTGTAAGTATTTTTGAATCTAAAAGGACACGAAACTCTCCTTTAGAAACAAGCTTTTCGTATTCTTCAAGACTGTCGGTTGCAAAAAAATGCGGTAGTTCAAGCAGTTCTTGTGGCACTTGTTCGTAGGGAATTTTATGAAATTGAACTACATCAAAAATACCGTGTTTCACATATTTAATTGCAGTCTTTGCTTCTTCGCTTTCTAGATCTACAATTACGGTTATCTTTTTAGTGTTAAGTCTGTCTAACTGTGGAAGCAGCTTTTCTAACCGGTCTTCGCGTGTAAGGCTTCGTGGAAATGCATCTGCAAAAATAAATCCAAGAAATGTTGCTCCATGTTTTTCTGCAAGCTGTGCATCTTCAATTTTTGTAAGCCCGCAGATTTTTGCGAGAGTCTTTTTTGCCTGTGAAACACCAAAAGCATAATCTCTCCAGAATTCAGAATTTGCTGTTGCTGTAGAAGTTGTGAATGCTTTTACAAGTCCTTCTCTAAGTTCAGGATTTTTTGCAGCGGCTTCGCCAAGTAAAAGTCCTGTAAAACCAAGAGCTCCTACAGATGCTGCACATTCATAATTTGTAACTCCGCTTTCAAAAACAACCCGTGCATCGTCTCCCATAATATTTTTGATTTTCTGAAGCATCAGAACCGGACGGAGTAAGTCAATTTTAAATGTAGCAAGGTCACGGCTGTTTACTCCGCAGACTATATACTTGTTATCTACAACTAACGAAACGGCCTTGAGCTTTTCTAAATCTTCTTCTGAGCGGACTTCTATAAGACTTGTCATTTCGTGTAATGCTGCGGCTTTTGCCATCTGGACAATAGTTACAGTATCAAGAATTCTTGCAATCAATAAAACTGCGTCGGCTCCTGCTCGGTAAGAAACTTCTATTTCTTCAGCTGACAAAAGAAAATCCTTACGCAAGACTGCAGGAAGTGGACTTCCGTTCCGGGATTCCCTTGTATCAAGACTGCTGCAGACTTTCATAAGATCATCAAGACTGCCTTTAAAATAATTTGTTTCTGTAAGACAGCTTATTGCAGCAGCTCCGGCTTTTGCATAAGAGATGGCTGTTTGTGAGGCATCAAGGTTTGGAGAAATGTCGCCTTTGCTTGGAGAAGCGCGTTTTACTTCGAGGATTACTCCTTTTTGTGGAAGAAACTTATGTAGGGGGCGCAGACGATTTTCGGGAATATCAAAACCAAAGCTTGTTCCAAGCCGCTTTATATCTTCTTTTCGCTTTTCAACTATTGATGTAAGAATATCACTCATAAAAACTCCATTGGGGCGTTGCGGGGTGTCCCCGCTAGAGGGGGTAGACCGCAACGCAGTGCGGGCGAGGGGGAGACTTCCCCCTCCTTAGGCAGCTAACCTCTCACTTTCTCTTTGGATTTCATGGAGCTTTTCAAGAGTCTTTCCGCTGTCCAAAGCCCCAAGTGCCATATCGTAACCTTCTTTAAGGTTTTTTGCTTTTCCGCATAAATAAAGAAGGGAGCCAGCATTCAAACCGATTGCAGCACGAATTGTTGCACGCCCCTTACCATTCAAAAGATCAATTGCAAGACGTGCATTGTCGGAACCGCTGCCACCTTCGAGTTCATCGACATTTGCGCTGATAATTCCAAATTTGGCAGGATCAATTACATAGCGATATTCTCTTCCATCTTCATTAATCTGGAAAACGTCTGTAGGCTGGCATGGAGAAATTTCGTCAAAACCATCGCGGCTGTGAATTACCATTACGCGTTTTGCTCCAAGTGCTTTTGCTGCTCTGGCATAATCAGGCATCAAATCTTTACTGTAAACACCAAGAACTTCGTATTCTGCACCTGCTGGATTTAAAAGAGGTCCAAGAACATTAAAGATAGTTTTAATTCCAAGGGCCTTTCTTACTGGAGCTGCAAAACGCATTGCAGAGTGATATACAGGAGCCATCAAAAATCCAAAACCTGTTTTTGTAACAAGTTCTGCTGTTTTTTCCGGTTCAGCCATAATTTTAATTCCAAGATTTTCAAAAAAGTCTGCAGCCCCGCTTTTAGAAGAAACTGCTCTGTTTCCGTGTTTTGCAACCGGCTGACCACAACTTGCCGCTACAAGTGCAGACATAGAAGAAATATTAAAGCTTCCTTTTCCGTCGCCACCTGTTCCTACAATTTCTGCAAGTCCGTTTGCTGTAATTGGAAGTGGGGTCTTTTTCTTTAATAAAGCTTCTGCACAACCAGCCATTTCTTCTGCTGTAGGAAGTCCTCGTGCAGACATTGCTGTAAGAATTGCGGCTGTTGCTTTTTCGTCCATTGTTCCATCGGTAAGGTTTTCCATAAAGAAAGAGGCCTGTTCGCGGCTCAAAGGCTTTTTCTCGTCAATAATCTGGCGAAGATAATCGGCTACAGGAAGATTGTCACGTCTGTAATTTAAGAAGGCTTTGAAGAGCTGTTCACAATATGAACTTGCAATACTTTCGGGATGGAACTGAACTCCTTCAATAGGCATTGTCTTATGTCGGATTCCCATAATGTCTCCATCCTTTGCGCGGGCTGTAATTTCAAAGTCACTGTTGAGTGTTGATTCATCAATTACAAGGGAATGATAGCGTGTGAATTTTGCAGTCTTTCCTATGGTGCGGAAAATACCGCGTCCGTCCAGATCAATGTCTTCTACAATTCCGTGTCTGATGAATTTTGCACCAACTATTTTTGCACCAAAGGCTTCGCCAATTGCCTGATGTCCAAGGCAGATTCCAAGAATTGGAATTTTACCTGCAAAATATTTGATTGCTTCAATGCTTATTCCGGCACTTGTTGGATTTCCTGGTCCCGGTGAAACAATGAGTTTTGAAGGCTGAAGAGCAGCAAGTTCTTCTACACTTGCTTCATCATTTCTTACAACTTTAATTTCTTCTTTTGTAGCACATTCAAGTGCCTGTACAACATTAAATGTAAAACTATCGTAGTTATCAATTACTAAAATCATATAAATCTCCTTACTTAGTTAATGTATCTATAAGTGCGCCAAGCTTTTCGCAGGTTTCGGTGAACTCTCGTTCAGGTTCGGAATCATAAACAATTCCGCCTCCTGCCTGAAGGTTCCAGACCTTTCCCTGTCGCAAGGCACATCGGATTGAAATACAAAAATCCAGGTCGCCGTTTGGCTGAATATAACCAACTGCTCCCGCATAAAAACGACGCTTTGTTTTTTCAAGCCTGCTTAAGATTTGCATTGCACTGATTTTTGGAGCACCGCTTACTGTTCCTGCCGGGAAAGAAGCTCGGAGAACTTGAATAGGTTTTACTCCTTTTTTTACAGTTCCTTCTGTTGTACTTACAAGGTGAATTACATGGCTGAAAAGTTCACATTCCATATATTGTGAAACTTCAACGCTTCCTCGTTCACAAACACGTCCAAGATCATTGCGTGCCAGGTCTACAAGCATAAGATGTTCTGCCTGTTCCTTTGGGTTATTGCGAAGTTCAATTTTGAGTTTTTCATCTTCGGCTTCGCTTTTACCGCGTCTTGTTGTTCCCGCAATTGGATGAATAATAGCTTTTCCATTTCGAACTCGTACAAGGCTTTCTGGTGAGGCTCCAGTAAATTGAAAATCACCAAAATCAATATAAAAAAGATATGGGGAAGGATTTACTTTACGAAGCTTTCCATAAACAGCAAGAGCTTCGGCTTCACATTCAATCTGAATACGGCGGCTTGGTACTGCTTGAATAAGGTCTCCCGCAATAATATGCTTTTTAAGTTCTGTTACTTTCTTAATATATTCTGTTTTTGATTCTTCCTGGTCGGTAATCATTTTGTATTTGAAGGTCTGGTTTTCTTCTTCTACATATGAAAAGTCCATGTCATTCATGCGTTTAAGGATTTTTTCCATGGTAGCTGCAAGATCAATTTCATGTTCATTGTAGTTGAGGCCGAAAATGTGAATTTTTTCTGTAAAGTGATCAAAAATTATGTAGATGTGCCCTACAATAAAAAGACTTTCAGGAATATTAAGATCATCTTTTTGTTCAAAAAAATTGATGTTGTCGCAGCGTTTAGCAAATTCATAACTTAAATATCCAAGTCCACTTGCTGGAAGGGGCAGGTCATTAAGGGGTCGGCCTGGTGGTAAAACATTTTCGCTTGCAATATAAAGAAGTGCATCAAGAATATCAGGAGTTTTTTCACGACCAAGTGCATCAAGGCTTTTTTCTCCCTGCATTGCTGCATACATATCAAAGGGTTTTTCTGTTCCGTTTATGATGAGGGAGATTCTTTCTTCATCCTGTTTGATTTTGAAGGCTTCTTCTGTCATCAAAATTGAATAACGTTCACGGCCTTTTGCAAAGCTTGCCGATTCCAAAATTGCTTTTGCGCCGATTTTCTTTGCAAGGTGATAAGGTGTGTAGCGCGAGTTGGAAACGCATTTATATGTAAAGTCTGTTCGTTTGTTCATACTGTTCCTCTTAAATATTTTTTATATGTTTCTATTTATAGAAACGTGTTACTATATAAAGAAACATATAGCATAGGCATGTTTCTGTCAATAGTAACGAATATAATAAATTGTTATATTTGGAATTTGGGTAAAAAAAAATCCCTTCTTGGATAGAAGGGATTTCTTAAATGGATTGCTTCGTCATTGCGAGCCCGCAGGGCGTGGCAATCCACGCTTATGAATACATTACTTTACAACGATGTTAACTAATTTATTAGGAACCACAATAGTCTTTACAACCTCATGTCCGTCTGTAAACTTCTTTACACCATCAAGAGTGAAGGCTTTTGATTTAAGTTCTTCCTGGTCGGTGTTTGGAGCTGCCATGAACTTGTCGCGGAGCTTGCCGTTTACCATTACTACAATCTGAACTTCATCATCCTTTGCAAAGTCGGCATTTACTGTTGGCCATGCTTCGTAAGCAATTGTCTTGTTGTTGCCAAGCTTCTGCCAGAGCTCTTCGCCAAGGTGTGGTGCGTAAGGTGAGAGAACCTTTACAAAGTCTGCCCACATTGCCTTTGGAACTTCAGGCAACTTGCTTACTTCATTGATGAAAATCATCATCTGGCTTATAGCAGTGTTGAAGTTTAATGTTGCTGTATCATCAGTTACCTTTTTGATTGTCTGAGCAAATGTTTTGCGTGCAGAAATCAAAGCTTTGTTGTCGAGTTTTCCTGTAATATCAATGTCGCTCATTGGCTTTTCGCTTACAGCCCAAACTTTTTCGAGGAAGCGGTGAATACCAACGATACCCTGTGTTGCCCAAGGCTTACTCATTGTAAGAGGTCCCATGAACATTTCGTACATACGAACAGAGTCTGCACCGTATGCTTTAATTTCATCATCAGGGTTTACAACGTTCTTCAAAGACTTACTCATCTTTGCAACAATCTGTTCAAGCTCTTCGCCTGTTGCTTTTTCAATATATTTTCCGTCTTCGCGCTGTTCAACTTCATCAACAGGAACAAGAGTCTTATTCTTACGCTGGAAGGCAAAAGAAGTAATCATACCCTGGTTGATAAGGCGCTGGAACGGTTCTTTTGTAGAAACTACACCAATATCATACAAAACCTTGTGCCAGAAGCGTGCGTAGAGAAGGTGAAGTACTGCGTGTTCAGCACCACCAATGTAAAGGTCTACAGGCATCCAGTATTTTTCTTTTTCTGGAG
>CAMKDH010000089.1 GCA_946411215.1 uncultured Treponema sp. | reverse complement strand
TTTCTAAAGCAATCCTTGAAAAGAAAAAGCCTGTTGCCGATGTTCTTGTTGGACTGGACAATTACTCAGCAGAAAAAGCTGTAAAGAGCGGCGTTCTTGTAGACTACAAGCCTGCTGGTGCTGACACTCTTATACCTTCAGACCTTACTGCAAAGTTGAATGGTGCCGATGCCAAAAAACAGTTCCTTACACCTTATGATTACAGTCACTTTGCATTTATTTTTGATTCTTTGAGTGGTCTTACTGCTCCAACTTGTCTTGAAGATTTGACAAAGCCTGAATATGCAAAAAAAATCATTGTTATGGATTCTAAGACAAGTACTCTTGGAGTTGGATACGAAGAATGGGTAAAGGCTGCATACAAAGACAAAGCTGATGATTTTTTTGCACGTATTAAACCTTCTTTATTGACTGTTGCTCCTGGCTGGAGTGTTGGTTACGGAATGTTTACAGACGGCGAAGCGCCTTTGTGCTTCAGCTATACAACTAGTCCTGCTTACCATGTTGAATATGGTGAAGGTGACCGCTTTAAAGCACTCGTATTTACAGACGGCCACGTAATGCAGGTTGAAGGTGCTGGAATTGTAAAGGGAGCTCCAAACCTTGAAGGTGCCAAAAAGTTCATGGACTTCCTTATCAGCGATGAAGCACAGAACCTTATCCCTCTTACTCAGTGGATGTTCCCTGCAAATAAAAATGTAGAGTTGCCAGCTTCGTATGCCGCTGCTGCTCCGGTGCCTAAGACTATTGAATAACGTCATTGCGAGCGAAGCGTGGTAATCCACATACTTCTATACACGTTATATACTGCTCTTCTTTCCACCCTGATTGCCTGTGTAATCGGGGTGAGTGCTGCATTTTTTACAGCCCGACGCTCCTTTGCGGGGCGAAGGCTTTTGCTTGCTGCAGGCATTGTTCCTTTGTGTGTGCCTCCACTTGTAATTGCTCTTGGCTATGTAAGTTTCTTTGGCGTAAATGGAATTGTAAGTTCGTGGCTTAAAGGACTTGCTCGTTTGACTGGCAGGCACTTTGACGGACTCACTTTTTTGTATACTACAGCGGGTGTTGTAATTGCTCAGGGCTTTTATAACTTTCCGCTTGTTACAAGAATTGTAAATGATACGTGGGAGCGTCTGCCTCGTGATAATGAAAATGCGGCACGGCTTTTAGGAGCAGGCGAGTGCAGAGTATTTTTTACAGTAACCTTACCTCGTTTGAGCGGAGCAATTGGTGCTGCCTGCATTCCAGTTTTTCTTTTCTGTTTTTTCAGCTTTATGATTGTGCTGCTTTTTTCTCCACCTGGAACAACTACTCTTGAAGTAGAACTTTATCACAGTGTGCGCACTACGCTTAATATGGGCGCCGGTGCAAAAATCGCTGTGATTGAAACTGTGTGTGCCTTGTGGATTGTTTTTTTATACAGTTATGTTATCCGCAAAAATCAGAGTGGAGTAGAGGGACTTTCTTTTAGTGGTGGTCAGCGTTGCGGAATTGGTAAAAGTGATTTTTGTTCACGAAGACGTGCCATTTTTGAAATTGCATTTTTTATTATACTTCTGATTTTGATTTTGTTGTTTTTTGTTGGACCTGGAGCAGGCGTTTTAATAAGTGCCTTTACCCAAAAAAAGCAGAACGTAGAATCGTTTAGTTTTGAACAGTTTAGAAACTTGTTCAAGGCAACGACCTTCTGGAAATCATTTGGATATTCTGTAGTTGTTGGATTTTGTACTGCAACCTTGTGCTGCCTGATTGCATTTGTTTATTCTGTGATTGTACGGATGAAGAGCCGTCAGAATGTAATTGCACTTCAGATGATTCCACTTTTGCCAATGGCAATTTCTTCTGTTGTTGTTGGCTGGGTACTTGGACTGATTTTTGGTGGAAGCATTTTTGCGCTTGTTATTTGTCAGACTCTTTTGTATTGGCCTGTTGCTTACAAGCAAATACAAAATGGTTTGAATCAGCTCACAGATGATACTCAAAATGCAGCCTTTGTATTATCGCGAGGTAGCTTTGATTGTGCTGTGCGCTTTTATTTACCATCATGCCACAACGTCATGAAAACCGCCTTCAGTTATTGTTTTGCCATGAGCATTGGCGATGCAACACTGCCACTTGTGTTAGCAATACCTAACTTTTCTACACTTGCATTATATACCTACAGACTTGCCGGCGCCTTCCGTTTCAACCAAGCCTGCGCCTGTGCGTTGGTCATTATTCTTGTGGCTGTGTTTCCGTCATTGCGAGCGAAGCGAAGCAATCCACAATTTAATAAGGAGGAATAAATGAGTTATTTTTCAGTCCAAAACCTTCACAAAACCTGGCCATCTATCACAGTAGCTTTTTCTCTGGAATGTGACAAAGGCACAATGACCTGTCTCCTTGGCCCAAGTGGCTGCGGAAAATCAACAGTGTTGAATATTATCGCAGGCCTGGAACAAGCAGAACCAGGTCTAATCATCGAACTTGACGGCACTCGCATCGAATCCCTCCCTCCCGCTAAACGCAACATCGGAATGGTATTTCAGTCTGGTGCACTTTTTAATCATCTTACTGTTGGAGATAATGTAGCCTACGGACTTATTTCTCAAGGAATAAAAAAGAAGGAAGCCCGTGTTCGTGCTGCTGAATACTTGAAACATTTTGATCTTGAAGGCTTTGAAAACCGTATGCCTCAAAACTTAAGTGGTGGAGAAAAACAACGCGTTGCACTTGCAAGAACTCTTATTACACAACCTAAACTTGTTTTATTAGATGAACCATTTTCTGCACTCGACACAGATTTACGTCATCGCATGGCAGCCTGGCTTCGCGAACAACAAAAAAAATTGGGCTTCACCGCCATCATGGTAACCCACGACCAGCAGGAAGCCCAAACTGTATCTGATAATATTGTGTCATTATCGGGCGTGACCCGATAATCTTAATATATCATCGTACCAATACCGCGGTCACTGAACATTTCAATCAAAAGACTATGTGGAACACGACCGTCGATGATGTGGGTACGTGGAACTCCGCCGTCAAGGGCTACTTCGCAGCAGTCGATTTTTGGAATCATGCCGCCAGAAAGAATGCCTGTTGCTTTAAGGGAACCAATTGCTGTGCGTTCGATGCGCTTGATGAGTGTTGATGGATCATCGATGTTGCGCAAAATTCCTGGGACGTTTGTAAGCTGAACAAATTTTTCGGCGTGTAAAGCAACTGCGATTTTTGCGGCTGCTGTGTCAGCGTTGATATTGTAGCGTGCATCGTCGCCCTGTTCGCCAAGAGCTACTGTTGAAACTACAGGAATAAAGCCTTCATCCAAAAGTGAAGTTAAGATTTCTGGATGAACTTCTGTTACTTCTCCAACAAAGCCAAGGTCTTTTTCAGTTTTCTTTGCGCGGAGCAAACCTGAATCTACGCCACTAAGACCAACTGCCTTGCCGCCTTTTTGAAGCAAAATGCCAACAATATCCTTGTTCAATTTTCCGGTCAAAACCATCTGAACAATTTCCATTGTTTCGCCGTCTGTGTAGCGAAGTCCGTCTACAAACTTGCTTTCTTTTCCAACGCGTTCGAGCATGTGGTTAATTTCTGGACCGCCACCGTGAACTAATACAACCTTAATTCCGATTGTATTCAAAAGAACGATGTCTTCCATAACTGCCTGCTTGAGTTCTTCGTTGAGCATAGCATTGCCGCCATATTTTACAACGACAACTTTGCCGCACCAGTTCTTAAAATAAGGAAGTGCCTGAACAAGTACTTCAGACCACTGCTCTGTAGTTATTTCGTTATTTTCGTTTGCCATAATTATGTCCTGTAATCTCCATTAATTTTAACATAGTCATATGTGAGGTCGCAACCCCACGCTGTTCCGCTTGCATTTCCTTCACCACACTGAACAAGGATTTCTACAGCCTGTTCAGACATGATTTTCTTTGCAGCTTCTTCATCAAAGTTCATTGGAACTCCGTCCTTGTAAACCTGAACAACATTGTCGCCATGAACTTCAAAATCATCATAGTTTTCAAAATATCGGTTAGCGCCTGATTTGCTTGTAAACCAGATGCTTGTTTTTTCTGGATCAAACTCAATTGGGCTGTATCCCATTGCACAAAGGAAGCGTCCAAAGTTTGCATCTGCGCCGAACATTGCAGCTTTTACCAAAGAAGAACAGATGATTTCTTTTGCAAGAGCGCGTGCACTTTCAACAGTTGCAGCACCATGAACGTTGCATTCTACAAGTCGTGTAGCACCTTCGCCATCAGCAGCAATTTTCTTTGCCATGATTGTGTTCATCTTATTGAGTGCTTCAAGAAAAGTATCGTAGTCGGCACCAGGTTCTGTGATTTCTGCATTACCTGCCATTCCGTTTGCCATGATGATGAGAGTGTCGTTTGTAGATGTGTCTCCGTCTACGCTTACACAGTTATATGTGCCTTCAATAGACGAGTGAAGTGCCTTGTCGAGCATTGCGCTTGAGATAGCACAGTCTGTTGTAATAAAGCTGAGCATTGTTCCCATGTTGATGTGAATCATTCCAGAGCCCTTGCACATTGTTCCCATGCGGCAAACTTTTCCGCCAACTGTGAACTCAACAGCGCACTCCTTGTAATGTGTATCTGTAGTCATGATTGCAACACGAGCTTCTTCATGACCTTTTTTGCTGAGTCCTGCTTTGAGGGTATCGATGTTGTTTTCAACTTTTGTAACATCAAACTGAGCACCAATAACACCTGTTGAATAAACCATTACATCTTCTGTTTTGATGCCAAGAGCTGTAGCAGCAGCCTTTGCCATTCTGAATGCATTTTCTGCACCCTGAGGTCCTGTACAAGTATTAGCATTTCCACTGATTTCTATAGCAGCCTGTGCCTTTCCATCAGCAAGGTGCTTTTGAGTAATCTTTACGCTTTCTGATTTTACCCGGTTCTTAGTAAATACACCTGCAGCGTTACAAGGAACTTCTGAATAAACAAGAGCAGTATCATTTATCTTACGGCTAGCCTTGATTCCTACACGCATACCGTTAGCAGTAAATCCCTGTGGCGCACATACACCACCGTCAATAAATTTCATCTGGGCCATAAAACACCTCACGCAATGATTTTTGTATTGTATATTTATGCAAATATAATGAATAATTATACAGAATTGTTATGTGTTTGTATAGATATTGATTTTATAAAAATACTATATGCCTGCATATATAAAAAAAATAGCTCCCGCCCAATTACATCTTCCAAAACCGGCGGCTAGCCGCCTACGCGCTACAGTGCCTTGACTATATACGTTGCCGCTCACGCGGCAGCACTGTAGAGCGTTTTTGTAAGCTGTAATTTGGCTCCGCTATTTTTTTTGATATGCAATTAATATATATTTTAGTATTAAATATATCTCTATAATAATTAATTAAAATTCTATATAATTATCCCATTATGAAAACATACAAATACGAAACTCATTTGCATACATCACAGGGCAGCTTGTGTGGGCGTACTGACGGGGCTGATTATATAGAGGCGTTTTTTAATATTGGGTATAGCGGGATTTTTGTTACGGATCACTTTTTTGGGGGAAACACTGCGGTTCCAAAGGAAGGCAACTGGTTTGATCGTGTTGATCATTATTGTAGCGGATACGAGGCTGCTTTTGCACGTGCGGAGCAATTCAATAAGGAAAAGGGACTTACTGGTACGGATAATGAGTTCAAAGTATTTTTTGGCATAGAACAAACCTTTGACGGGGATGATTATCTTGTGTACGGCCTAGATAAGCAGTGGCTCTACGATCATCCAGAAGTGGAAACTATGAGTCATCAGGAATTGTTTGATGCTGTTAATCGGGAAGGGGGGCTGATGATTCAGGCGCATCCTTTCAGATTGCGGGATTATATCAGGGCGGTTCATATTCATCCTCGTGAGATTCATGGGGTTGAAATTTATAATGCTGGTAACAAGGCTGTTGAAAATGAGCTGGCTGAACATTATGCAACTGTGTACGATTTTCCGATGACAAGCGGAAGTGATATTCACAATTTTGATTTCATTCCGCCAAAAGAAGGAAAACTAAACATCGGTGGCATGGAGTTTGATACACCAATAAAAGATGTTTACGATTATGCAGAACGCATTAAGAACAAGGAAGGGAGAATCCTTAGATGAAACCAAAATATGAAATAACTCCAGAAAAGCTTCGCGAAGAATTTTTTGAAATGTATGGCGCAAGCGAAAGTCCGCGACTTTTTGCATCTCCTGCAAGAATCAACATAATTGGTGAGCACATTGATTACAACGGCGGTAAAGTTTTTCCTGCTGCAATTGACCGATATCTTTATGTTGCAATTCGTAAGCGCAGCGATTCAAAAATCATTTACAATGATTTGTTTTTTGACGGCACATATACCTTTGACATAAACGACAATTTCACTTTTGATAAATCAAACGATTACGCAAACTTCTTAAACGGCATTCTTTCCTGCATGAAAAAACAGGGTTACGCCTTTGACTGTGGCTTTGAAGTTCTCATTGCAAGTAATGTTCCTGCTGCCGGAGGAATATCATCTTCTTCTGCTTTGGAATGCGGTTTTGCCTGGGCTGTAAATGAGACTTTTAATTTTGGAATTTCCCGTAAAGATATTGCTCTTATGGGCCAGCAGAGCGAACACGAGTTTATGAATGTAAACTGCGGAATTATGGATCAGTATATAATTGCTACAGCCCGTGCAAATACTGCAGAATTGTTAGATTGTGCTAACATCACTCATGAATATGTTCCGCTTGTTCTTGGCGATTATCGTTTTATAGTAATGAATACAAAAAAGCAGCGAAAGCTTGCCGATTCAAAATATAATGAACGAAGAAGTCAGTGTGAGGCAGGTTTAAATATACTTCAAAATGCCGGCCATGATATTCCTAATCTCTGCTCAATGACACCCCAGCAATTTAATCAGTGGGCTAGTGCAATTACAGATCCGATTATCTATAAAAGGGTACGTCACTGTGTTACAGAAATGGATAGAGTTTTGCGAGCCGTAGATGCTCTTAAAGCAAACGATCTTGTTAGTCTTGGCAAACTTCTTTATGCTTCCCACGACTCTCTTAAAAATGATTATGAAGTTACAGGTATAGAGCTGGACACTCTTGTAGAAGCAGCCGGCAAACAGAAGGGTTGCCTTGGAGCCCGCATGACAGGAGCAGGTTTTGGCGGCTGTGCAATTGCCCTTGTTCATAAAGACGAAGTTGAAAATTTTATAAGAAATGTTCAGGATGAATATACAAAAAAAATCGGTTACCCGGGAGATTTCTTTGCCTGTGGTGCCGGTCAAGGAGTAAAAGAATTATGAGTAAATATTTATGTATGAGTTTTGATGATGGCCCAAATAATATTCCGGGCGATAACACAATGAACGACATGCTTGATATTATGGAAAAATACAAGGTTCCTGCATCCTTTTTTTTAATTGGAAATAAAATTACAGAAGAAAATAAAAAAGTAATCCGCAGGGCTGTTGAAATGGGCTGCGATATTCAAAATCATTCCTGGACACATTCTTTTATGGCAGAAATGACTGCAGAAGAGATTCGCGACGAATACAAAAAATGTGATGATGCCATTATAGAAATCACAGGCGTTCGACCAACCTTCTTCCGTCCGCCTTATATAAATCTTTCGCAGACTATGTATGACAACATTAATGTTCCTTTTATTTGTGGCTGCGGTTGTAATGACTGGGAAGCCGATAAGGATGCCGATTTCAGATACGAGCATATAATGCAGGCAGCACAGAATGGAACAATCTTTCTGCTTCATGTAATGGAAGGCAACAAGGCAACTCTTGATGCTCTTAATCGTGCAATTCCTGAACTTCTGGCACAAGGCTACGAGTTTGTAAATCTTCCGGATCTTTTTGAAAAGTGCGGAGTAAATCCAAAAAAAGAAAAAGCTCTGTGGTATGTTGCAAATAATAACAAGGATGAAAATATCTGGAGAGGCTAAATGGAAAAGACAGTTTACATCATTGGACACAAAAATCCCGACACAGATGCAGTCGTTTCTGCAGTGGGATACGCTCGCCTTAAAAATCTTTTAGGCTATCCTCAGTATAAAGCCGCAAGAGCAGGACACTTGAATCCTCAAACCGCATATATCTTTAAAAAGTTTGATGTGCCTCGTCCTGAGTATCTGCCGGATCTTGTACCAAAAGTAAAATATTTTATGCAGTATGATGTAGAAACTGTTACCGAAGATATTTCAGTTTGGGAATCAATTGCCCGCATGGAAAAATCAGAGAACCGCGTAATGCCTGTTGTAGACAAGGATGGACATTACCTTTCTCTTCTTCATTATTCTGGATTTGCAAAAAGTGTTCTTACAATTTTGAACCCGGAAAAAAAGCACCGATTTTCTACAACAATAAATCTTATTCAGAAAACCTTAAACGCACAGCCAATCATAATTGCTGATGATGCAGACAAAAATTTCAAGGCTTCCATCCACGTAGGTTCTTCTTCTCCAGAAACATTTGTCCGCCGTCTTGATGCACATGCTTCTGAGAACATTGTTGTAATTGCTTCTGACCGTACAGATATCCACAAGATTTGTATTGAGCATAAGGTAAAGCTTCTTATAACAACTTCGGGTTATGTTATTAACAAAGATCTGCGTGAGCTTGCAGAAAAAAATGGAGTGAGCGTAATTGTAAGTCCATATTCAACTTCTCCAACTTCTATGCTCATTGCATACTCAATGCCTGTTAGCGTAATGGGCGACACCGAAATTAAAACAGTTCACATTAATGATACTGTTTCAAAAATAAAAGAATTGCTTTCTGAGGCACACTGTAAATATCTTCCTGTTGTTGATGATGACAATAAAGTAATTGGAATTATTTCTGAACACGACCTTATGAAAGAACCAAACATCGAAGTGATTTTAGTAGACCACAACGAAATGTCTCAGGCTGTAGAAGGCATTGAACATTACACAATTCAGGAGGTTGTAGACCATCACCGTATTGGTGCTATTCCTACAAAAAATCCTATTACATTTATAAACCGTCCGGTTGGTTCTACTGCAACTCAAATTGCAAACCTCTACCGCGAATATAAAATCCCAATTCCAAAGGATGTTGCTCCGCTGCTTCTTTGTGGAATCCTGTCGGACACACTGATTTTACAGTCAGCCACAACAACAGATGTTGACCGCGAAACAGCCGAATATCTTTCAAACATTTCTGACCAGGATATCAAACAGTTAGGAAATGAAATTCTCATAGCCGGAAGTAACATAAGTGGCCGCGCCGCCGGTGACCTTGTGCGCCAGGACCTAAAAGAATACACCGAAGGCAAAGTCTCTTACACCGTAAGCCAAATCGAAGTAGGCAACACCAAAGAAGTCCTAGAACGCAAAGCCGACTTCTTAAAAGAACTAGAAATCGAAGCCCGCAGCCGCAAGGCCCTCTTCTCATGCCTC
>CAMKDH010000088.1 GCA_946411215.1 uncultured Treponema sp. | reverse complement strand
GCTTCCATGCGTTCGCGGTCTGTTACAAAGTAAGAAGAAATGTATCCGCGGTCAAACTGCATACCTTCTACAGTATCAACAGTCATTTCCATGTTCTTTGATTCTTCTACAGTGATAACACCGTCTTTTCCTACCTTTTCGATAGCGTCGGCAAGCATTTTACCAATTTCAGGGTCGTTGTTTGCAGAAATTGTTGCAATGTTTGTAATATCGTCGGCGCCCTTTACAGGCTTTGCGTTCTTTTTAATTTCATCAACTGCAATTTTAACAGCCTTGTCCATACCGCGTTTGATTTCGATAGGGCGCATACCTGCTGCTACAGCCTTTACTCCTTCGCGAACAAGTGCGTAAGAAAGAACTGTTGCTGTTGTTGTTCCGTCTCCGGCATCATCATTTGTTTTTGAAGCAACTTCGCGAACAAACTGTGCTCCCATGTTCTCATAAGGGTCTTCCAGTTCAATTTCCTTTGCAACTGAAACACCGTCCTTTGTGATTGTAGGTGCTCCGTACTTTTTGTCGAGCATTACCATTCTTCCACAAGGTCCCAAAGTTGTTTTTACAGCCTTAGAAATCTGTTCTACACCGCTCAAAAGCTTTTTGCGGGCATCTTCGCTGAATAACAATTGTTTAGCCATTTTGTATATACCTCTATTAATTTAATTTACTATATATATAGTTAAAGATATTGAAAAAAATGCTAATCGGCAATAAAAAAACGCAAAAAAGTCTGTGAATATTCCCGCTACTGATTTTTTATTTGCGAATAAGCGATTTTGATATTATAATAAATGTATCTTATTTTTAAGGAAATACTATGAACGTTCACAATTTAATGGAAGATCTTGTTATTCAGAATGTTGGCATTATGTACGATCAGGTAAAAGAAGCAAAAGCTGCATGGCTTACCTGTGACTGTGAAAACTGCAGACTTGATACCGTTAGTTATGTTTTGAACAGAATTCCGCCAAAATATATTGTTTCGGGCCGTGGAGTAACACATGCTTCTGAAACTTTGAACAACAAACAGTTTATGGCAGATGTAAATGCCCTCATCCTCGAAGGAATGAGAACTGTAAGTTCAACAAAACGACCATTCCATACAAATGACCGCAAAGACTGTACAGTTGTTGCAGATAACAAACCTTCATATAACTTTCCTACATTTACAGGAACAATTCTTGATGGTTCTACTTTTGAACCAATTATTGGTGCACTTGTTACTATTAAAATGGACGGTCAGCCAGTAGAAATGATAGATAAAACATGGAGCAATCCATATACAACATGCCGAAGCACACACGGAACCTTCTCGTTCTGGGCAAAACCAATTCCAGCAGATGCAGAAGGCGAACAAAACAGATTTGTATTTACTTTTGAAATATCAGCACAGGGATACACAAGCACAGTTTACAATATTGGTGTTCCAGTAATAAGCGAAGGATCTTCACGAAAAGAAATAGATTCAACATACTTCCTCAAACTCAAGGATTTTATTCTCTTCAAAGAAGGAATAGAAAATCCTATGGAATAAAGATAATGCAATCAGAGGTTGCGACCGTAGTAGAAAATGACTGAGGGCAACTTTCTCTGTTGACCGAAGGCATTTTCTACGAGAGGGAGTAACCTCTTATTAGATTGTTTCTATTACACAGATTTTCTTTCTATGAGACGGCAAGGAATTTTGATATCGTTTGTATCAATTTCTTTGCCGTTTATTTTTTGTAAAAGCACTACAGCAGATTCATGACCAATTTCTTCCAGCGGGATTTCCATAGTTGTAAGCGGAGGAGTTAAGAAATCACTGATTTCTCGGTTATCAAAGCCCGCAACAGCATAATCCTTTCCGGGAAGCTTTTTATTTTCATATAAATAATCGTATACACCGGCTGCCATCAAGTCATTAAAGCAGAAGATACATGTAAAATCTGAGGATTTTTTGAACAGGCGTTCGCATGCTTTGTAGCCGCCTTCCCTGCTCCAACCACCAGTTTCAAGAAGTTCCTTGTTTACAGTAAGAGCCGCTTCGTTCATAGCCTTTTCAAAGCCTTCAAGACGATCACTTTCATGCTTATCCTTGTCGCTGTTTACGCCACCAATAATAGCAATTTTTTTGTGACCCTTTTGAATAAGATGCTTAGTCATGATGTATGAAGATTCAAAGTCATCAATTTTTATAGCAGGAAGCTTGTTTCCAGACTGATATGCATACGCAATAACAATAGGAACATTTGTATATTCGCTGAAGTATTCAATATCATGTGCGTGAGCTGCAATAAAGATAATTCCGTCTACTTTAATAGAAAGCATTTCATCAACAGAAGCACGAACAGCCTTTGCATATTCTTTTGAATCAGGGCTGTTATCCCATTTTGAATAAAGACGAAGAGTTTCTATGATTGCCTTGTAGCCCTGCGATTCCAGATGATCAAGCACACCTTCAATAAGATCAGGAGAACTGAATGCACCTATATCATCAATAATAAGACCAACAGTATTTGTTTTATGAGCACGCAGAGTTCTGGCCATGTAATTAGGCTTATAACCTGTTTCTGCAATTATTTTAAGAACACGCTCTTTTGTCTGTTCAGAAACATTTGATTTTCCGTTTAAAATATTTGAAACAGTAGCAATAGAAACACCACATTTAGATGCAAGCTCTTTTAAAGTTATCATAACTTAAGATAGTAAAACGATTTACATTAAAAATCAATCCTACATTTCTCTTATGTTTTTAAGAATTTTCTATTCCTGCCACTTTGTGTATTTTTCACACTCAAGGATTTCTTTAGCATTCTTTACGCGTTCTACTGTAGGGCTATCAAGATCTTTAAGAGGATAATCAATACCAAGATCCTTATATTTCATAGCTCCAAGTCCGTGGTAAGGAAGGATTTCTACACGCTCAACATTATGAAGAGTGCGTATAAAATCACGGGTCTGTGTAAGATATTCATCATTATCTGTAATGCCAGGAACAAGTACGTGACGGATCCAGATTGGCTTTTTAATTTCATCAAGGTATGCAAACATTTCACGGATATTTTTTCCACTCTGGCCTGTGAGCTTTATATGCTCTTCTTCGTTTATGTGTTTGATATCCATAAGAAGAAGGTCTGTAACTTCCATAAGCTTCTGGAACTTGGTGAACCACTCGCCTTCTTTTGTAAAGCAGGCGCCAGAGGTATCTATACAGGTGTTAATTCCACGTTTTTTGCATTCGGTAAGAAGTTCAATAAGAAAGTCCAGCTGGAACAAAGGTTCGCCGCCGCTGACAGTAATGCCGCCTTTTTTTCCCCAGTAGGCACGGCAGGTTTCGGCTTCTTTAAGAAGTTCTTCTACGGTGTATTGTGTTCCGTCTGTCATTTTCCAGGTATCGGGATTGTGACAGTAAAGACAGCGCAAAGGACAGCCACTGAAAAAAATGATAAAACGGCTTCCAGGACCGTCGGCACAACCGAAGCTTTCGAGCTGGTGAATATAACCTTTCATAAAATACCTCTAAAAAAGAATATGTAATTATACAGTAAATTAAAGTCATTGGTAAAGGAAAAATAAAAATCGCTCCCGTGGAAAATGCCTTCGGCCAACAAAGGAAGTTGTCCTCAGTCATTTTTCACTCCGCGACTTTTATTTTTCAAATACTTACTTAATTATTTTTATCCATTCCGAAGGTTCTGGAACTTCAAACTTCATTTGTTCGTGGGTAAAGGGATGTGTGAATTCCAAAGTGCAGGCGTGGAGGCACAGGCGGTTGAAGGGATCTGTGTGGGCGCGGTGGTCTTTGTCGCCGGCAAGTGGGTAACCATATGCTGCAAGGTGTGCGCGAATCTGATTCTTTTTGCCGGTGTCAAGTTCAAGTTCAAATAGTGCGTAGCGGCTTCCCTTTTTCAAAATCTTATAATGCGTACGGGCAGGCGTGCCATGATGTGCGGTCCCTGAGCCTGTCGAAGGGCCTCTCTTCACATACCCCACATGATGCGCATTAAACGAAAGGTCATCTTTAATCCAGCCTTCAGTTTCATTTTCAAGCGGCGGAAAATTACTGCCAGGTCGCGGCACTTCTGCAAGCGCGTGATAAATGCGCCCCGTAACCATTTTGTGCCAGTTATCCATAATTACTTTTTGAGCTTGTGCTGTAAGTGCAAACATCATAACGCCGCTTGTATCGCGGTCAAGCCTATGCACCGCAAAAGGATGATGCTTTGAATTAGCCCTTCCCTGCTTGCGTAAAATATCTTCTAAAACACTCTGCGCAGTCTTTCCCTTAAACCCCGGAAACGGCACACTCAAAAGCCCCGATGCCTTGTTTATTACTGCGATGTACTGATCAATATAAAGAATTTCGATTAATGACATACTTTATTCATAATTGTTCATAATTCTTCATAATTGTCAATTTCTTAAATACATATTGACTTATAAAAGTAAATATCTTAATATCTAGTCAGATTGACTAAGACTAACTTGACCAGATAATTAGACACAAGGAGACCAGTATGTGTAAGATGAATGTTTTAGAAGCAAAGACAAATTTTTCAAAAATTATTGCTTTGCTTGAACGCAAGGAAGAAAGCGAAGTTATTGTTGCTCGTGCAGGGAAGCCTGTTGTAAAAATTGTGCTTTATGAAGAACCAAAAAGCTTTGATAAAATTTTTGGAATTGCAAAAGGAAAATTTGTTGTCCCTGATGATTTTGATGAACCAGATGATGAAATTGCCCGTATGTTTGGAATGATTGATTAGGAGGAGAAATTATGAGAAGAACAAATTTATTGCTTGATACACATATCATTCTTTGGATGATTGCAGGAGACAAAAGATTATCTAAGAAAGCAAAAGAAATTATAAAAACCAATATTGGATCAATTTATTACAGCATAGCCGCAATGTGGGAAGCACAAATCAAATATGACTTGAAAAAGCTTCCGATTTCCGGTACAGACTTTATGCATTACTGTGAGCAGTCCGGCTATCACAAGCTGCCGATTGATGATTTACATGTAAAAGAACTTGCCGGATTAAAACGCGACGAATCAGCCCCACCCCACAATGACCCATTTGATCGCATAATGCTTTCACAAGCAAAGGCAGAAGGTTTTACATTCCTGACTCACGATCCTTTTTTCCGCGGTTACAACGAGCCTTGTGTTGCTGAGGTGTAACAGTTATTTAATTTGATTTTTCACTTTTGATTGGACCTGTCATTATTTTCTCACCATTAGCAAACTCAGCGAAAATAACATAATTATAATTCCCTAATGAACTTCCATAACCATAAACTTTTGGAGTGGTATTGTCTTCTTCAAAATCAATAATAGCATCTCTCCAGAAAGTTTCTTCTCCCCAGAATAACCACTGATCAGTAGTCCAGTCTTTGCATATATCATATGAAACGTTTGTTGTATAAAAATGAATAAACACAGGCGCATCAGAACAAACTACGACACTATTGGCATTTCCATTTTTAAATATATAATTGTTTTCTCCTGTGCCATTTCTTCCTGTATATCTGTACCGAGGGGCCGACCATGCAGGCTGCTTATTATCTGTTTCATTTTTATTTCTGTACACACAAAACTTTAAAAAGCCATCAGTAAGCTTACTTTTATCATATTCATCTGTAACATAAAAATACTTTGAACCACGTACACCTTTGTTATCTTTTAATGGAACTGTCTCCCATT
Source organism: uncultured Treponema sp. (assembly GCA_946411215.1). GTDB lineage: Bacteria > Spirochaetota > Spirochaetia > Treponematales > Treponemataceae > Treponema_D. Next base: position 3,813 of record CAMKDH010000088.1, on the reverse strand, counting down.
CGCGACTTGAAACATTGCATCTATATATACTATATGTACCTTCACTATTAATATCAAATTTTCCTTCCTCTGGATACAAATGTGTACAATAGGCACTACAAATATTGATAGTAACTTCAGCAGAACAATCCTGCGTAATATTACCAGCAGCATCTTTTACAGTATAGGTATACGGTAATTTTGCAGTTTTTCCTTCATAAATTATGCAATTTTTGAGGTCAGAGATTTTTACTGTAGCATAAGTTTGTTTGATGGTAGTTCCATTTTTATCTATATCTCTTTCTGCAAGATTTATTGTTTTTTCAACATTTCCGGTTTTTGTATTATAAAAATCTATTTTTCCACCTTCGGCAACAGGACCAGAACCATCAAGTATATCTTCTGCAATAAATGTAATTTTATCCAGGCTTTCGGCATCGATTATTTCGATTTTTGGCGGCTTATCATCATATTCAGCTTCATCGATTCCTAATTCATTAAAACTAATTTTTTTACTACCAAGAAGATATCCTTTTTTATATCCTTCAAAATCAAAGCTTCCATAGTCATAGTAAGTTTGTGTTTTATAAAAATAATACAACCCAGAACTGTTTGTGTAATAATTATCACCTTTTGCATAAGTATAAGACATAGTATCTTTTTCAATAATATACTCTTCTTCATCATAATAATGATTATAATTCCAGTTTGTAGGATAAAACCTTATTTCATCAAATTTTTGCCAGGTATCTTCTGCAAAATTAAAGGTAACTATTACATGATTGTTTTCATCTTTAGTTATTTCATAATTTGAAATTTCTAATTCTTCGGAATCAGAACTATTCCAATCAAAAAAGTCTGAGCACAAGGTATTACCATATTCATCATAAGACCAGTAAAAGAACCATAGTTTGTCATAATACTCAGGCTCGTCAAATTGACCTCCAAAAAGACAATATGTAAAATCTACCCGACCGGTTTCTGCATCATTTTCATCAAGTTCGGCACCCACCAGAAAACCTCCGTGTTGTGGAACATTAAGCATATAAAAGTTATCGCCATAATGATAAATATACCCTTCTGTTCTTGCCGGAAATGTTAGGGAGAATGAGCCCTGTGCACCAAAAGCATCTTCTGCAATTATTGTAATTGTTTCTCCATAAATTGTATCCATATCCATCTCAAGGCTTCTATATCCTTTTTGTTCATCAAAGGCTGCAAACTCCTGAGTTTTTATCTGACCATTTTTATCTGCATATTTGCAATACAGTTTAATATCTTTTATTGAATATTTTACTTTCCCTTTTGCGTTTTCATACAAAAGTATATGAGAATCTTCTGTTGTTAATTCACCGGTAAGATCATTTTCATCTTCATATGAATAATAATAACTGGTATCAAAAATTCTCAATTGTTTTTTTGCATTATTATATTCCTGTACAAAACTGCTAAATCCAACATCCTGTAAATGTTCCCTAAAGGCCTGCTGATTTTCTTCATCGTAACTTGCTTCCAAACGTACAAGAGGTCCATTTTCTATGTTAAATTTTAATTCATCACGCGAATAAGATTTTTTGCTTAAAACATGAAAGGATTCTGTTTCTGATTCATTACCACAAGCATCAAGAATATTCACTTTTATACAATAAGTGCCGTTGTTAAGATTTAAAGGATATTTTATACAGAACTGTGTATTTCCTTCATTATCTGAAAGGAACTGTGTATTTGCAGAAGCTGAATCAAAAATATCAGGCTCGTTGTCATCAATTGCAATGCTAACTTTTTCTACACCAGAATCCTTGTCATAATAATTTCCGTAAATATAGATAAAATCTTTAACTCTGTTTTGAATTATTTGCTCAGCATTCATATCATCAAGGCTGCCAAAGTTGAGTTGTTTGCAATTTGCTACTGAATTATCTTTAAGACTTAGAGTATCTTTTGTTGCAAAGAATTTTATTTTTGAAGGTTTTACAGTTTCATGGCTTGTGTTATAGCAGACATTAAAATTAGAATTAGCGTCTTGTTTTAATGCAAATTCCTTACCTTCTTTTACTATAACAATAGAATCTTTAAAATAAACATTAAGTTTTACATCTGTAGTTTTTAATGTGTTTGTAATAAAACCTTCAAACTCCAAAGATTTTGGACTAATTGTAAGCTTTGTTTTTTCTTTATTAAAATACGGAGTCTTAAAATATTCTGATACATCATTTGTTTTTCCTGCTGTATCTTTATAGGTTATTAGAATATTTCTGTAATTAAAAATAGAATCTTCAGGCTTCACTGACTCTGCTTCTACAGGAGTATTAAAGGTTATAACAATTGGCCTGTTTGAATTTATTTCTTCAGTAGAAGAAGCCGGATCGTGCGAAATAACTGCCGGTAATTCAAATGTTTTTATTTTTATTAATATATCATCAGTTCCATCTAAAACAGTAACATGTGCTTTATATGCTCCAGAAGACTGATTTATCATAATTGATTCAACGCTTACAAGGTTATCAACATTAACCTGTGGGTCTGAGTATTTAACTGCTTCAAAGCCTGTAAAATAATATGATAAAGAATCAAAGGTATAATTAATATCTGTTGAATAACCAACTGTACATTCCTTATAATCTCCAGTATTCAAGGCAAGCTGAATTCCTGAATCGCTTTGAGCATAAACTTTTACATTTACCTGATTTCCATAAGTCTTATTAACTCTGTATTCATAAGTGCCTTTTATATTCATTTTCTGATTATCTGAATCTATTGCTCCCGAAAAATCATAATTCACATAAACAGTCATTATATTTTTTTCGCTATCTGGAGGCAGCAAAAGTTTATCTGTTGTTTTAATAGACATTGTTGTTCCATCTGCTGAAAAATTTATGTCTGCAAAATTAAAACTATCTGTAAGAGATTCTGAATCAGAATAGATATCTATCTTGGCTTTTGTTTTAATACTTTCAATATTTACAGGTTTATTGAATTCAATAATAATCGGTTTATCCTGGTCACAACCTGAAGATTCGAACTTTGGAGAAATCTCTTTTATTGCAGGAATAAGAATACATTTTGGTCTAATGAGAATATCATTTGCTTCTTTTATAACTTTGATATTAAAAACATAATTACCCTTCTTTTCATCATAATTAACAGGCGTAATTTGCACACAATCTTCACGACTCTTTGTTACATCCGATTTTGAAACAGCCTCAAAACCTAAAAAAAGATAACTATCTTTATTCAATTCAAATTCGGCTTGAGAGTCATAACCTATTTTGCAAGATTTTTCATTTGAAGTAAGAAAAGTTCCTGTACCTTCATCTGCTTTGAATAAGACGGTACAAGACGGTGTATTGTTATAATCGATTATGTCCCTGATTTCTTGGGCGGTATCTTTTGCATCAAGGAAGTTTTCGCAGGAGGTAAACAAAACAGCAGACGTAACGAACAGTACTGCCAGTTTAACTATACAGTTGTACCCCCCCCCTATCATTTTACGAAGATTATTAAGAGAGTTTGGAAAAGCTTTCATATTCGGTCTCCAGTATGTGTAATAAAATTATTATAATAGTAGAAACCTGAATTTACCACTTTTTTTTCTTTACAGTTGAATTTTTTTTTCGTATAATTAATCTTACATACTAAAAGATGGTCAAAGACGACCTTGCACAGGAGAAATATTTATGCGCGTAATTATACGACCGGACTATGATACTGTTTCTAAATGGGCAGCTAATCATATTGCACAGAAAATCATTGATTTTAATCCTACAGCAGACAAGCCATTTGTAATTGGACTTCCTACAGGTTCTACTCCGCTTGGTACTTACAAGGAACTCA
>CAMKDH010000087.1 GCA_946411215.1 uncultured Treponema sp. | reverse complement strand
CTGATAGGATTTGTTCAATTCGCTGAATTCCTTTTTCAATTCGTCCAGCAGAGTCCGCAATATCTGAACTTGCTCCTGCAATTCTATCACCGACTGCGCTGAGCTCTCCGACATCTGTAATGCCCGATTCAATTTCTCTTCCAATTCCGTGCATTTGTTCTTCCACATCAGAGAGTCCGCTTTCCAGTTTTCCGATTGTTTCAACAGCAGAGCGGTTTCCATCTTCATAACGTTCAACTCGCTGCGAATCTTCGTCACCTGATCCTGTGTCAGTACAACCGTGGTAGAGTCCGACGGCAAGGCAGACAGTGGCAAAAACCATATAAAGAATTGCAATACAAAAAATAAACCTGTTCTTTTCATTTTTCATTCTACAGCCTCTTCGGATGAGTTTTCGGAAAGCTTCTCAACTCCTACCTGTTCTATCTTTTCTGTTGAAAGTCCGAGCTTTTTGTCCATCCAGATGGAACGGTAAACAGGAGAGCACGCAACTACAAAAAAGGCTCCGCTTATGATGATCTCCTTTGCGTCAAGACCAAAAGCTTTTCCAGCCCAGATTACAGGAACAAAGCCTTTAACCAGAAATAAAATGGCAACCCAAACAACGGCAAGAACAATTGCCGCCAGGCTTACATCTTTTGCTTTCATTTTGAACCTGCCTTACGGATAAGATGTGCCATCTTTACGTCCATGTTGCAGTGACGGATCATCGTCTTAAAATCTTCCAGAGGCATTTCAACATCGTTTCCGTTATGATCCGAATATTCTGTGTGATAATTACCCCATGAATCATCAAGAATAAAATGAGTAATTTTCCCAGCGTCGTCTGTTTTAAATCCTACGCAGGCAACCACGTGACCGATTGTCTTTTTTCCTTCTGCAGTAAAAATACCTGAAAGGACAGCAGAACCACCGTTCTTAAGAGTTTCCTGAACAACTTCAAGCTTTCTGTCTTCACGCCATTCGACTGCAGTTTCTTCTATACCCAAAAGTCCGCACTGCCTCATATAGCGATTTGTACCATACGCGAGAACAGGATGCCACTCGTTTGGAGCATAACGCCCTGCAGGATCAATTTTTCTCCAGTAAGAATCAACAACCTTGTCTGCCAGGATAAAGTGCATGAGTGCATCTTCCGGCTGCGGATATTCCTTTGTCGCAAGCTTGTCTACATCCCATCCGGCTGCAGAAAGAGCAGCAACCATAGAAGTGACATTACAAGCACCGTTAGGTTTGAGTTTATTGTTTCTCTGAGTGTAATAGGGTTTATTTTCAGAATTGTTCTTTTTCATTCTGCCATCCTCCGAGTTTTAGGATAGCAGACAAAAAAAATCCCCAGCGAGTGCTGGGGAGATTAAGAATCTTTAGGATTAGATTTTATTTGCAATTATTTCTTCTTGCATTTTAATTAATTCTCTATAACCAGAACATTTTTGTTCAAAAGTTAAAGATTTATCTGTCATTCTTAGCTCTTTAACTTTTAATGCAATCTGAGTTTCGAGAGATATAACAGCTTTTCCTCTTGCTTTTGCTCTTACTTTTTTCAGAAGTAACTCTGTAATTTTTAGATAGGTATCAATGCAAAGTCTTTCGAGATGACCTTTAGCTCTTTCCAGTTGAACTAAAATATATTCTTTTGAAACTAAAATATCATCGGCAAGATAAATATTTGAAAGATGAGTTAGGACATCTCTAAACTGTGTAATAAAAACAACATAATTAATTTGTTGAAGTTCTTCTAGATAAATAATATTTGCAGAAGCTATTACATATTTATCTGAAATTTCTTGTTTAATTAGCTGATGTAATTCTTCATGGTTGCTGTAATCCATAGATGTAATTTAATTAACTCCCATTATTAATTTATCAAGTAAAGGAGTTTTAACATCTTTTCGCGCTTGTTTCCATGTTCTCGGATGTGATTCTTTTAGATTGTATCCAAAGCCAACACCTGTGTAATCAAGCTTTTTGTATTCAGGAAAACAAAAAGTGCCTTTGCCGATGTTTTCTTTCACCGACTTTAAAATTTCTTCGTATGTTTTCATTTTTTTTGCCTCCTAAAAAGGCATTTCTCCTACTGCGTTCTTACGCAGATTTTACTCCTATTACCAAACTACTGCTTGGTTTTATATCTCCTGCAGACAACGGAGATATTTTTTTGTTGTAACACTCTTACAACACATATATTATATCATGCATTTTATAAAATGCACGAAAAAAATATATCATTTTTTATTATAATTCGTCTATAGCTTGCCCCGTAAGGGCATTGCGGGGCACTTGGCTTATTCAGAAGCTTCTTGTGTTGCCTGCTCGGGTTGAGGTTGCTCTTTTTCAGGTTCTGCAGTCTGTTCACCCGTTGACTCTTTCTTTTTGTAAAGCTCTGGATGTTCTGTTTTAGCAACGGCTTCAGTAACTTTCAGCAAACGTTCAAGAAGTCTCTGAGTTTCTTCCGTTGCCTTGGCAGTTCTGAAAAGACAGCCAATTAAGGCAATAATAAAACCGACAATAAATATAATTATTGCGATTACAAGAATAAGCATTAATACGCTTCCAAAAAGTCCGGAAGAGCTTGTGTGTGCTTGTGGCATAAAAACCTCCTATAGCTAATTTGAGACTACTATAACTTTTATTTCAAAACAAGCCCCGTAACAGTTTACAGAGCCTGATCCATTACATCCCCAATCTCGTTTTTTATAATTTGGGCGTTCCCACCGCAAGCGGTGGTCGGGCTTTTCGGGGTTCCGCTATCGCTCCATTGCCTACGGCAACGCTTCGCGCCCCTACAATCCCTAACGCATCACAGAATTAAAGTCCTCTTAATACTGTATTTTCATGTAACCAAGCCAATACTCTTCCAAAAATCTTGAAATCTTCTTTATTGGCATCTATTGTGCGAATAAGTTCTGCTTCGCGCAAATCTTGACGATGAACAGAATAAATAAGCACTTTGTTTTCCAACGGTTCAAACCGTAATAGCTTACAATATGCAGCTCCTTCAAGACCAAATACATAAATACCATCTTTTATTTGTTGGTCATGGCTTCCGTTAAAAAAAAGAATATCTCCATCACAGATACCTGCTCCAATCATTGATATTCCTTTTGCCCTGAATGCATATATTTTCTCGTATTTCAAACACGGCAAAATACCTATAGGCTCAATGTATTGCTCAATATTGTCCTCGTTGTCCCAAGATACGCCAGGACCACAAGAAACTTTTTGTCTTAACAAGGGAATAGAGTGGACTTCTATCATTGGACCTTTGTTCTTTTCCAGAGGAGTCGCTTTTCCGTTTAGAAAATACTCTTCATCAAGCCCCTTTTCTTTTAACCAATTTAACAAAAGTTCTGGATGAGTATTGTTTCCACTTTTAAGCTTATTGAGATACCCATTTCCAGCACCTATAAGTTTTTGCAATTCAACATCCGTGTGAATATGAAAAGCATGTTTTACCCTTTCAATTAAATCTTCATACATAAATTTTTTCCTTAATTCTAATAAATTCGCTTGACAATGCTAATTTATTAGAATATGATTAGATTGTAAAGCTAATTAGTTAGCTTGCAGAGTTTCCAAGGAAACAACGCTAACTAATTTGTTAGTTAATCAGAATATCGACAAAAAAGGAGGAAAAGAAGAGTGAAAAACCTTAAGCCTATGACAGATGAAGAACTTAAAGAATTCATCGCTCAAAAAATGGCAGAGAATAAAGCCAAAGCTCTTGCTCGTGCATCTAAGAAAATCACACCCGAACAGGGCTTGTACATCAAGTATCTGCTCAAACGTTCTGGCACATCAAGCGCAGACATAGCGTTGGAAGTTGGTTGTACACCAGTATCCGTAAGTAACGTTCTTTCCGGCAAATCACACAGCCAGCGCATAGAACGTGCGGTTGCATCCCGCCTGGGCTACAAAAGCTGGAACGACATGGTAACCGAACTGAGGGAGAAAGCCGCATGAGGGAAGAGAAAGAATTTTTAGATGAAATTGCAGGGCGTTTAGCGCGGGAAAACATACTCAGAGTACGTCAGCCAGCAGACCACGAACATACTTCTTTGCAGAAACATCAGCAAGCACATCAAGCACATTGGCTGCAGAATCTTCTGAAAAAATGTTTTCTGCGCTTCGGAATGTTTCTGAAAAAACTTTCAGACAGTAGCACAAAACAGCAGTTTCTGACGGGCTTCGTTTACGGGAATGCTTGCGCAGAGAGTCAGCAAGATGTCGCTTCTCCTGAAGAGTTGCAAATGAAAACGAGCTGACCCAGTCAGTTTTTGATTCAAGGGTTGCAAGAAGAGTTGTTTTCATCTCGTCGGTGAAAGAATCTTCGAGCTTCATTCTTGCGCGGTCCAAAGTGTCTGCAATTTTTCTTCCGTCAATCATGCGGAACATTATACCACGAAAGAGAGGAAAACAGAAAAAAAATGAAACCGGAAGAAGTTTATTTAGTTGAAAAACACCTGCAGAACGACAGTGAAGAACCAAACATCGAAAAGCTTGTCAATGCTGCAAGGAAATACAAAAAGAAGCTGCGACCATCTGTAACGGTCACAGAAGATGCCATGCGCAAGGCAAGAGTCTGCCAGGAAATGGAAGCTCTTGTTTCGGGCAATTTTGAAGGGTGGGACCTTAGGTACAATGAGCCGGGCTACGGATCAAACGGGTGTCCTGTTGAACACGGGCTTTTTAGCGTGAGTGTTTACCGCGGTAAAAAGTTTATGGGACACAGGCTTATTGCACCACAAGCGAGTGCAGAAAAAGCCCTCGCAGAAATTGCAAATACTTTTCTGCTTGTAATGCAGAGGGTAAAGGAGGTGGAGCAAAAATCATAACACTTTGGAAAAACGGCAGAAAACCGCCGTACATGGACAGTGAAGACAGGGACTTGAACCCGGAAAAAATCCTTTATGCGGTCAAGAACATGTCTTATGTTGGCTTGCAGTATGTGGCAGTCTACGGACTTCTGCTTCTTGCAAAGTTCAAAAGCCCGGCTGAAATATGCCAGGACATAGAAAACCTTGGAGGGGAAAATGGAAATCTATGTAGAAGGTCAGAAGGTGCAGGAGCTTCCTTGTCTCACACGCGAGAACAGGCTCCGCTATCTGAATGAAAGGTGTCTGAAGTTCTGGGGCACACCGCTCTACAACTTCTGGAGGAATGCTTACATCAGCTTCCGCGACAGAAAGAAAAAAGCCGGAAAGCATGCTGCAACACGCAATCCGGCTGACAATGGGAATCACGATGACGGCAAGCCCGCCGCATGATTCATCAAATAAGCAAATAAATTATAGCACAGAATAAAAAACTGTGAAAGGAGAAAACTATGGCAAACAGGTATAAGCCAGAAGGTTCAAAAGTTGAGAGTCTTGAAGATGTAGAACAGGCTCTCACCGAAATCAGGAATGCAGAGAGTGAAATCTTTAAGATTGATTCTGCTGCAGATGTTCAGATTGCCAAAATCCGTGAAAAAGCTGCAAAGGACGGAGAGAAATACCGCAACTCCATTCAGGCAGCTGTTGCAAAGGTTCAGGCATACGCAGACTACAACAAGGACGAGCTTTTCAAAAAAGCAAAATCTATTGAGCTTGAAAACGGTACATTCGGTTACCGCCAGAGCACAAAGGTAAGCGTTAAGAAAGTTACAGGCGAGCTTTTGCACAAGCTTATTGAGCGCAAGACTGAGGAAATGAAAGCAGAAGCAGACCGCGCTGTTAAGGCTCAACTCAAAGAAGAGATTGCGAAACTTGAAGTCTGCATCAAGGTTGAAGAAAAGCTTCAGAAAAAGGCAATCGGCGAACTTTCGGACGAAGCTCGTCTTGCAATTCAGGCACAGAAAATTACGGAAGATCAGTTCTTCTGCGAAACAAAAAAAGAAGAAGTCAATCAGGAGCTTCTCAAAGCTGCAGTCTGAAATAATCGGGCTGGAGCTATCTGGATGTCAGCTCCAGCTGACAAAGGAGTTTTTGAATGAACAGTCTAGTACAAAAAAATAGCGCACTTACACCCGACCAGGCTTTTCCTTTCCGTCGCGAAATTGATTCATGGGACATGAACAGTGCAGTACAGGAACTCAGACCAAAAGTTGAACAGCTCAAAAGTGTAAGCCTGGATGTTGCCCGCGATCTTTGGATTGCACACGAAGCTCTTGCCCAGAGAGGAGGAGACCGCCGCAGCGAAGATGCTCAGACCTTCGGCTTCTGCGATTTTCTTGAACTTGTTGGGCTTTCAAAAAAGACAGCTTACCTCTGGCTCAAGCTTTATGATGCAGCAAACGACAGAGTTCTTACACCAGAAGAGTATGCACTTGAAAATGCAAAGAGTGCAAATCCTGCCGCGGCGCAACTTAGTCCAGAAGTTCAGGCATTGCAGTCCAAAAAAGAACAGCTTCTAGCTCATGCAATGGCAACTGGAGAACGGTTATATGATCAAGGTTGGAATGAACTTGGTTGTGAAAAGGAATACCGTATCAGATGCATGAACAAAAAGCTTTCGGATATTGCAAGAGAACTTTATGACAAGAAAGTAAAGTACAACTGGAAGGATAATGACTACTTTTCTACAACAGTCCTTGCGCAAGGAAGAACCTATGCAAGATTCACTTTGCAGACTAAGGAACAGATGATTGCTCAGAATGAAGTTTTGGAAATGATGAGCAGGTATCTTGAATCTTTTGAAGATCCTTCCGTGCGAATGGCTGCTGTTTGTAACATTGGATTGAGAATCCGAAGCACAATAAACAGTATGCACGAGGCAGATTTGGAATTCAATTCAGGAGCTGAATAATGACGACTTTTGTTCCCGTTATGGACAAAAAATATCCTCTGCGCGCCGCTGTGTATGATGCATTCCGCAAACGCAGTCCGCTTATCTCAAAGGCAAGAGCCTATGAGCAGATTGCAACGCAGTTCAACATTTCTGTTCCTACTGTTCAGCGTTATATCCGCAAAATGGAAAACGGTTCTATGTTTGCCCTTCCGGAAGGAAGACAGGGCCGCCATGTTTACGCCTGGAGTGACGAAGCACTGAGTTTCTTTACAAACTTTATGCTTGCCGCTATTCAGCAGGTAGGCGGATGTACAGTACGCAATGCTTACAACAACACAAAGGCAGAAGCTCAACGCCAGGGCTGGCAGATTGGAAGCGAAGCAAGTGCATATGTTCACGCCCGAAACATCAGCCCCGCAATGAAGCTTCTTGCAAAAGGCGGTCAGCGAGCTTTGGACAATATGTTCTACATCAGCCGTGATCTTTCAAAACTGTTACCTTTCCAGCTGATAGTTGGAGACCAGCATATCTTTGACTTCTGGTGTCTTAATCCAAATGCTACAGGCAAAAAGGATATGTACATCAGGGCAGAATGTTATCTCTGGCTTGATATGGCAACACGTCTTGTTTACGGAATCAGCTTTGATATTGCATACAACACTTACACCGTAACACGAGCCTTGCGAATGGGAATCAAAAGATTCGGTAAGTTTGAAAGCACCTACAACGATAACGGTTCAAGCGAAAAATCAAAGCTTGCAGACCAGATTGTAGAACGACTGCAGAACTACGGAGTACGTTTCCTGGATGAAGCTGATTTGTACCATGCCGATAACGGACGTTACATCGTAGAAGATACAGAAGGTCTTGTTGTAGATGTAGTGCCTACAAAAGCTGAATGGGAAAAGCAGCACCGCCGAATCTTTGCCCGTGTAAAGAACGCAAAGACAAAACCAATCGAGCGATTTTTCAACACACTTGAACAGATTCTGCGCGATCAGTGCTTGCCGGGTCTTGTAAAAGGATTGGCAATTTCTGCACCAGAAGAAGAACAGGCAACAAAACGTCTGGAATGGCAAAAGCAGAACGGCTACATCCTTTCTTACGACGAGTTTATACATCAGGTTGTTAAGGCAATCGACATCTACGAAAACCGCGTCCATTCTTCACTCGGCTGTTCACCAAAAGAAAAGCTCGAAGAGTACAAGCGCGACGGCTGGATGCCTACCTTCATAGATCCGCGTGATGAAGCTTATCTTTTCATGGAAAGTACATTGCGCCAGGTAAAAGGCGACAGAATCGAACTGAACGGAACAGAGTACATCGGCCCAGATTTAACACAGGAAATGATTCTGCAGAACCGCGGAACACTTGTTGCTTACAACCGCCAGAAGATAGAAATCCGCTATGATCCGGAGAATCTTGACCTTGGTGTATTTGCAATTGAGCCAGGAACAAATCATGCAATTGCGCTCCGTCCTGTAAAGAAGATTGACATGCTTGATGACCAGGAAATGATTGAGCAGCTTGAATGGAAAAAACGCAATATGCGCACCGTTCAGGAAGCGTTTAAAACTGCCACACAAAACAAGAACGTGCGTGTTCTTTCTGAGCCGCAGAAGTTTACAGAACTTCACACTGCAGAAGAACTTGCAGAAAAAGCAATGCAGAATCAGCTTGAATACACAAGACCGGAAACAGTAATTCCGACACCTGTTATAAAAAAAGCTGATATGGAAAAAGAAGAAGTACGCGACATTCCACTTGCAGTAAGCAGACGGAAAGAAGATTTTGGAACAAGGCCAGAATCTTACAACCGCCGCGAAGAGAGTCTTTCTCAGGAAGATTTCCTGGAAACTCTTGCTGCACGAATCGGAAACGAAAACGTACTTCGTGCCCACGGTAAACCGGTATTCTACACCGACCGCGAGCGTTACGAATACATCTTGAACCAGTTCTATTCAGGCGAACATTTAAGCCATGAAGAAATGGACTTCAAGTTTGAATACGAAAGCAAAATGACCACAAGCGAAGAAAACTACTTTTCGTCTTATGTCAGAGATAAGTTTAACAGATAGGAGAAAGAATTATGGAATTAAGAACTTGGATTGAAAACAACAGACTTTCCATGCAGGAAGCAGCCCGCATCATCGGTGTTGATAAATCTCAAATCGTCAAAATCTGCCAACATAACTACCCAAACTGGCAAGAAAAAGAACTTGAGTATATCGAGCGCCTCAAGAATGCGGGCTACACAAACAGTATACCACAAGGTATTGCAATTGATACAGACGTGCTGGTGCTTACTCCAAGCGTTTCACGCTTCAAAGCACTTGCAGATGATTTGATTGCACCAGAAGGAACACTTTCAAGTTCAATCGGAATGGCAATTGGAACAGCAGAACGAGGAAAAACACACTCTGCAAAATGGTACGTTCAAGAAAATCAGAATGCCGCTTACGTTCTTTTTGTAGACGGCTCAACAAAAACTCAGCTTATGCGCGATATCTGCGAGGCTGTAGCACACACAAGGCCACACAGCTTTGGAGAGTGCCTTACTATCCTGGAAGAATACTGCAAATACACAAGACGGCTTGTAATCATTGATGAAGCAGACAAGCTTCCTGTCCGCTACCTTGAGATTATTCGTGCAGTAAATGAACGCTGTCAGCTTCCGTTCCTTCTTGTAGGAGAGGAAGGTCTTAAAACAAAAACAGACAGAATCCCGCGCCTTAGAAGCAGAATCAGAAACCCTATTGTTCTGTTTGAACGTGCACATGCTG
>CAMKDH010000086.1 GCA_946411215.1 uncultured Treponema sp. | reverse complement strand
GGAAGAGCATCTCCGCCAAAAGAATATTCAACAGTGCTGATAAATCCTGCTTTTTGTCCGCATGCACGAAGAAGCTGCCAGATAAAACTTACAGTACTTGATTTTCCTTCTGTTCCTGTAACACCAATTACAATAAGGCGCTCACTAGGATTATCATAAAAGCGAGCCGAAACCGGTGCCATAGAATAACGTGCATCTGGAACATTTATAAGGGCAGGTGCAAACTTTGGAGTTTCATCACTAAGCGCATTGTTCATTGTGCGTTTGATAATTGCTTCTGCAACATCATCTTGCTGCGAAGGAGAAAGCTTGCCCTGAAAAACAACAGCATTTGCACCTGCTAAAATTGCCTGTGCAATGTAATTATTGCCGTCTGTGTGTGTGCCAGGCAAAGCAAAATAAAGAGAATCCTTGCCAGCCTCGCGTGAATCAAAAACAAGGTTGGTAACCGGTATATCGTTTATTTCTGTCAAATCATCGATTTTACTGCCATCTGCCGCCACCACTGCGTTTTGGAACGCCGGCAGAATCTGCGAAAGAAGTTTCTTCATGTATTTAATTATAGCGAATTGTTTTTTGTTTGTCATTGAGAATGCCGTCATTGCGAGCCCGCAGGGCGAAGCAAACCACAAACAGTTACTATAAATAAAAACATGACAACTCATATATCTCATGCTATAATAGAAGAAATTAACATAATGGGGTTTGTCATGAGAAAAACTGGTTCTTTGGGATTTGTAAAAATGCTGAGGGGGGGGGGTACAAAAGTATAGTGTAATTGCCGCCCTGTGTGGACTTTTTGTTTTGTTTACAGGATGTGAAAACTTTCTTAAAGCACAGGAAGTTAAGGAAGAAATCCTTTCGGCAATTGAATACAACAATGCGCCGTCATATACAATCCTTGTAGAAGCACTCAACCGCGATGTTGGTGTAATCAAAACTCCTGTAACTGGTCAGGTTTCGCAAAAGGTTACCGACACGTTTACAGTAAAGTTTGAACCAGATTCAAAATACACCTTTATGAAATGGCAGGCTGTAATTGAAGGTATGGCTGCCGGAGAAACAACCGAGGACTATATTGAGTTTGAAGATCCTCAAAGCCTTGAAACAAAAGTAAAATTTAAAAAGGCGCCTCCATCAGTAATCAGTTTGCGCCCAGTCTGTCCAGAAAATCTTACCGTAAGCTTTAATCTTTCCGATGCTGCAGAAATTTATCCTTGCGATTCTACAATTCAGCTTTCATTCAATAAACCAATAGCTGCTGCCTGTAAAGACAAAGTCCTTGTAAGAATCCCAGATATCCCTGAAGCACGAACCGCATTATCATATTTTAAACCTTCTCAGTTACAAAATAAAGACCTTACACTTTTTGCAGATGTTTCAGAAGATGACTATTCAAACCTAATCCCTGTTACCGCATCCGGAAAAATTATTTCTGTTATTCTCAACGCTTCTGATTTTTATTATGAAAATACAGATTACGGTGAAACAATCCCAATCTATCTTAAGAATGATATTACTTTCTCGTATTCAATAAATTCCAACACAACTAAAAAATCAACAATCAAATATGTTGTACCTGCAAATATTGCAAGCGTAGGTCTTTTGCGTGTAGACGAAGACGATGCCCGCACACAGTCTTATAGAGTTGGCAAAGAAATAAATCTTAAATATATTCTTCAGAACGATGATTATGCTTTTAAAGGCTGGTCGTTTGCTTATGCTTCTACAGATGCAGAAAATGCTGTCTTTGAACCAGTAGCAATTCAGGATATTAAAAAGAATCTGAATATTGATATTAAGTATGAAAACAATGAAGACACCCTTGGCTATGATGCACTTACAAAAACCGCTCAGGCTACAATTACAGTATATAATTACAAAGAGGGTATAATTTCTGTTAGCCCTGTAGTTGGTTCAATCAGTAAAACTCAGATTGCCACAACAGATCCTTCTGAAACAGGAGTAGGCGAGTTCAAAGTAAATGGTGTCACCGCCAGCGACAATATTATAGAATATCGCCCTGGTCAGACTCTGGTCCTCAAATATAAGCTTACAAAATATGATGATTACCGCTTCTTAGGTTGGAGCGCAAAACGAACATATATCGACACCGATGGTACTCATACTCAAACTTATACAATTGATGATTTTACCGCAGAGAATCTTGCAAACTTTAACTTGAGTTTTGAATATGATGAAGATTCCGAAAGCAACGGTTACGACAGTCTTTCACGCACTGCAAAAGTTACTGTCACCATAGATGATTATATTGATGGTCAAATTACAATCAGTCCGGTTGTGTGGTCAATCAGCAAAACTCAGATAATCACAACCGATCCTTCCGAAACCGGAGTAGGAGAGTTCAAAGTAAACGGTGTCACCGCCAGCGACAACATTATAGAATATCGCCCTGGCCAGACTCTGGTGCTCAAATACAAACTTACAAAATACGAAGATTACAGATTCCTGGGTTGGAGTGCAAAAAGAACTTATGTAAACACTGAAGGAACTCAAACTCAAACATATAATCTGGAACAGTTCACTCCACAAAATCTTTCAAACTTCAAACTTTCTGTTTCTTATGAAGACAACGCCGACACCTGGGGTTACGACAGCCTTACCCGCAATGCCGTTCTTACTCTTACTGTTGCCGATTATATTGACGGCGAAATTACGATTAGTCCGGTAGTCCAGAAGATCCCAACTGCCGATATCTACATAGATGGTGCAAACGGAAAACTCAATCCCGCAAAAGGAAATCACAGCACAAAACAGAATCAGATAAATACAATTTCTTTTGAACCAGACGGCGATTACGAATTCTTACACTGGCAGGTTTATGATACAAATACAAATCAGCCGCTCAATTACACCGATTACCTTGAAATCACCGATGTCAACAAATCCGAAACAACCTGCAAACTTCTTGCTGTTCCATCAGAAACTTTGAACATAAAAATTGGTTTGCGTGCTGTTGTAACAGAACGTCCTCAGGTTATTTCGGCTACGCCTAGTTATACTGCTACAGGTGCTTACCGCGATTCCCGCATTCAAGTTGTATTCGATAAAGATATTGATGAAAAATCTATTTATTATGATGCTAAAGAAGAAATTCCTGCTATTCAAGCAACACTGGTTGCCACTAACGGAGACATGCTGCTTGCTGTTGATGAAAGTGATCCTGATACTAAATACTATGGTTATGTAAAAGACAATAAGATTTTTTACAAAAATATTAAGATTCAAAATAACCGCAACCTTGACGAAAACCTTCTGAAATATTTTGATCCTCCATTTTTAGAAAATTCAAAAACTCTGATTATTCCGACAAAATTAACTCAGTATCCTGTAGGCGGAACAACCCTGCTTGTAACTCTGGACAAAAACTTTTCAACTTTTGAACAGGGAAAGAGTGTAGGCCTTCGCGAAGCAAAAAAATGGATTTACTTTGTAAACTCAAAAACAGATACTGATCCTCCGGAAATTTCTGAGGTAAAGATTCTTACCGGTGCGGGAATAGAATTAGAAGCAGATACTGATAGTAATGATACATGGGTTGGTAATACCCAAAAACTAAAATTCTTGATATCTGCTACAGATACAGGAAATGGTCTTGCAAGTGATTTCTACATGGTTTTTGATGATGTACCTGCAAATTATCCTGCAAGCGCTACAAACAAGAAAATTCGTTTTGAGAGTGTTGAAGGAGCTTTTGCAACCTGTGGTGGAGAAGCGGAAGCAGGCGACCAGAATGTGCATGGTGGTAAACGCTATTATGAAGTTGATTTGGCAAAGAATTCTTACTACTTAATCCAGGGTAAGTACAAATTCCATCTTGAATTTTTTGATAATTCTTCAAAAGCAAATTCAAATTCTGGAGATTTTATCCAGAACAGAGGAAATGGTGTAAAATATGGTTTAACAACAACTCACACTAATCCAATTTATTATTATTTAAATGTTGACAGATATAATCCTGATGTTTGGATTGATGCAGATACTATTAAGACAGATTCAAATGCAAAGAATAGAATTGATCTGAAACTCCAGAATTTTGATGTACCAAATGATGTACAAAATGCTACTCTTCCTGACTCTGGTTATGATAATAATGCTATCGAAATATATTATAGACCTTGCGTTTTAGATACTTCTTCTCCTGAATGGGAAGATTGGACAGGTGCAACTAAATTGACGGTAGATAATACTAATGTTACAGGCCCCGTTACTAAAACGCTTGATACCAACTCTCACGGAACAATAACAACTGATGTATATACCGTCACTAAATCAATAACAGACCTGGCACGAAATACTGCATACGAATTTAAGGTTGTTATTTATGATAAAGCTGGAAATTCTAGAACTTATTATTTGAAAAAGTACACGTATCCTTTAATAGAAGAACTTGACTTTTCAAAATTTAATTATAAGGTTGATGAAGTTGCTCGTGGTATTGAAATTACTGCTTCTGAATACCCACAGGGACTAAACGGTTTAAATATTGCTTTAAAAACAACTGATAATACTGTCATAAACCAGGAAAACAGTTATAGCACGACTTCTGATCCAAAATGGTTTATACGCGGTATAGATTATGCAAGCAAATACAATATTTCTTTTGTACCTTCATTAAAAGAAACTATTCCTACTCAGTATAGCAATTATAATTATAAGCAGGAATTTATTAATGAGGTAACTTCGGAAACTCCAAATGCATTTACAAATGTTATAACTAAGCCATACGCAAAAATCGAGTCTTATGGTTGCACTGATGCTTATAACACAAGTACTAATAAGTGTAAGATGAAATTTTATTATACAAAACCAACTGGGGCAACTGGAGTAAAAATTTCTTATGCACCATATAATTCAGATGGAAGTCTTGGCACATACCAATCAGTTACAACAGCAGCTAATCTTACAATAACTAATCCTTTAAATATTGATAATCTTGAGCCTGGTACAAAATATAATTTTATGTTCCAGACATATTATGACAGCGAGGATAATTTAAGCGCTATTGGAAATTCGGTCATTAGTGATAAATATACAAGTCTTCCTTTATTGCTTTCTTATCCAACAGTGAAAATCCAAGGTAATACAGTTTCTTATACCTGGAAAAAATCAAATGATGATGTTGATTTTGATTATTATCGGTTAGAAATGACTAAAGATACTCAACCGTATAGAACCTTTGAAATTGATAAAAATGCTACAGGTTGTACTATTATAGGGCTTCCTGTTGAATCCTCACCATATAGTATAAAAGGTTCGTTGACAGCAGTAAAAGGGGAATTCGCTTCTAATACAATCTCTCTCTCTACCTCTGATACCATAAGATCTGCGTTTCCTCAAAGTATTGCAACCTCTTATATCTATTCTTGTGAAATAAAGAATTGTACTGATAACTCTGTGACACTTTCCTGGAAACCTAATAACTCTACCGATTATTATTTATTCTATTCTACTAGTTATGAAGCTTTAAAACCTACTACATCTTATAATAGTAATGTAAGATATGTTGATTGTTCAGGTACAGCAAATTCAGTTACAAATACTACAATTTCAAATTTAACTTCACATACAGAATACTTTTTTGGTTTTAAGAATTCTTATAGGTATGATGCAGATTTTTGTTCAGATATTTTTTCAATTACTACGTTACCAGACCAGAATTCTAATGCCGCAAATTATTATGTGACAAATTTCAAAGTTAGTTCATCAGAACAAACATCTGTTAAACTTGAATGGACAAATCCTGTAAATACAAGTTGGACTCAGATGGAAATTCTGTATAGAGATTTGAGTTCAAGCGGTAACAACTTTATTACAGCAAAAACAATAAGTAAAACTTCTAATCCTACTACATCAACATATCTTTACGATCTTGAACCAGGTACAATGTATGCCTTTAAAATAAAAACAAATTTGAATTATCCTACATTAGTTTCTGGTGCTACAAGAAATAGATCTGTTAGAATCCCAGATGGTCGCATTATTTCAGATTATGGTTCAAATGATGTAACAATGTCTTGGGAACCTAGAGGAGGTTGTAATTATTATTTAGTTAAGAAAGGAGATAATCTGATTGCCAGGGTACCATACGGAGCAAATACTGTTATAGATGTTGGACTTTCCCCTAATACTCAATATCCCGAAACATATTATTATGTTTATGCTTGTAATTCTAATAAAGATTATTATTATGGTGCTGCGGGTTCATCCTCATATATCTCTAGTTTTTATACAAGATATGAATCGGTGAAAAACTTCCGGGTTTCTGACACTGACACATCTGAAACACAAGTTAAATTAGAATGGGGAAAACCTGATACATCATGTAAAAATGGATTTGAAATTTATTATAAACAAGATAATAGTGCAACCTGGACAAAGTGGAATGAAACAATAAGTCAGGGTGCTACTTTAAGATATATAACAAATTTGAGTCCAGGAACGAAATATAATTTTAAAATAATTACGAAAGGTGATTATAATAGTGGTGTATATAACGATTCCAAACCTGTTATTATTTCTGGATATACAAAACCAAAAGAAATAACCGGCTATGGAGGTACGAATTGCCAGGCTGGCGCTACTACTATTTATTTAAGTTGGAAAAAACCTACTTCTAATTTTTCTACTATAAATTTGAAGTATAAAAAGAAAGATGATTCCAATTGGATAGATGTTGATACTTACCAACCTAAAGAATCATATTCAACTTATATTGACAATTTGGAAAGAAATACCGAGTATTATATTGTGTGGATCGTATATAACGGTATGGATAATAATAGTGGATCTTCAAATACTGTACTTACGTTGAAAACACGGTAGATGTTTGATTAAAAGGGGGGCCAACATGGAATCAACTCAGACTCTTGAAACTAAGAATGAAGTTTCGCATTGTATTCAGCGCAAGGAATCCATTTTGGATAAGGCTGCGGAATTCTGCAAAAAAAACTGCCTCTCTTTTTACTAACGAAGAAATTGATTCCATTTTCAATCAGAGGAAAGAAGTTTTAGATACTTATGAATCTGATCTTTTTGATTGAGAATTGAATATGTATGGATTTTTTTGTGGAAAAGAATTATAAATAGGGTATGTTTGAAGTTAGGGTAACGGCCGATTTTGCGGCGGCGCATTTTTTACGGGATTATAATGGGAAGTGCGAAAATCTTCATGGGCATAACTATAAAGTTTATGCTCATGTTCGCGGTTCTGTTTTGAACGAAGGCGGCATGCTGCTTGATTTCACTGCTCTCAAAGGGGCACTGCGAACTGTGTGCGGCCGCCTTGATCATACCAATTTGAACGATTTGCCAGTTTTTGACCAGAACCCCAGCGCCGAACGCATCGCCAAATATATTTACGATGGTGTAGTTGCCGAACTTGCGGGGCAGGGGGTAGACCTTTCCTATGTACCTGGCAAAAAAGAAGCTGTCCTGTTTGCCGTAGACGTTTTTGAAACAGAAACCTCTCGTGCCCGTTACCGCGTTGATGAATAAAAATATTCCTTTATCATAGTGTCCACAAATTGCGGTGTGAGCGGTTCTGTTTGAGTCTCCATTGTGATTATAAGATTGCGTCCTGGAAAGATCTTGTTTTGGGCATAAAACTGCAGCTTCCTTACAGCCTTCTGTGCATAGTCCGAATTATCCATGAGCCCAAAATGTTCCCATATATATTCGACACGCGTTTTTATATTCAGACATAAAAAGTCTGGATAAAAAGTTATTATTTTATTTTGACTGTTTTTCAAAGTTTGCGGGTATTCATACCTGTAGGCGATGCCGTGCTTTGCCAGCGCATTTGCAATTAAAACCTCCGATTTTGACCGCACTTTTTCATTACGGTTTGTAAGCAGATAATGTTCGTCCTGCGCAAATGGTCGCCCCTGCCAGGAGACGCTTTGCCATTGTTCTGCATACTGCTCATCTGTAAGCGTTACCGGTGTAATCAGCTGCTGGCGGGCAGGGGAGAGGTTTGTATAGCAGGCACTGATGATGTTTATATTTTTGAGATATTGGCGGGTTTGGGAAATTTGTTTTTTCAGCAGTTTAATTATGCTGATGTCGTAGTCTTTTTGAGCTAACTGAACTGCAAGTTTTGTTTCTTTTCGCGGAATGAATCTTCCCTTTTTATCTTTAGGATTGGTGTAATGATAATATTGTGGTTTTTGTGTTTTTTTAGAAAGTTGTGCTATTCTAAGATGTCCTTGAGGAATGTCTTTGTTCAGGTTTAGCTGTTTTTGCTTTTGATTTAGTGCAATGGATAATTGTGCCAGCCAGCATTCCATTTGTTCCTTGATGGTATTAGGTGGTAATAATTCTTTCTGCATATTATTTCTCCTTATTTATGAAATTACCTACAAAAGAGCAAAAGGATTTGTTTTGTAGGTAAAATCTTGTTTCTTACGTACGCTCTATTTGAAAAATTACCTACAAGATAAAAAATCATTTTTGTTTGTAGGTAATTTTCTATATTCCTGCATGCACCTCTCTTGTATAACTACCTACAAGAAGGATAAATACCTTTATTTTGTAGGTGGATTCTTATTTCTCACCAGCGCTTCCATCTGATAATTACCTACAAAACCCTGAATAACTTTTAATTGTAGGTAATCCCATGTTCTCTGCGCTGGCTTCTCCAGAAAAAATACCTACAAAAAATCAAAAGTCTGCTCTTTGTAGGTAAAACTTCTTTCCTCGTTCGCGTCTCTACCAAAGAATTACCTACAAAAAATAACATCACTTTGTATTGTAGGTAGTTCACAGTTCCCCGTTCGCGCTCCTCAACTGTGTTAAAATCTCCCTACCTATATATTGCCAAAAAAAGTGGACTTCTTACAAAAATTTGAGAAAAAAAGTGAAAAATACTTGAAAATACATAAAAAAAGCCCTCGAAACTATCTTCGAAGGCTTTGTAAATCTAATTCAAAGGCTTTATAAGCACAAACTACATTCTCATCGGCACGCCCATTCCCTGCAATTCTTCCTTAATCTGCCCAACAGTATATGTTCCGTTGTGAACCATGCTTGCAATGAGGGCGGCGTCGGCTTTTCCTGTTGTCAGGGCATCAGCCAGGTGCTTAGGGGTTCCGCCACCGCCGCTTGCAATTACTGGAACAGGTACGTTTTCAGAAATCAAGCGGGTCAGTTCAATGTCGTAGCCATTTTTTGTACCGTCGGCATCCATGGAATTCAAAACAATTTCACCGGCGCCAAGTTCTACACCGCGCTTGGCCCATTCTAGAGCGTCAAGGCCTGTGTCTACGCGGCCACCATTTATTGTTGTTCCAAAGCCACTTGGTTTTGTAGGGTCACGTCTAACATCCATTCCAAGAACAATACTCTGATTACCAAAAACGCGGGCACCTTCTGTAATCAGCCCAGGGTTGCGTACTGCCTGGCTGTTCAGAGAAACCTTTTCGGCACCTGCAAGAATCGTAGAGCGGATATCTTCAATAGTTCCAATTCCTCCACCAACGCAGAATGGAATGAAAACCTGTTTTGCAACGCGTGAAATTAAATCAAGAATAGGGCCACGGCCACGGGCAGACGCAATGATATCATAAAAAACAAGCTCGTCTACACCCTGGCGGTAATATTCAGCGGCCATTTC
>CAMKDH010000085.1 GCA_946411215.1 uncultured Treponema sp. | reverse complement strand
AGGAAGTTCAGGAAAAAGAAGCTGCAGAAGCAAAAATGCCTAGCGAATACGGTATCATCCTTTCTGATGAAAAGAACCTTCTTTCTCGCCTCGTTCGCTTTAATACAGACACAGGTGAAATTATCAAGAAGTCTCCTGTAACACAAATCCGTAACCGTACAATTTATGCTCTTGGAAACGAGTTTATTGCTGTAGCAGGTGAAGATGCAGGAAACGCTGCAATTAAGCTTGTAACAATTGATCAGGTAAATATGGAAATCACAAGCGAAAGTAACGAAACTCTTGCTCCAGATTCAGTTCTTGTTCGCGATGGAAATGATTTCTACTGTGTAATTGCAGATGAAAGCAACTGGAAAGTTGGAAAGTTTGATTCTAACCTTGTACTCAAGCTCAAGAGTGATGTAAATGTAAAGAGCTCTACTCCAATTACAATTACAGATTCTGGTGTTGTAATTACAGACGACACAGGACACTTAAGACTTTTGAATAAGGCAGATCTCAAATCAATTACTAAAGGAATGTCTGCGGCTGATGCAAAATAAATCCCCGGCTCAAGCCAGAGGATGACAAAAGACATTTAGTCCAAATGACAAAAAAAGCTTCGATCAAATGATCGAAGCTTTTTTTTTATATTTTTTTCCATTTCTTCAAAACGAAAAAACCATCTTCATTTAGTTTTCCGGTGAATTTTATAAGGTACCCTTGGGCATCAAGTAGTTTTCTTTTTGTTTTATCTTTGCAGATAATCATATATTCTGTTCCATCCTGTGCTTTTATTGCAGGATAAACAAACGGCATATTACCTTTGCTCACAACGTAACCGGTTACAATAATCTTTGAACCAGTCCTAACTTGTGCACTTTTCTGAACAGCAAACAAGGATGAAACAAGGAAAATTGATAATATTAATAACAGATATTTCTTTTTCACAATAAACTCCTGCTAACTTAATAACTCTAAGTTTAATTTGTGGTTACAAGATAATATTCAATATCCTGACTTGGTAAATAATATAAAGTAAAACTATCTATATTTTTACCAACATAATGAACAGAAAAACCTTCAGGACCTAAACCAACAGATTCGTTGCCATTGTAAATTGCAGGTTGAATTGTTTGATTTGTGACCTTGCCCGTATCTGGATCTTCCACATCACACTTAATATTCATAATATCAATTGGCGTAAACTTCAAACCATCATTACGATTCAAATCTGTTCCGCGGTAAAATGAAAAATATTGATCTTGTCTAGTTTTTGCCAGCATCTCTTCTGTAGGTTCTGCTACATTAAATAGACACATACTGAACTTTCTCATTGCATAATCAAAGTCAATCTTTTTCTCAACCTTTCTTTCATTCACATATGTAAAGTCAGGATTACAAGTCTGCAAAGCCTGTGTTATTGCGGTTTCATCAACATAATCATTCTGGGCAAGCGCTTTTAATAAAGCAATTCCACCAAAATTTCTTACAAGGAAGGCACCAAACGCATAAGTATTTGCATACATTATAAGATTAGGAACACTGCTATCATTCCAGAGCTTAAATCCATAATTGTAATACATATTAAAATAAGGAAGCCTTCCCTTTGGAGAATTTTCATCCTTTATTCCGAGATAATTCTGGAACATATCTTCGGTTGTCATAGAAAGCATTTCTGTAAACCAGGTATCGCATGTTCTGAAATATGTTGCCTTAGTGTTATTTGTCATGTAATTTACAGTCTTAATTACATAGTTAATCATATGATTAAATTCATGAACTAAGGTTGAATAAACTGTTTCCGGCTGTTTAGTTAAGAACAAGGCATCGATGTAAAAAATCTCACATTCATTTGAATCAATACTGGCAGAAAAGAATCCTTTATTCTTATCAAGATATTCCTGCTTATATAAATCTGCCTGATAAAAATATCCTACTACACCACCATCCTGATCTTTTGTAGCATCGCCATACAAATCAGAAACAAGAATAATAATTTTATCATTACAAGGAACATAATAATTTTCATTATATTCAGTATATATAGGATTTCCGATTATTGATGTTTCAAGGTCATAACAGGAATCGAACTTCTGTCCTAATAATTTGTAATCATTATCAGAAAGTTCTATTCCCTTTGAGCTTGAAGAACTGTTTCTGTTATCTGCAAATATATAACAATGTTTTCCAACATATTTACAGGTTGAAGTAACCTCTTCAGAAACGTCAACTTCTTTTCCTAAAATATTTGTTTCTGTTTTTGTATACGAATAAAACTCTGCAGTGTCATTTTTTGAATATGAAAGAATATTCACTCCAGATACAATAGCGCGTTCAGCAGAAGCATTTCTTGCAGAATCTTCCTGCATTGCTTTTTGAAGGCCTTCATCAAACCGTGCTCTCATATTTTGAACAACACTATCAGAGTTTTTCTGTTCAGAAACACTTGCAAAACGAGCATATCCAGTTTTATTGTTCGCAATTATCCCGTTTGAAGCATTAAGTTTTACAAGATAAGTTGTTCCTGTAGGGTCTGTTTCAACTGTCATTGAAGAAAAATTTTCTTCAGTATTCGTATTCGTATTTGTTTTTGTAGTTTCACTCCCACCCAGCATTTCATACAGCAAATCACAGCTTGAAAACAAAAACAAACATGCAAAACAAATTAAAAATAAATACCGTTTCATAAAAATCGCCTTATTTAGAAGTCATATTCATTACGCCGTCCCAGTCTTCGGCAACGCCCTTCTTAATGTAGTTTTTACATCTCTCTGCAAATACTAAAGCAGTTGGATCACCGTCTGGTAACATTTTTGACGCTTTTACGAACATTTTTCCCGCAACAGTGAACTCTTTTACTAAATAATAGTCCAAAGCTTTATCAAACAGTTCAAGTTCTTCCATTTGAATTTTTGTAAGTTCTTCTGTAAATCCTACAATGTTATAAAGCTGAACAGGTGTTGAACGTCCTACTACACGTACTTTATCAAGGCGTCTAACAGTGATTTTTCCCTGATTAACACCTGTATTTGCCATATCCCATGTATCTTCAGAACACATAATCCATGTACCATAAACTTTGTTTACACCTTCAAGACGGCTTGCAAGGTTTACAGTATCACCAATCATTGTATAGTTAAGCTTACTGAACTGTTCTGTCTTACTACCCATAAGTCCAACGAAAGCTTCACCAGAGTTAATACCAATACGAGTCTGAAGAGGCTTTAACTGAACAGTTTCTTTTTCGCCGTTTTCATTTTCAATTTCAATTGGATTAAACAAATCCTGATGTGTACTGTTAAACTCAACTTCTGCCTTCTTCATGCGGATTGCAGAGTCAAGACAAAGATAAGCCCATTCTTCAGGTGTATGAGTTTCAAGAGGGTCTGGCGCACCAAACATAGAAATAATAGCATCACCTTCGTATTTATCGATGTTACCGTTATTTACAAGAATCTCATTAGACATACTTCCAAGGTATTCGTTAAGAATTTCAATGAGCTTATTTGGTCCTTCTTCCTTATAAATCTTACCAATACTTTCACTGAGCGTTGAGAATTTCTGAATATCAGAGAACAAAGCTGTAATACATTTTTTCTGACCTTCTGTCTTAAATGCATCCGGGTTAGCACGAAGCTGAGCAACTGTATCCTTGTTAGCAAAAGAAGCCGCAATTTCTGTAATGAATCGTTTTTCACGGCTGCTTACAACGTAACGGTAAGTAACTCCTGCAAGGAAGCTCAGGATTGAATAGAAAATTACACCGCCGACCATCGGAATATAAATCTGGAATAGCGGTAACGTGCAAAGGAATGCTGCAATAACAACCAGAGTAACAATTCCCGAAACAAGATTCTTTACAAAACCAGAAGCCTTTACCAAAGCAATAGCCATAATAATAGAAATAACAAAACAAATTATAAGACCAACATACCAAGGGAATGGTGTAATAAAGTTTTGTGTAAGTACAGTATTCATGATGTTTGCGTGAATAAGTACGTTAATATACTGCTTTGTAAACGGATTGGCACCGATATCTGTTGTAGATGCAGCGGTATGTCCAAAAATCATATATTTGCCGCTAACATCTTTTTTAAAGCTTTCAAGTAATGCAAGGTAATCGTTTATATTGTTTTTAATTTCGTCAAAGGTATAAGAGAAAACTTCAAGTAAACCTAAATCAGGATTATTGTATTCGCTGTCTGGATTTTCTTCAAAGAATGCCTTTATATCATCAAAAAATCCTGCCTTAGAAAAAGCAAGAACTTCGTCAAAGAACTGATTTCTTGCACCGTAATAATTGTCGTAATCTTCCTGATAAAGACCATCAATATAATTTCCGTTATCATCACGACCGGTACAAAGATTTAAAAGCGATGTTTTGTAATCTTTAAGCTCGTTATAGAAATCAATCAAAGAAGCAAGTTCTGCATAATATGGCAGTGGAGTTCCTTCATTATCAAAAATAACAGGAAGATTGTTATACATATCAGAATCGTCATCTTCACCAAACAAAAGTCTTAAATTACTGATAAGCGATTCTTCTACCTTATCAAGCTGCAAAAGATCGTATACATAAATTGTATTACAACCATAAAGGAACTTTGAATTTTCTTTATTTTCTTTTGCGGCTTCGTGCTGCCAGTTAATAAGGATTTTTCCGTGTTCATCAAGAGGGATTTTTACATCCTGAGGTTCTGTCTGGCCAGGGAAAACTGCATTTTTAAGAATAAGAGCATTTTTCTTTCGCTCAAACTCTTTTATTCCAAGCATATCCATCAAAGGCCAGAAGGTAAGCTGTCCAAGATATTTTCCATCATATTCGTAGAAAAGCTCCTGGCGGCGGCGTACACCATCATTATCAATATTTGAGTTTGTATAACCTACACCTCTTGCGTGTCTCATAAGAAGATTCATAGCAGGTGTAAAGCCCTGTTTTTCATCAGGATATGTTTCGTTAAAGTTGTATGTATTATCGCTTATAATATAATTATTCGGGTCATTAATCTTTGCAAACATCATATTATTGCGAATAAAATTTACGTCACTTTGTGTAATTGATGAATAATTTAAGTTAATAAGGTTTACAGTAAGATAGGTGTTACCAAAAAATTGAATTGCTTTTGCAAAGTAATCATCGTTATCAAAAGCAATATTGTTTTCTACGTATGTATAAAGATCGTCATAAATTGGCTCAATATATTCCCCAATAACAGAATCTGCAAGATCATGTGCTTCGGAAACATCATATCCCTGCTCCAAAGCCGTAGGAACCGCATGCATTAATTCTTTGGTCCACTGCTCCGCTTCAGAGATTTTGCCGTTTACATTATTAATGGCATTAGACGCAACTGATTTGCCGGAAGGAGAAATATACTCAATATCGAATATACTACCAGCAGCATTCAGTTCCTTAAGACGGATAAGCACATTTGCCAGAATATCACGGCTCCATGGCCATTCACCAAGAAGGTTAATATCTTCATCAGAAATAGCAACAACAACAACCTTGTCGTCCATTGGAGGATCTTTTGTAAGGTGAATTAATCCATCGTAAAGACGGAAATCAAGTTTTTCAAAAAGGTTAAAAACACAGAAAAGTGAAATAAGACCAGCAAGTATAGCGCTGAATACGAGGTTAAAAATTAATGCTTTATTTTTCATTCTTCTATTATATCAGAAGAATGATGAATTTACCAATTATTTTTTATGATACCGGCGGAATGTAAACAAGCCACTTTCCGTCTGTTTTCTTAAACTCATAGTAAATAGCGTCAGGCATATCTTCGCGAATCTGTACAGCCTTTACGTGAGTTCGTGAAATATAACGGATTTCATCAATCTGACTATTTCTTCTGGCAGGAATAAATACAGACTTAAAATAATCTTCAATTGTCTTAAGCTCAATCAGTTTGTTTGGAAGCTTACGCTGAGCCTTTCTTAGATTTACAGGATTCTTGTAATATTCCTTTGATTCTTCATCAATAAAGTTAAGCCATGCAAGAGTGTCCTTTGTTTCCATAATAACAGCAAGCTCAGAAATTATTTCAAGAATCTCGTTTTTATCGTCATTGAATTCCTGTTTTGTTACGGCTTCGGTTTCATCAAGATTAGCAATAGAACGAAGATATTCATCATCAGAACCATCACCTTCATCTTCAATAACAATTACATCTTCTGAAACTTCTTCTATAACAGGTTCTTCAGTTTGAGGTGTTTCAATAACTTCAGGAGAATCAGGCTCCTGTTGTGGTTCTTCCTGTTTTGTAGCACAGGCTGAGAATATAATTGTGAACAATACTGCAATTGCAGCAAATGTAAAAATTCTTGTCTTTTTCATATATAGAAAATATAACATCTATTGCGCCTTTTCGTCAAATAAGATACAAATAAATATATGATAAAAGCAGTTTTTCCGGGTTCTTTTGACCCTCCGACAAACGGACATCTTGATATTATTCACCGCGCTTCTAAACTTTTTGATAATCTTGATGTCTTAATTTCGGTAAATCCTAACAAACAGTATATGTTCTCTGAACAGGAACGACTAGACATGCTTACCAATTTACTTAAAGATTACAAAAATGTTCAGATTCATGTTTGGGAAGGATTAATCGTAAATTATGCCAAACAGGTTGGCGCCAATGTTCTTATAAGAGGCATCCGCAGCATAAATGATTTTTCTTACGAGTTTGAACTTGCACATATGAACCAGAAGCTCAACCCCGAAATTGAAACTATGTTTTTACCATGTAAAGAGAAATTCGGCATAGTAAAATCAAGTTCAATTAAAGAGTTGGCAATGTTTGATGGAGATATATCCCGCATGGTACCACCACTGGTCGAAAAAGCCCTCAAAAATAAGCTTGAAAAATAACTTAATTTTGAGGTAAGAAAATGAGGAAGGAGTTATCTAAACTTATTACACGCTGTTTTGCCATAGCTGCAATTTTGACTATGGTAATTTGTGGAATTTCCTGTGCAAGTACATCAGGAACTCCAGATGATAATGTTTTAGACATTGATACAACAAAGCTTTTAGGTTCATGGGCCTGGGATTACGGCTATAACCAGGAGGCTTTTGCAAATGAACAGATCACCTTTAAAAAAGACAAATCCTTTGAGATTTTCCATATTACATCGCAATGGGCAGAATGGGATTATGGAAACTATTATTTTATAAATGATCCAAAGCAAGGACTTACGCTTGTTATTAACATTAAATCATATAAAAATGGCGAAAACGGCAAACTCGAAAATGTAGACGTAAAAATCTATTTTGCAGTTCATAGTTTTACAGAAAATGACCTTATAATGAGCCGATACAAACGCGACATGACTGCAATGGGCTGGATTACAATAGATTCTGATCCTGCCATTTACAATGAATTTCATAAAATCAAAGACGGAACAAAAGAAAATCTTATAGGTTCCTGGAAATTTAACAAAAACACCCGTCCTGATACCAACTGGGATGAAAGCTGGACCTTTAATGACGACAACACAATTCAAGTAGTTTGCGTAGAAAATGACAGCACAGAAACTTATAAAGGAACTTATGCTGTTGAAAAAGGTAAAACTGGCGCAGTTCTTCACCAGACTCTTACACATTTAAACGATAATGATTCAGGATTTAAAGAAATCAATCCTCCAATGGAATTCTGGTATGATTATACTATCTGTAGTGATAACCTTATAAACGTTAAGACAATTAAAGATAAAGTTGGTGGAAAAGAACATCCTTACACCCCTAGCCTGCAGAACTTTTATTACCGCGACATTCCGCTTGAAACAGTAACTTATCACTGGAATTACAATACATTTACAGATTACTATCCTAAAGGAAAAGAATATGAAACTTTAGATTTGAGCAAAATGTATCTTTTTACAGGTGTAAATAGCAGACTTTTAGAGCAAAAACTCGAGGGCTGGTATGATAATCCGGAATTTAACGGTGAACCTGTAACAAAAATTGCTGCTAATGACACAAATAAACATGAATATTGGGCAAAATGGTCTTTATACTGCAATAGAAGTACATGGATTAATGACGATACAAAGAAGGAAGAGCATAACCACGAATTTTATCTGCCGTTAAGTATTTTGATGTCTTATAGCGAAGCTCCTGCTTCTTTGATGGAAAAATTCCCGGAAAAAGGTCAGACAATTCCAATGCTTTTCAGTGGAAAAATTTCTGATAATTACAAAGGCTGGATAGGACTTCGTATTGTCGACCAGAGTGATGGATGGTTTGAAATTGCAAATGACTGGCATTATGCAGAAATTAATAAAGGTGAATTTACACATCTTTTTGAGCTTAAGATGTTAGAAAACGTCAGAACAACAGACATGAACAAAATTGAATTGAACTTATGCTATAATCCTGAATATCTGGATGAATCAAGAGTCATAAGCGATTTTAGTTTTGAATATTTTGACGCAAATTCTTCAGAAATTATTGAACATAACTTCAATTACGGAGGATTCACTTTTAAAAACAAAGCAGCAAAAGGTCACGATTATTACCTGCCACATCCAAACTCTTTCCAGAATGTTCCATGGCAAATGTATAATCAGGAGTTTGTAGACTGGTATGATAATCCTGAATTTAAGGGAAATCCTGTAAAAGTTCTTTCTGCGGCTGATAATACCAAGGCTAAAACTTTCTATGGCAAGTTTAATTTAGTGTTTGGAGCAGCTGATCCTACAGATGACGGTGGATTTTATTCAAATACATGTTTCTTTGTAAAATCTGTTATTCCTGATGCCAAAATTAATCCAAAAGCCGGCGATACAGTAAAGCTTGTTGTTAGTGGTACTTTATCTAAAGATTATGAAGGCCGTGTTGGAATGGATTTACAAAATGTTGCAGGAGATAATTGGGTATTCTTGGGTAATGACTGGCATTTTATTTCTACTAAAGAAAAGAAATTTGAAACCTTCTTTGAAATAAAAATCCGAAAAGATGCCGATTTTAACTCAATTGATGATGCTATGTTCGTATTGGCACTTAATCCACAGAAGAAAGGCGAAGTTTATAAGCTTAATGATGAAAAGATTGAGTTTGCAGACGAAGACCCTTTTGTTACTACACAGGCTGCTACAAAGTATGTTTCTATTAAACCTTGTGAAATGGGCTTTGAAGTTACTGTAACAAAGCCTGATTCTGAAACTGGGGATTGGCAGGGAAATTTTGATTTTTATCACAACGAAAATGTCCCAGTTCCCGGCACTTTTATTGACGGAAGATTTACAAATGTTTCTATTGAGACAAGATACTTAAATCAAAATAAAACTGTTACTTTTATATGGCCATTCTGTGACAAGGGAAAAGTTTATAACTTTGAATATACCTGGACAGATGCAAATAACAGATGGCATAATGAAAATATTAAAGTTCGTGCTACAACCGGCTCAGGAGAATTCAACTACAAACCTCTTGAAAACATAAATATCTCATTTGAATCTAACAAAAGAGAGACAAATCTAGTTGTTTCAAACTTCACAGTTGATAATCTCATGAAAGCTGTTGGAAAACATATTGATATTGTTGATTCTATACGTGTTGAATTCCCATTTGTTTCCGGAAAAAATGACTGGAGCAATACCGATTGGCTATTCGGAAGCAGCTGCGATATTTATCCAACCCTTAACGAAAATGATACTTTTTATAACGAACTTCTTACAAAAGGTAAATCAAATATTTTCGGCGACCACAATTTCTGGTGGGGCGATAAATATAAAATCAACGAAGCTCTTTCAAAACACCCCGAAATGTGGACAGACCTTCGCCTTCATATGCACGTAAAAGGAAATCCTGATTATGTAAACAATTGGATCGAGACAAACCGTACTCAAGAATTCCCTTTTACACCGGCAAAATTTTAACAGCGGAACGTCCTCTTCGTTTAGTGGAGTAAAACATGGTTCTTCGCGGGAGCATTTT
>CAMKDH010000084.1 GCA_946411215.1 uncultured Treponema sp. | reverse complement strand
ATGCTTTCTCCAATCGCTCAGAAAATCTATGCAGCAGTCAAACTCATTCCGCATGGCAAGGTTGCAACATATTCTCAAGTCGCAGCACTGGCAGGAAATTGCAATCTCAGACGCTATGTAGGGAATGCGCTTCATCAAAATCCGGAACCGGGAGTTATACCATGCCACCGTGTTGTAAATGCAAAGGGATTTTGTTCAGGAAGTTTTGCGTTTGGGGGCCCATCTGTGCAGCAGGAAAAACTGGAAGAAGAAGGTGTTGCCTTTACAGATGGGCATGTGGATATGAACAGGTTTTGTATAAACGAAGATGATTTTGAAAAAATAAGGATAGACCTTACTTTGCAATAAACTCTTCGATGCTTTCTTTAGGTGCGTAGCCTGTGAAAGAATTAACAACCTTTCCTTCTTTCATCATGACGAGTGTTGGAATGCTCATGACGCCAAACTGTTCGGCAAGGTCTGATTCTTCGTCGACGTTTACTTTGCCTACTTTAATTTCGTCGTGTTCTTCGGCAATTTCGGAAATTACAGGACCAAGCATTTTACAAGGGCCACACCATGGTGCCCAAAAGTCTACGAGGACTGGCTTTTCTGATTTGATGACTTCGGCATCCCAGTTTTGTGCAGTGATTGTGATTTCTTTCATATCGTTGTTCTCCTCTAGAATTATTCTTCATCTATAAATATAATATGGAATATGGAGACAGGCAATTTAATAAAAATAAAAATCCGTTATATGCGCCTAACTGTAGCGCTCATTGTTTTCCCGCTTTTCTTTTGTGCCTGCTCAACTAAAAATCAATTTGCCAGCGACCAGATCATAAATCCTTCTTATTCTGAAGAAATTGAAAAAATCGAAGCGTATCTTGATGAAAAAAACTTTGACGGTGCGCTGCTCATTTCTAAAAACAAAGACATCATTCTTGCAAAGGGCTACGGCTTGTGCGACAGAAAAAATCCTGATTCTGATCAGATTCAAATCAACACAACTTTTGAAATTGGTTCCATTACAAAACAGATGACAGCCGCCGCAATCATGCAGCTTGTTGAAAAAAAGAAGCTTAATGTAAATGATAAAATCTCGCGATGGTTTCCTGATTTCCAATATGCGGATGACATTACTGTAGAAATGCTTTTGAACATGCACTCTGGCCTTACTGATTGTCTTAATGCACCATACGAATTTTTTCCAACAAAGGTCGCTACCAAAATTGAAAATGCAACTGTGCGCAACGAGCCTGTGGAGCAGGAAATTATCCTTAAATATTTGAATGACGCACCGCTTTTTATAAAACCTGGAACAGAATATTTTTACTGCAACACAAATTACTATCTGCTTGCAAAAATCATTGAGCAGGTTTCGGGCATGGAGTTTGCGGAGTATATGAAAAAATACATTTTTACTCCCTGCAAAATGACTAACACAAACATCGAGTTTCAGAAGACAGACACCCGCGGCTATGACTGGAAAAACCGCTACTACAGCATTCCCTACGGTTTTGCCACAGGCTACGGCGATGTTAATTCAAGCGTTGTTGATTTATACAAATGGAATGAATCCCTTCTTCGCGGAAAAGTTGTAAAGAAAAAGACCTACAAAAAAATGATAGATTCTGAATCCTACGGCTACGGCTTTTACGTTCAGAATGGTGAAATCTTCCACGGCGGCGCCACAAACGTTTTTAATTCATTCAGCACCTACCACCCCGACACAAAAACTACAATCATCATTTTAATAAACCGTCCTCAAAACGAAAAATATGCTGCAACTTTTGCACGAGGGATTTATAAGGCAATGTACCAGTAAGCCCCGTACCAAACTCGTGATCATTTTTATTGACAGTAAAAAAATCCCTAAATATAATAAAATAAAAAACAGTGGAGTTTATATGAACAAACAAAAAAATGTATTTGTAAAATTGTGTGCTTGTTCAGTGATGCTTGGATCCCTTTTAATTACTAGTTGTTTTATTCCTACCGAAGAACAGAAACTCGAAGAAGAAAATTCACGAATAATAACGCTGGAGGAAAACAAACCTGTTGATGGTACGATTTCTAAAGATGGTCAGATAAGGAAATATTCATTTCAAGTAATCAAAGGATCTCGTTATTTTATATATTTGAATGATTCAAGTGATGGAGACCGAACTAAAACAGCTGATGCAGGTATGATTATATCACATTCTGATGGAACAACAATTTGTAGTAGTTATAAAAATGCAGATAATTGTTATACAAAGCCATTTACATTTTCAGCAGCAGCTAGTGGTGTTGTAACCATAACAGTAGCCTCTTATTATCCTTATAATTGGGAACGTGGCACCGGTACTTTTGGTATAAAATATACTTCCCGCTCTGAATATGATATGCTTGAGGAAGATATCTGGTTTGATGACAAGATTATTGCAGAAGGACAGACAAATAAATACATTGTTGAGGGAAAAGATAAAACGCGCTATTTTATTTATCTTGCAGATACAAACGCAGGTAGTGCAATAACAAACAAAACAGCAGATGTGGGTTTGAAGATATTCCTTAGTGATGGAACTTATATTTGTGACAACTATAATACTACCAGTAATTGTTATGTATACCCTTATTCCTTCGTAACAACAAATAATCAAACAATCAAAATAATTGCTGCCTCTTATTATCCTTATAACTGGGAACGAGGAATAGGTTCTTATGCCATAAAATATCGTACTCGTCCTGAGTATGATTCGCTCTTAGTTAACGAGTGGGTAGATGATGATATTATAACTAATGGGCAGATTAATAAATATAAAATAGATGTAATCGAGGGAAATACTTATAAAATATATTTGAACGA
Organism: uncultured Treponema sp.; assembly: GCA_946411215.1. Lineage (GTDB taxonomy): Bacteria > Spirochaetota > Spirochaetia > Treponematales > Treponemataceae > Treponema_D. The sequence goes on along the minus strand of CAMKDH010000084.1, from coordinate 7,210 downwards.
TATAGATGCTGGAAGTGGAATAACCAATAAAACTGCAAATATAGGATTAAAGATTTTTTATAGTGTAGAATCAAATGTTAGTTTACCTGTTATTTGCGACAGCTATAGTAGTGCAAGTGTATGCTATAACACCCCATATTCTTTTACAGCAAAAAGCGATGGTACAGTTGTTATAGCAGCTGCCTCATATTATCCTTATAATTGGGAACAGGGCACCGGAACTTACGCCATAAAATACACCGTAACCGAACCCGACAATAATTAAATCTTCCCCTCGTTATAAAAAAAGGTTTTTCCTTGAACGAACAATTCATTTTTTGATATAATGGTACTTTACCATGAATTACGAAAATCCGTTGATTGTTCAGGGAGACCGTTCTCTTTTGCTTGATGTGCATGCTCCGCTTGCTGAGGAATGTCGGAATGCGCTTATTCCTTTTGCAGAGCTCGAAAAATCTCCTGAACATCTTCATACATATAAATTAACTCCTCTTTCTTTGTGGAATGCGGCAAGTGCGGGTTTTAGTGCAGAGGATGCTGTAAATGTTCTTAATAAATATGCGCGTTATGATGTTCCGCAGTCTGTTGTTGCATGGATAAATGAAGTAAGCGGACGTTTTGGAAAAATAAGACTCGTTGAAGTTCCTAAAACAAAGGATGATGAAGAGCAGTATCTTAGTCTTCAGGCGCAGAGTGAAGCAATTTATAAGGAAATTGGTGCAAATACAGCGGTGAAGAAGATGCTGGGCGCGGGGGATACAAAAAACACTTATCTCATAAAGCTCACAGACCGCGGTACAATAAAACAGCTTCTGCTCGAGGCGGGATGGCCTGTAAAAGATGAGGTTGCTTTAACAGACGGCGAACCTCTGGAAATAAACTTAAAAACTCAAACATCTTCCGGCGCTCCTCTTGTTATCCGAGACTATCAGACTTCGGCTGCAAAAGCTCTTGTGGGAGATAAGGGCCCTGGTACCGGCTTTGGAACAATTGTTCTTCCGTGCGGATCTGGTAAAACAATTGTGGGCATGCAGATAATGGATATGCTTAAAACAAGCACGCTCATTATTACAACAAACATCAGTGCCGTTCACCAGTGGATCGATGAGCTGTTAGACAAAACTAACCTCACTGCCGATGATATTTCTGAATACACAGGCGAATCAAAAGATATAAAGCCTGTTACTGTTGCAACGTATCAGGTTCTTACATGGAGACCAGACAGAGAAGGTCCGTTTCCTCATTTTTCACTCTTCCACGAGCGCCCTTGGGGACTAATTATTTATGATGAAGTTCATATGCTTCCCGCTCCTGTATTCCGTGTTGTTGCAGAGCTTCAGGCTGTTCGACGCGTAGGTCTTACTGCAACTTTAGTCCGCGAAGATGGCTGCGAAGGTTATGTATTCAGTCTTGTTGGTCCAAAGCGTTATGATGTTCCATGGAAAGAGCTTGAACGCGACAAATGGATTGCAAGTGCAGAATGTATAGAAGTTAGAGTAGACTTACCGGACTATAAAGAAATTGATTATGCAGTAGCAGGTGCACGCGAAAAACATAAAATCGCAAGTCAGAATCCAGATAAGCTGCCGTTAGTAAAGCAGATTGTAAACAAATATACTCAGGATAAAATTCTTGTAATAGGTCAGTATCTTGAACAGCTGGCAGAAATTGCAAAAGAGCTTGGGGCTCCTATAATTACAGGAAAAACTCCAACAGCAGAACGCGACAAAATCTACGGGGACTTCCGAAAAGGAAATATCAGAGTTCTTGTTGTTTCTAAAGTTGCTAACTTTGCAATAGATTTACCAGACGCCTCTCTTGCCATTCAAGTGAGCGGAACCTTTGGAAGCCGCCAGGAAGAAGCACAGCGACTTGGAAGAATCCTGCGTCCAAAAGAAAGAACATCCCGATTTTTTACACTTATCACACGAAATACTGTAGAAGAAGAATTCAGTTCAAACAGACAGAAGTTCCTTGCCGAGCAGGGGTACTCTTATAGAATTGTACGTTACGCACAGGGAGAAGATTTGTAATGCAGATGACCGCTCAATTTGCACAAGAGGCAGAGGCCTGGGAACAAAGCATATCTTCTCTTTCTGACAGCAAGTTTTTTGAAATTGTGCGTCTTTATCTTGGAGAGGTTGAAACTCCTTATAACAAACAGCGCCTTATAGAACAGCTTGCCGGATTTTTAAAAAACGAATCTAATTCCCAAAGCATAATTTCTCTGCTCGATGAGTTTGATATTGAGATTCTTACTGCAATCTGGTTTCTTCCAAATGCTACACAGGAAACTCTCATTGAATTTTTTATAGGCAAGTATTCAATGGCGCAAGTTTTTTCAGAGCTTTCAAATCTTATGGCGCGCCTTTTGGTTTACGAAAAATCAGAGGAATATAGTGATAAAAAAATCCTCAAAATTAATCCTTTTATAAAAGATAAGCTTTCTAAATATATAAGCATTTCAAATGTCGTTCAGCCGTCTACAGTTTTGCAAAAATCTATTGATGATGTTTTTGCAATTTCGCCTGATTTTTTAGCTGCCTTTATTTCTTTTATAAATACAAAAGGCTGCTCCTGCAAAATGGACGGCGAAGTAAAAAAGAATTCTCTTACAAAAATAAAAGCAATTTTTCCGGGGCACGAAAAAGCAATTCAGCTTGTGCTTGCGGCTTTTATAAATCTCAACCTTTTGCGCGAAGGTCCAAAAACATACGAATCCGATCGCAAACGTTTTGAACTTTTTGCAAAGCTTGAACAGTCAAAGCAGTACGCTCTTATTTGTGCCGCTTCCTGTTCACGATTTGGACGCGAGGGACTCAAAAAAGAAGCACAGCTTTTACTTGATACACTCAGTTCTATTCAAAATCAAAGTTATACTCTTGAAAATCTTATTCGACTTGGATTTCTTGTTGGCAGCAGAAAAACATCAGCCGCATCAACAGGTTCAAAATCAAGATTTACAAGAATGCTTGAAGCAGCCCGCCAGGAAAATGCAATTCTTCCAGAACAGGCAGGTTCTCTTATAGACCGCATGCTTGAGTCTGCAGTAGAGCTTGGACTTTTACAAAAATCAGGCAGCGACGAAAATGGCACACCTGTTTATTCATACAATCAGGCTCCGGAAACTTCACAGTCCGGGCTTAAAAATATCAACATTGATTCAACCTTTACTGTAAGCGTAATGCCAGGTCTTGCGCTTAGTGAACTTTTGCCACTTACAGAGTTTTTGGAAATCAAACGTTTTGGCCTTGTTACAGAATATGATATTTCGCGCCAGTCTGTTTCTCATGCTTTTGATAAGGGCTGGAATGTAGAAAAAATCTGCGAGGAACTTCAAAAGCATACAAATTATGATTTGCCTCAGAACCTTAAAGTTTCAATAAGCGAATGGTACGAAGCCTACAGTTCTGCAATGCTTTATAAAGGCTACGTGCTCAAGGTTGCGCAGAACAATATTGATTTTATAGAAAAAAATCCAAATATCAGCAGTCATATAAAAGAAACTCTCGCACCTGGAATCTACCTTCTTGATATTCCGCTCGAAGCAAATATAAATGATTTTATCGAAGAAAGCGGTCTTGATTTTATGGGCAGGGTAAAGGATTCTTTTGCCGATGGCGAGAAGCTTGATTTTCCTGTTCTTACTGCGGGTGTTCCTCTTACGGGTGCAAACGGCTCTGTTGAAAAAATCAATTTTGCTGCAGCGGGACATCTTTTGAATTCGCTCAAGGCCGAGCTGAATAATCTTGATTTAACAAAAAATCAGCGTGAAGTTCTTGCAGTACGCATTCGTAACAGACTGATTGTTTCAAAAGAACAGCTCATGACAACTTCTGTTCGTTCTGAGATTCTGGAAGCAGAAGGCATGGACTTTAGCGGCAAGATTCATCTTTTTGAAGCTGGCTTAAAAGAAAATGATATGATGGAAATTACACTTCCTCAGTTTGATAATGAAAATGAATATTTTAAGGTAATAGGGCGGACGCTCGGCATTACAAAGCAGACTGGCGATGCGGTTGTGCGTTTCCAGATTTATCCAACAAACGAAATTACAAATTTTGTTGTAAGTTCAATTACCTTCTTACGAAGACTAAGGTTTTAATATGGAATTATATATTGTACGACACGGAAAGACAGACTGGAACAAGGAATGCAAGTTTCAGGGGGCACAGGATATTCCTCTGAATGAAGAAGGACGTGCTGCCGCAGTAAAGCTTGCAGAACGCCTTAAGGATGTTCACTTTGATGAGATTTTTTCTTCACCCCTGAGCAGAGCGTATGAGACTGCATGCATTATTAGTACGGGGTCCCTGAGCCTGTCGAAGGGCGTTCTCAAAATCGATCTCCTCAAAGAAATCAGTTTTGGAGAAGGCGAAGGCGTTCCTTTTGACAAATGGATGAACACCGACGAACCAAGAAAATACTTTTTTGATGAACCTGCAAAATATGTTCCTCCAAAAGGCGGCGAAACTTTTGAATCTGGAATTAAGCGCATGGCAGAATTTGTTCATACAGTGCTTGAGCCTTATTATAATAAAAATCCGGATGCAAGAATAATGGTTGTTGCGCATGGTGCAATTCTTGCAGCTCTTATGTGTGTGCTTGAAAATCGTGGTGTTGAACATTTCTGGGGAAACGGCCTTAAAGGAAACTGCGAAGAAACAATTTATAAATATGATGGAAAAAACTGGATGCTTGAAAGTGAGGAAAAACCTCAGGAAAATCCGTATGTAAAGATGGCAAAAAAGGGCTCTGACGTGAGTACGGGCAACGGGCCTGCATCCATTATCCAAAAATCAGACTCTGATTCTATTGAAAAAACTGTCAGCGTATTAAAACAGGGCGGAGTAGTAATAATTCCAACAGACACAGTTTACGGCTTTAGCGGAATTGTAGGCAACGGCTCCGATGACCGCATTCGCGCAATAAAGGGTAGGGCAGAAACAAAGCCTTTGATCCAGCTGATTGCATGCCCTGAAGATCTTAAAAAGTACACAGACGATGTTGTCCCTGAAAAATTGCTCCAGAAATGGCCAGGCGCACTCACAATAATTGTAAACACAAAACCTGGCGTTGGAGGGTCTGGTGCCTCTACAATTGCCTTCCGCTGTCCCGGCGATGAATGGCTCCGTAAAGTAATCAGCCTGTGTGGTGCCCCAATTTACAGCACAAGCGTAAACCGCAGCGGCCAGCCCGTCCTCGACACCCAATCCTCAATAATAGAAGAATTCCAACCCGAAGTAACCCTCATAGTAAACGACGGCGACAAAAAAGGCGCCCTTCCTTCAACTTTGGTAAGCATCACCAACGGCTCTGTAAAAATCCTCCGCCAGGGCTCGGTGGAAGTGTAAAAAGTTTTGACAAATAAAGGAAATGTTTGTCTAAAAGTTTACATAAAGGGGAAATTATATTTATGAAAAATCTATTTTTTATCGCTCTTGTTCTGCTTTCTTTATTATTTGCATCTTGCGCAACAAGCTCTATCAAAGTTCAGGAATCTATTACTAAACAAATCTCTGTAAAAGAGCATTTTAAGGAATATCCTGTTCCGGTTACTGCTGAGTTTTTGCCGGCCGAGCATTATCTGTTTGATGAAAAGGGGCGCGAAATATTTTATGATGGCTTTGAAGGCTTGAGAGGATATGTTCAGCCTAATCTTTTGAATAATGAAAAAAGAATTAAAGAGTATGACGAAAACGGCAACATCACGCGAAAGTACCGGCTGAATTTTGAGACGCCTACGGAAGGCTTTCGCTCTTATTATCCAGGCGGAAGTGTGAGTTATTCTTATGCATGGGAAGATGAAGAAGAACGCTTTGATGATGATAGTGGCAGGGGTGATGATTGGCATGAATACTGGTATGACGAAAGCGGCAAGGTAATAAAAAAACGTGCCAGACTAAGAACTGTAGATGAAGACTTTAATTTTGTTCCATCGAATGACGAAGAAGAGCCTGCAGAATATTTTGAATATGATTCACACGATAATTTAATCCACAAATATGATGAAGCTGCCGGAGAAGAGTATTTTGCTTCTTATGATTATGATGAAAATGGAAATATCCTTCATTCTTTTAAGGATTTTATTGATTATGGTTTAGAAGAGGAAGAATGGTATGTCTATAATCAGGATAACAATCTTGTTTCCAAAAAGTCTATAGGGAAAATTTATGTAGACGAAACTAAAGCAGAACTTGAAAGTTATGAAGACGGTGAACTGGTCAACTCTTACAGGCCTGATGGATTAATTACCTCTACAAAAATCACTTTTTGTGCATATACTGATGCCTCTAAGAAAACTGTATTAAAACAATACGTAACAAACGAACTTTATGAATATGATGATAAAAACCGTATTATTCTTCATGTTTCAGATACAGATAGTAGTGAAGATAACGAAGATAAAAGCTCCTGGGAAAAATATGAATATGCTGCCGATGGAAGTTATATTTATACAAGCAATAAGGGTTACAGGCAGGATATAATTCAAAAAAACTTTTCTGCAGAAGGAAAGCTTCTTTATGAAAAGACTTATACCGGCCGGCAAATCTGGTATGATGAAAAAGGCAGAAAATATCGGGTGGATAATTTCTGGGTAGAGTATGATGACAAGGATCGCATAATTTACGATAAAATGGATGGCAATGTTGTTGAAGAATCCTGGTGGCATTATGATGAAAATGACCGCCTCTACGGTTTTGAACATTTGGTAACCCATACCTATGAGACTAATTCTATGTCGGATAAAAAACGTGAAATATGGATTACTTTTGATGACGAAGGCTTTCCTCTTTATAGTATAGAAACAGAATTGTGGGGTATTCATTCAAAAGAAATGGAATGTCGTTGTACCGAACGCTTTTATATCAACAAATATGCCCGTTATGGCGACGGAACTATAAAAGAATGCCTGCAGTACCGCTACCTGAACCACTTTAATGAATGGATAGAGAATTATTAGACTTGTAAAACCTTTTACAATGACTTCTATATACTTTTCAAATAAAATGCATTATAATAGAAAGGCTATTTAGTTTAGTTTGTCGGGGCCCTTCGACTAGCTCAGGGACCGCGGCAATGACATATATTTTATAGGAGCATTGCATTTATGGCACAAAGCGGAAAGTCCGTTTTTTCGGCCGAACTTCTTGCATTTATAGAAGAATGGAAGGAAAAACCGGGAAATCTCATCATGATTTTGCACCGT
>CAMKDH010000083.1 GCA_946411215.1 uncultured Treponema sp. | reverse complement strand
GGCTTCCACCCCGGCGCAATCACAAGCGCATCATATTCGGTTTCCGGCTCAAACCCAAAAACCTCCTGGAACATAATTCCTGCGTTGTATTTTTTCATATTGGAAAGAATCTGTTTTAATTTGTCGTTCATAAATTAACTATACCTTAAATGTTTTTTGCGAACAACTAATTTATCCGCTCATTATCAAATTATGATTTTATTTATTTTATATGTTATACTTTCCGCATTAATATTTTTGTTAATAAGGATTTTTTATGAAAAAAATTGTAATTGTTTTCCTCTGCATTTTCATTAATTTTGGAATTTGTTTTTCTGCAGAATTTAAGGATTTATCATTAAGCAACGCGATTAAACAAAGCGGAAAATTGTATGAATATGAATTAGAAACTTTTTCCGACGACCCAACTTTTAACAAGGATTTTGAAAACAACAATAAACTATTCAAGGAATTTTTCCAGAAGCTTCCGGGAAATTTTTCTGCATACCCGATAGTTGGGAATGGTTCGATTTTTAAATATTCCGGCAAAAGATATGAAAATTTCAAATATGTAGTGGCTGTAGAGACACAAAACTTTCATATTCAGCTATACGATGCCCAAGTAGATGACAAAGGAATACATGGTTACGCCCAGATTCTTGTAAACATTGACGCAAAATCTTTTGCAGCCAGAAAGATAAAGAAGCCATATTTAATTCTGTCTTTTACAGATTTTTACATTCTTAATGACGGATCTTTTGAAAGCGGCAGGTCGGATGACCAAGGTGTAAACTCATATAGCTCTGGTGAAAATATTTATGTGGTTCTTGAGAAAGTCAGTCTTCAAAAAGAAAAGGATAAATATCTTATCGTGGCACAGGAACCCCGTAACAACAGATTCTTTTCTGGAAACTGGATCAAATTAGGAAAAACCATTTTTTCAACAGATGCAAAAATTATTTCAACTGAACCTTATACTCAGGAACAAATAATTGAAAACAGCGAAAAACACTGCACCATTAAGTGCAATAATTCATATTGGGATGGCAAAAAATTCTCCATAGATTTAACCAGCGTCTACCTGCCTGCCTTAAACACAAGCTTTGATAAAGAAAACTTTGATATCAGTCTTAATAAATCAGATGTTCTTATAAAAGCAAAAAACAAAAAAGATAAAGTTAATATGTTTGATTATCCATTTACAATGGATTATCTAACTATAGATCAGGACAATCTCCGTAAAGTAACAATTAAAAATGCAGTAATTTATTTTGGCCAAAACTCCCTGCAATTAGGAAATCTGAATATGCAGCTTCAAACTGAGAATGACTGGGGAGAGACAATAGAAATAGCTTATATGGAGAAGCCTGTAAGTATAACAAACCGCAAAGATAAAATAAGAATTCTGGATGAAAATGATATTGTTTATGAATATGAATTTGATTCACTATATGGTCTAATGCTTACTTTTGAAACATCCTTTCCAAATCAGCAGAGCAACCGTTCAAGGTATGAGGTTGATATAGATAAAGACGGAGTTGTTTGGTCTGGAAAAAGATGCAGTAGTTATTTTGAAAAAACTTATTCCTTTGATAAAACAGTTCTGGAAGGAACCTTTTGTGGCATACATCCTGATTATGGATTCCAGGTTAATGATGCGAGTCTAAAATTTCCGGAAAACAGTATTCTTGATGGAATCTTTTTATCGAATTATTATTCTATTCGAAAAGACGGAACTCTTTCTGCTGATATACGCTATATACCATTTTTTGATTTAGGAAATATTTATATCGACTCACAATATTTTACAAAAGACGGCCTTGTTCTTTCTGGTCGTATTGCCTGGGCAGATATAGTTGAACTTCAAGGTCTTCTGGATTATCTTCAAATTGAAAAAATGTATGTTGGATTTGATGGCCTCATAAAGGAATTCAAACTCAAGGAGTCTGAAGGAAGCTATGGGACAACTCTTGCAAGTGACTGGTATATTTCAAATAATGAATATTCCCTGCAAATAAATCAGACCAAAGATAAAGATGGAAATCTTTCTCCGGTGGAAATTCTTCTTTCTTTTGATGATTGCAAAATGTTTCCGCCAAAAGCTTCAACGGTTGATGCAATTCCTGTAAAAAATCTCAAATACCGGCTTAAAGGAAATTCAATGGGCTTTGTCTATGATGATGCAATTTTGCCGGAGGGTACTAAAATTGATTTCGCAAAAGTCTTTGAAAAGAAACAATATAATCCAAAAGATACTATAAGAGTGTCAGCAAGAGAAGTAGCAGAAATCAGCAATATGTTGGATCAGGAATGTGTAGATCTACAACGAAAAAAACTGTTTAAACTTTCTGAAGAATATGAATATGATCAAAAGGGCAATGTCATTCACGAAGTAAAAGCAAATGATGATGGAAAACTCATTGATTATTATTACGAGTATGATAGCAATGGAAATAGAATAGTTTCCAGATATAAAAATAATTATGACGAACCTCAGGAAATGAGATATGAATATGATGACAAAGGAAGAATTACAAAACGCATAAATGTTATTACCGGTTATGAAGGTCGTTCTGAATATGATGATTATGACGATGGATACACAGAAAGATTTTATAGAAAAGAAGCCGGACAAAAGGAAGAAAAATTATCCAGCACATCTACAGTCTATCTTAATAAAGACGGCAAAAAAACCGGCAACAGCTCAAATGAAAAATGGATATATGATGACAGGGGAAATCTTATTGAATATGGAAAAGGCTCTAGGAATGAATACAAGGCTCGGGAAAAATGGGTCTATAACGAGCAGAATCAGTTGATTCAGTATGACTATGACCTGGCTACATCTTACCCGAATACAGAAAAATACGAATATTATGACGGACTTCTTTGCAGCAAGATATACAAAAACGGCAATACCGGAAACATCCAGCTTTATTCCTACGACAACAATAACCGCCTCATAAAAATCACTACTAAATATTTGCGAATAGATAAGTGGTATAATTTTAGAGAAAACGGTACAGGCACTCCGCAATATTTTAAATACAACGAGTACGGCGAGTTAGCTGCCGAAAAGAATTATAATTTCATAAAAACCTATAGCTATGAACATTATCCAAACGGCCAGCAAAAATCCAAACGAGTTTATATTTACAGGGTTCCGAATTCTGATATGTAACAGGTGTATTATTTTTTTGAAAAAAAATTAAAAAATCTTAAAAAAAAACTTGACCTTCCACTTGGTGGAAGCCTTAGACTAAAGGTAACAAAAATGAGGAGGTCAGGTATGAAGAATCTGAAGTATAATAATTTTAGGAAAAAATTATGAAGATTTATCAGGTTGAAGAATTAGTTGGAATCACAAAAAAGAACATCCGCTTTTATGAAGATCAAAAGCTTTTATGCCCAAAGCGAAATCCCCAGAATGATTACAGGGAATACTCGCTTGAAGATGTTCGTCAGCTGGAAAAAATCAAACTGCTAAGAAAGCTTTCTGTTCCGATTGAAGAAATAAGGCTTATTGAGACAGGAAAACTTTCGATTACGCAGAGCATGAACCGGCAGATTGAGCGGATTGAAAAAGAAGAGCAGAACGCACAGGTTATGAAAGAGCTTTGTGCCCGGCTCAGAGATGAAACCACTGATTTAAAAACTCTGAAAGCTTCATTCTATCTTTCGGAGATGGACAAGATGGAAAGTCAGGGAACAAAATTTAAAGACATACAAAAAGAAGACATAAACAGAAAAAAGAAATCGGGCGCCGTTGCAGCAGCAGGAGTTTTCTGTCTGATTTTGATTATAAGCTTTATTGCCACACTTTTTGTTTACAGGACGGAACCAAAAATATTGGGTCCGGTTATTGTTACCGGTCTGATTTTAATCGGGCTGGTTGTTGGAATTATTATTGCATTGATTCAAAGAATAAAAGAAATTAATGGAGGAGAAGAATATGATGCTCGTAACTATTGATTCAATTCCGGGTAAGGAATATGAAGTTTTAGGAATTGTAAAGGGAACTATCGTTCAGTCAAAAAATGTAGGCCGCGATTTAATGGCAAGCCTCAAAACTCTGGTAGGCGGCGAAATTGCAGGCTACACAGAAATGCTCAACGAAGCCCGCCAGATTGCCACCAAACGAATGGTTGATGAAGCCACAGCCCTTGGTGCCGACGCAGTTGTAGGAATGATGTATGGTTCTTCCGCCGTCATGCAGGGCGCCGCAGAAATTGTGGCTTATGGAACTGCGGTAAAGTTTAAATAAGTTGGTAGGAGTGACTGGTGGTCTACTCCACCACTTTCAGCGACCTGATGATATATTGAAAAATAGGGAACTTTCTAATGTAAAATATAGACGAAAGTTCCCTAAAACTTTATTTCTTCTTAATCACAATATCGTCGATGTAGATGTCGCCGATGTTTTTGTTATCAAAATCATCGAAGTCTAGATAGATGCTGTCCAAGCGTGACCAGTCAAATTTCCCCTGAGGAGGGAACCATTTATTTGCCTTGTTTGACCACGCACCGCTTTCACTTAGTCTTGAAAATGGAATTTCCACTGATATCCATTTACCCACAGAATAATCAGCAGCCCTTATTGTGACAGAATTTTCCCACGGAGGAAGAGCTTCTCCTTCGTCTGCATCTGAAAGGTGAAAACGGAATTCCTGTTTAACATCTGTAAATTTTATAGCAAAGCTTACGATAAAAGACTGAGGAGCCTCTGCAATTATTGAAGTAACTTTGCCAGGAAGCCAAAATATCCAGCCATTTTGTTGACCTGGGTATGAAGCCAGCATGCAGTAATCACTGCTGGCATCTTTTTTTACTTCCTTTACATTTCCCCAGTAGCCTTTGCCAACTCCAGCTCCTAATATACCGTCATAAACCAGATATGGTTTTTGAGAAGTTATAGTAATAGATGCTTTTTCAGCAAGCTTTGGGTCTGGCATTTTAAAGCCATAAGCTTCAAGGGCATCTTTATCAATATCATCAGGAAAAATCATACTCCCTGCATCTGATTTTAAGAAACCGTCTGAACCATCCAGACCCCAGCAACAGTAAGAAATCTTATTTGTTTCCAGAGCTGTTCTTGTTGCATTTATCCAGGCGAGTCTGTCTACAGGATTTGTCCAGACCTTTGCACCAATTTCACCACACAAGATTCTAACTTTGTTCTTTTTACCCCAGTCTGCTGCTTTTTTAATTCTCTGATTTATGTATTTTGCAGTTCCTATATTATAATATTCATTATACATACTTTGAACCCAACCATCTGAAGCAGCTTCTTTATTAAGTTTAGGCATTCGTGCTTTTTCATAAGGAAAGGGAATATCACTTGTATTAGCCATACCTTGTCCTACCCAAGTTGCCCCCTGATGAGTGAATAACATAGGCTCATAAAAATGGAAGGTATAAATAAGATTAGGATCTTTGTAAGGTTTCATTTTTACAAGGGTGTCAGGACTTGACCAGTCTGCACCACTTACAACAATCGCATGTTTTGTATCATAAGTTCTGATAAGGTCTATTATTTCCTGCTGGATAGTGTACCATTTTGCAGAAATGTCACCACCCCCTTTTGGTTCATTTATTATTTCATAAATGATGTATTCGCTTCTGTCTTTATAACGCTCTGCAATCTGAGACCATACAGCTTCAAGATGTTCTTTATACATTTTTGCAGTGGGAGGATTATTATCCTCTGCTTCTGAATTAAAGGCATGATTATCTATGATAAGATAAATCTGATATTTTTCCGCCCAGTCGCAGACCTGGTCTAGTTTTTCTAGGACAAAATCATAAATAGTTCCTGTGTTATAAGGTTCCATAAGAAGTTCAAAATGAACAGTAAGACGAATTACCTCTACCCCCATGCTCTTAAGGCAGGCGAAATCTGCTTCATCATGCTTATATAGATTTGGCAGATCTCCTTTATTCCAGGTTTCAAAAAATCTTAGCATATTGATGCCCTTGGTAAAAGGCAGCTTCTCCTGAGCAAAAGCCGCACATATACTGCAAACCAAAAACAAACTGATTAATAGTTTTTTCATAAACACTCCTATAAAAACATCGCTTTGTCGACGCTGAATATATGATAATTATCATTGTATTTTTATGAAAAAAATACAGAGTTGAACTCACAATTTTTTTTTATGTTTTTGTGAGTTCAACTCTGTATATCATTTTAAAAATCTTGATGTATAATTGTTATATGCGTTTTAGAAAGCTTTTTTGTTTAGCCATTTTTTCTATATTTACAGTTTTCTCACTTTCGGCTCAGACTGATACTTTGGTAGAAGACAAGCCTTTTTCTGAAACTCTTTCCGAAGATTTTCAGAAGATCGCTGTATGGAACTTCGTTGGTAATGAAGATAACTCTCTTTTTCTAATGCACGTAACTGATGAAGAAGAATACATCGACACGATCTACTACTTTCAAAACGGGCTCTTTATGAGAGATGTAAGAATTCATAAGCTCTGGGATTCGGGTCCTGGAGTCGGAAACATTGTATTCAGCCCTTATTCAAAAAATTTTTATTTTTGTTCTGCATGGGGAACTTCTCCCGGACTTTGGACTGCATCGCAGACATCAATAAAGGATTTTCCGCTCAAGCTTGACCATGTGTCTATGTCCGACAATCGAGGGTATTTTGCCGTGAATAAAACCGGTGTCTGGCTTCTTCATGATGAAGAGGTTTGGAAAAACGGCAGCAAGTCCTTTAAGGGGATGCTTTACAAGGTGGAAGATAGAAAAGGAACTTTTATTTTAAAAACTCCGTCTTCGCTGGAGCATACAAGTTTTAATTCTTTTTATAATTTTATGCAAAAAAAACGCCCTGAAGCAGTTGTAACAAGAGAACATGAACAGTGCTTAAAGTATACAGAATACACCCTTTTAATCTGCGATGAAGATGAAAGTTCCTGGTGGGTATTTAACTGTATTACAGAAAAAGTGAATAAATATGACAGTCTGGAGCTTGCAAAAAGAGCGGCAGAAAAGATTGACCGTGCTTTTGTTACAAGACAGAAAGTTTTGGGAGAGCTTTGGCTTATCATAGCCTTTGTTGGAATTCTTATAGTTTTTGCTCTAGTTTTGATTCTTGCAGTTAAAAAAATCAGGATGGGGCAAAAATCTGATTCGCTCATTGAACGTAACAAAATGATTTTTGATATTCAGGAAAAGGAGCGGGCAAAAATCAGCCGTGATATTCATGACTCTGTTGTGCAGGATATTCGTGTACTTCGTCTTGAAACAGAAAATCTTAATGTTGATGAAAGTTCTAAAGCCCGTCAGACAAAAATCGAGGACCTTGCAACTGACTGTATAATTAAGCTGCGTAACATCTGCTATAACCTTACTCCGGCTGAACTTGCAAGTCATAACGAAGGTGATTCTACACAGCTTGAACTTATTTCGATAATCAATTCGCTGGTTCTGCAGTTCAGTGCTCGCACTCACATTCCTTGTGTTTTCAAGGTTGACGAAGACTTTGAGTATCCTGTGCTTGAGAAAGAAACTACGCAGAATCTTTTCCGGGTAATACAGGAAGCTCTTACAAACATAGAAAAACATTCTTACGCAACACAGGCTTCTATCTTCATTAAAAAAGATAAGGATTCTAAAGGCAGCCCTGAACTTTTGATTTATGTTACGGACGACGGTATAGGCTGTAATCAAAATGAGCTTGCTAAAAAACTCAAGAGCAAAGAGCATCTGGGGCTTCGCGGCATGAAAGATAGAATGGAACTTATCGGTGGTTCAATAGAATTTTTTACAGCTCAGAATGACGGCCTGGAAATCAAAATAGAGCTGCCTTTGGAGAGCGTAAAATGAAAAACATAGTTTATATTGTAGATGACCATAATATGGTGCGTAACGGTCTTAAAGCCTGGCTTGAGCAGCACTCCGATTGGCGCGTACCTAAAGATTTTGCAAACTCAAAAGAATGCCTTGAATGTCTTGAATGCCTTAGCAAACTTGAAGACAAGCTCCGTGATGAAGTTTTCCCCGAAATAATAATTGTTGATGTTCAGTTGATTGACGAAACCGGCTTTGCCTTAGTTAAACAGATAACAGAAAAATATCCACAGATCAAATGTGTAATGTATTCAATGTTCGATACAACAGGCTTTGTTTTGCAGGCAAAAGATTCCGGAGCAAAAGGTTATATCTCAAAGGTTGCAAAAGAAGAAGAACTAGTACACTGCCTTGAAGTTGTGCAGAACGGCGGTAGCTACATTGAGCAATATATGGCCGAAGCGCAGAATAAAATTGACTCAATTGTTTCTGTTCTTTCCAAGCAGGAGCATAACATTTTTGAAGCCATTTTGCAGGAAAAATCAAACAAACAGATTTGCGACGAGCTTTTTATTTCTCCCCGCACTGTAGAAAATTACACCAGCCGCCTCTACGCCAAAATCGGCGTAAAAAATCGTGAGGAACTGATTGAACGCTACAGATAAAATCATTCCCCCTGCGGCACCTGGTCGTTCAGGCTTTTGTTGCGGTAGTTGAGATTTGTGCGGAGAGAGTAGCCCTGCAATTTGAACTGAACCCTTTTTTATAGACAAAATTATGCGGCATATTGAGCTCTAAATTCAATAGGGCTCAGGCCGTTTAATCCCATTTTAATACGCTCTGCGTTACACCTTTCATTTTAAGCATTTGGGTATATTTTTTCAAAAGGATGAAAGTCCGTAAGCTTTTCGTTCAGATATTTGTTTGCATAAACTGCAGAAATATTTACCTCGGGCGTGCAAAAGTCGCCGATTTCAAAATCTGTAGAAAGGCCACCGACTGCCCCTGCAAAAAAAAACCTGTGCCCACGCAACTTTAAGCCCGTCCTTTTCTACAAGATATCCCGACAGATAAGAATGAACGGCAAGCTCAGTAACTTTGTACGCAGGATCCCGCAGAATTTTTGTAGGCTTCCACCCCGGCGCAATCACAAGCGCATCATATTCGGTTTCCGGCTCAAACCCAAAAACCTCCTGAAACATAATGCCCGCGTTGTATTTTTTCATATTGGAAAGAATCTGTTTTAATTTGTCGTTCATGATTTTTTTATACCTTAAAGTGATTTTGCAAACAGTTGATCCGTCGTTCCGAAAATTGTAGCATAGTCTCCTAGTTTTTCAAAACCATATTTTTCATAGAGACCAACTTCACCGCTCATAACGTGTATTGTTGTGAAACCCTGAGCTTTTGCCAGATTGCAGGCAGCGTCAATAAGTTTTTCGGATAAGCGATGGCCGCGGCGTTTTTCATCTACAAAGAGGAAGCCGATGAATGGGGTAAAATCATATTCTGGGGGAAGTTCGTCTTTGTTTGTAAATGTGCAAAAGCCTGCAATTTCGTTATTTTCTATAGCGATGAGGACGCGTTCGTTGGCTGCAAAATCATTGTCACGCATTTTTTGAGCAAGCGTAGCGCCTGCCCTCCAAGAACATGTTTCGGCGAAGGAGATTGTTTTGTGCCACCACGGGTTGGCGGAGGTTAGGATTTCAATCATCATAATTTCTAAAATCTCTTATACTGGACGAAAACACTGTCACGCTCAAGGCCGCTTTTGTTATAGAAGGTTTCGTTATCCTCTATTGAAATTAATTGTATAACATGGATTCCTTTTTCTGACAAAACTTTTTCCAGCTCGGCCAGAAGCTTTTTTCCAACACCATGCTTTTTCATTTCCGGAATCACAAAAATTTCTGAAACAAAGAAAAAATCTTCTTCCGCATAAGGATCAACATAACCCAGGGAATATCGTTTGTGGTTGTTTTTTGGATATTCATAGTATTTCCTTAGTCAATAATATAACAATATCATGATTTAGGTACATTATAAAACTAAAAACCTGGAATTTTACCTACTAAATCGCTGTTTTTTATGTTTTAGTAGGTTGTTTGTTGAGGTGAGTCGGTTGTTTTTACCCACTAAACTGGCATTTTTGACATTTTAGTAGGTAAAAATTGAAATAATTATGGTCAAAGACCTGTAAATTCAGGCATTTTGGAAGTAAATTTACCTACTAAAACATCCTTTTTGTTATTTTAGTAGGTAAATTGTAAAATTTTTTACCCACTAAACAAGTGTTTTTTGCATTTTAGTAGGTAAAAACTCTCCAAAACCTACTCCTCAAACTCCTT
>CAMKDH010000082.1 GCA_946411215.1 uncultured Treponema sp. | reverse complement strand
TTATATTCTGCGCCTTTTCCTGTAATATGCAAAACTTGGCCCTCTTCCATTGTAACTTCGCATTTTTTATGAGAGGGATTGATGACAACAATACAGGCTTTTCCATCAGCAGCAGTTCGTTTATAAACAAGCGGATATCCAGTTTCAATAAACTCAATTTCACCAAGATTTTGAAGTGCCGGAGTCTGCATTCTTAAGCTGATTAAAGCATTTACTTCATGCCACAAAGATGATTTATCTGCTATCTGCTGTTTTACAGTAGGGCGATCCGGAGCCGGATCCTGAGGAATGTAGAGCTTCTTTTTGTCGGCAGAACTAAAACCTGCATTTTTAGAAGAATCCCATTGCATTGGAGAACGTGCACCGGTCCGGCCATAGCCTCCTTCTTTTGAAACAAGACCTTCAACATAACGCATTCCAATTTCATCACCATAGTAAATAAAAGGAGCGCCGGGCATAGTCAAAAGAAAAGCAAAAGCAATTTTCATTTCTTGAGGATTTAAACTTCTTGCAAGACGGTCCATATCGTGATTTCCCGATGGAATACAGATTAAACCTTTTCGTTCAGATTTTTCGTAATTCTCCAGATATTTTTTTACAAACTCTTTTATGTCACCTTTTCCACGACTGGAAAAATACGGCTCCCGGCAGCGGAATAAATCATTGTAGTGAGAAGGTCCAAAATGAAGCAGAAAATCCATGTGAAAACCACCCTGCAAAGATTTATCGGGTTCACCCCACTCACTAACCATTGCTGCAGATGGAAATTCCTTATCAAGAAATGCGCGTACATTTTTCCATAAACGAATAGTACCTTTTCCATCTTCATCATTTTTAACAAGCGAGCCTGCCATATCAACTCTAAAACCGTCGGCACCAAGATTCAGCCAGAAACGCATAACATCTTTCATTGCTTCAAGAGTTGCCTGAGGTCCCGGATCATCAAAACTTTGCTGCCAGCTTTCGCTTGGTTTATAAAATCCATAATTTAATGCAGGCTGATGAGAAAAAAAGTTTACAACGCAGGAACCATCTCTGTCAGAAATGCCGCGAAGTGAGCCATAACCAGTTGGTTCTTTCCAGATTGAATCAGTCCAGATGTAACGGTCAGTAAATTCATTTTTCTGGGCCTTCATTGATTCTTTGAACCATTTGTGTTCTACGGAAGTATGGCCTGGAACTAAATCCAAAAGTACATGCATGTTGCGTTTATGTGCTTCCTTAAAAAGTTTTTTCAAATCAGCATTTGTTCCGTAACGTGGAGCCGCTTTTTTATAATCACTAACATCATAACCGGCATCGCCAAAAGGAGAATCAAAACAAGGATTCATCCAGATTGCAGTACAACCAAGCTCTTTAATGTAATCAAGCTTAGAAATAATTCCATTAAAGTCGCCGATTCCATCTCCATTAGAATCCATAAAACTCTGCGGATAAATTTCGTAAAAAACTGCAGTATTAAGCCATTCCGGTTGTTTTGTCATTTTATTTCCTCTTTTTCACTGAACATATTTTTATTATATATCTGCTTAAAATGATTTTCTCGACTTTTTTTGCAAAAAATTAAACTTGTCCCGGATAAGAGATTTCATCACCCCAGCCGACAATTGTCTGGTAAAAATCCTGAACCTGAATGAGCCCGTAGGAAAAAAGGAAGGCACGGTCTTTTTCACAAATCTCATTCAGACTTTTCCAGACAACTTCACGGAGCCCTGGATTTTCACTGCCAACTTCTTCGGGGTCGTAACCGGTAATGGCCTGCTGGTCGTCAGGGACTGCTACTTCAAAAGAATATTCCTTTCGTCCGTGCGAGCACACAATGGCAAGAGGTTTTACAATTGTTCCGTCCAGACCGCATTCTTCTTTGAGCTCGCGCAGCACTGTCTGCTCTGGAGTTTCTCCTTCTTCAATACCACCGCCTGGCACCGAAAAGAATTCCTTCCCGTTATTTGCATCTTTATAACACAACCGCTCCATCAGGATTTTTCCATTGCGGACAACAATGGCTACACTTCTGTTTCTCAATTTCAATCCCACCTATTTTAAATCTTCATAATATTCCAGCAGCATTTCCTTTGAAATTGAAATAGGCTGGCCTTCGAGCTCCTTGTAAATTAAATCTGTTAGCCGCAACAAACTCACCCACATGGCATCCGAAGTGTCTTCGGTAATAAAAGTACTTTTGATTTTAGCAATTTCTTCTGGTGGTAGCTTGTCCATTTCGCGGTTCAATTTGCTTTCTAGTTTGTAGCGGTCACCAAGCAGATCAACATACAAGGTTCTGACATATTCAATAATGCCTCGTGCCCTGAGCAGTGCCCCACGATTAATTGCAACCGCAGCCTGCATCAAACGATGCCATACCAGACTACAGATAAACTCAATATCTTTTTTCTGTTTGTCACCAAAAATTGCATCGTCCATCCACTTGCGGGAATCAATCATTTTTTGTTCTACAACGCCGGTCTTATCATACAACACCTTGAACGCAGGCTTCATTGCAGCGGCCTGCTCATAGCAGCCAAAACCAAGATCAATTTCCAGCAGATTGGAAAGCACAAAAACCTCAAGCCGTCTCTGCTCAATCTGCCCGAAGTAAACAATTTCATATTTTTGGGAAACCTTCTGATGAAAATAATCCATCACCTCTTTCATCGAATCATTTGAATCAAGCGCAACAACAAAATCCAGGTCGGAGTGTTCATCCGTAAATCCCACAGCCCCGGAACCAACCTGTACCAGCGCAACAATTTTTTCACACGCTTTTGCAATAGAAAGAATAAAATCAAAAGCTTCCTGTCTATCCTGTATATTAAAAATCATATTTATATTTCCTTATTTTCATTTTGATTTATTCTTTTTCGATCAAGAGCAATTGCAAACAAACCAAGAATAACAAAAATAATTGATTTTGAAATTAAAGCTGGTAATGGTATTTCAACCCCGGATGCAAATTGAACCGCAGATTGAGTAATCATCATTACGGCAACAACAATAATTGACTGCAATAAAATCGCATACAGAACTACACCAAAAGAATCCTTCTTTTTCATAAGAATCAGAGAAATAAAACATAATGGAGAGATGATACCCAGATCTAACATATAAGTTGGTTCTGTCGTATAATTTTCTATCAGCTTCAAAGAAGTTCCATTGAGAATAGTTGGAATTATGTCCGGCCACCAGGCAACACAAAGAGAGATTCCAGAAATTATCAGAAATACCGCATCTGATTTTTTCATTTCAAAAGAATAATCGTATCTGCTCAAATTTCTCATTCTCTTAATCAGAGTAAAAAACAGCAGGGAAAACAGAATTACATATAAAACAAAAATTCGATTATATTTTACACCGAGACACAAACTTACTGCATAATACAAGCATACCGCTTCGATTGAGACAAGACGCAACTGTGTAGTTGATGTACTGGCTCGCAAATCTTTTATTAATGATATTAAAAAAAGCGGCACACAGAAAAACAAAACACACAAATCAGTACCAATAAAAATCGGGGCTTTAAAATATGAATCAGCTTTATAGATTCCACTTCCAAAAAGTTTTACTTCATCACCATATTGATTGATATATGAATAAGCATTTGAAAAATCCAGAGAAAGAACTCCACAAAGAGAAACAGTAATCAAAAGCAGAATAATTATGATTTCTGGTATTCGTTTTTTCATTTTTTTTCCTCATTCCCATAGTACAAAATCTTTGGATTGTGTGCTATAGGAAGATATGGATGGCTCCTTTTAGGTCTTGGGTGAAAGTGACCTACAAAATTGATAATTTCAATTGTTTTGTAGGTTGTTTTGAAACTGCAAGGACTATGCAAAAAGTCAAATAACCTACAATAATACAGATTTTGATGTTTTTGTAGGTATTTTTCGCTCCATATAAAAAGAATAATGTGTACATTTACCTACAAAAATCATAATTCATTGTGTATTGTAGGTAATTCTACAATCCAAGAAACTGATAATCATATAAAACTACCTACAAGAATTAGTTTTATTCTTGTTTTGTAGGTCGTTAGCCTTTTTCAACTAGAGGACTCTTGTTTTTTTGACCTACAAAATCCGCACTTTTTTGTAGTTTGTAGGTAATTTTTTTATTCCACTGTTATTTCTTTTTGCACATCTGAAAATAAACAGTTATAATCACATAACAGGTAAGAAAATGAACCAGATTAATGACAAAACTGTTGTACAAAACCAGTATTCAACCTCAAAAAACCTGAACACCCGCATTTCAATTCACGATAAATATTCCACAAACAAACAGGGCTTTGGAAACTGGATTTATTCTCATTATGAAATTGAACAAGGCGCCCGCGTGCTGGAACTTGGTTGTGGAACCGGCAGCATGTGGAAGGGGCAGGAGGCTCTTATAAAAAAATGTGGAGAACTTGTGCTTTCTGACTTTTCTGACGCAATGATCGAAACAACCAGACAAACCATCGGCGAACTCCCAAACATAACTTACTGCTCAATTGATATCCAGAACATTCCTTATGATGACGCCAGCTTTGATGTCGTAATTGCAAACATGATGCTCTACCACGTGCCAGATCTTCCAAAAGCACTTGCAGAAGTCCGCCGCGTCTTAAAACCAAACGGTAAGTTTTACAGCGCAACCTACGGTGAACACGGGATTGTAGAATATCTTTCAAAGCTGCTTGGCGAGTATGGGGTAGAAGATAATGTAAATAAAAACTTCACGCTGCAAAACGGAGCCCAAATCCTTTCAACAGTTTTCAAAAATATCAGAAAAGAAATCTACGAGGACTCCCTCGCCGTAACAAACATCGCAGACCTGGTAGATTACATATATTCTCTTTCAAGCATGTCGGCGCTCAGTAGCCAGCCTCGCGAAAAAATCCAGGCGCTCTTACAACAGCACATGATAAACGGAGTTCTAACAGTTCCAAAAGAATACGGAATGTTTATTTCTTCTTAAGCACCGTAATTGCTGCAAAATGCTTTACTTCAAATTGTTCTGGTGCAATCTGGTCGAGCAGGGCACGATGTTCGCGATCCCAGTTTGCAATTTCCTCGGTGGACAACGAAGCACCAATACCGCGGCAAGCTCTTATTCTTCCGTGCCAGGAATCTTTTGTAAAAGGAACCATAACATCGTATTCTTCGTGATCTTCAAGTTCAAAGTTTTTATACGCAACATCAGGAACCCAGTTTGGGCGACGAGTCTGACCAGCGCCTGACCACGTAGGATTATACTTCAAAACAAGTTTCTCGCTTGCCCCTGCAATTTCATCTTCTGAAGGAATCCATGCCATATACAAAATCAGCAGTTTTCCATTTGGCTTAAGAAGTTCTGCAAGCTTTGGCATTACATGTTCATGATCAAAATACCAGAAGCACTGACAGGCTGTAATTACATCAAAGCTTTCTTTTGGAAAATCAAGCTTTTCGGTAGGAACAGCAAAAAAATCAATTTTCATTCCGCCTTCAGCAGCAAGACGTTTTGCCTGTTCTATCTGTTCCGGAGAAATATCAGTTCCTGTCCAACGCGCACCGTAACGATACATATTTCGTGGCACAACACCAGTTCCAGTTCCAAGGTCCAGAACATTCTGCCCCGCAATACAAAGTCCCCTGTCCACAATTTTTTTATAAAAAACTTCCGGGTAAATATCTCTGTATTTTGCGTAATCTTCGGAGGTTCGTCCCCAGTCAAATGCTTTACCTGCGTCTATTCTGCTGTCTACAATTTCCATAATTCACCTAAAACTTAATCTTCAAAAACCGTACAAAATTGATAAGTGCGCGGGAACCTTCATCACACAAAACTGCAAGGAAAACTCCGAGCATTCCAAGCTTGAAAACAAAAACAAAGAGAGCGGCAATTCCAACTACGCCTACAGTTCCAAGACCCTGAGTAAACAACATCCATTTTGTATCGCCATAACCACGGATACCGCTGCCCAAAATTATGTTTCCTGATTTTCCAAAAAGATTTGCGGCTACAAGAATTACAAACACAACAGACATTTCAATAACTTCTTTGTCTGTAGTAAAAAGGCTCAAAGTAAATCGTGGGAAAATTGAAACAAAAATTAGAGCAGCACCACTTACCATAAATGCCCACTTTATACATGTCTTTACAACATTGCGGTAAAGCAGATGATCTTTTGCACCGGTAGCTTCGCCTGTCAAAGTTAAAGTGCTGCTTCCAATAGCGCCAATTACAACAACAAAAAGAAGTTCAACAGTAAATACCATTGAGTAGATTCCAGCAGCTGTTTCATTGATAGTATTCAGGATGCGGATGATACAAAGGTTTCCTGCATTCCAAAGCAGATCTTCGCAGGCAGTAGGAATACCAAGTTTTACAGAAGTAATATACGGTTTAAACTTTGCCTTAAGAATTCTTTTAAGACCTGGGCTTGTAAAAAACTTATCGCGTTTGGAAATTGTGATATACAAAAGATAAAGTGCACCCACATATTCTGCAATTGTAGTACCAAGAGCGGCACCTGTGATTTCCATGCGAGGGAATCCGAACTTACCAAAAATCAGGACATAGTCCAAAATGATATTTAAAGCGGAACGAATAATTCCATAAGTTACGAGCGGCTTTGTATAATTAGAAGTTTGAAAAACAACTCCGTAAGCAGCGTAAAGTCCAAGAATCAAAAATACTGGAGAATAGATTCTTGTGTATGTAACGCAAAGCTTCATTACATTTGGCGAAACTCCCATCAAACGGAAAACAAGCGGACTGCAGAACATCCAGAAAAAGAAAAGCAGGAAGGGAAGTACGTTGCTGTATTTTATCATTGAAGCCGCAAACTCTTTTGCCTTATCAAAATCTTCTTCGCCTACAGACTGACTTATTAAAATGGAAGCACCAATTGCCAAAGACATAACAAAAGACATTGTTGTCCAGATTGGAGCGGTAACATTTCCAACAGCACTCATGTAAAGGATATTCATACGACCCAAAAAGATTCGGTCAATGAACATCTGAACCTGCGAAATGAGGTTACTGAGCATGATAGGAATAAATATTTTTACAAGTTTATTCTTGTATTCTGTTTTGAAAAGAGGTTTCATATGTAATTTAAATACCTGAAAAATTAATTGTTTTTAAACTTCTTCATCAGTCCCTGATAAACAAGCAGCACAGCCATAAGAGAAAGTCCTATGATGTCTGTTCGTGTTTCTGGTAAAACGCAGAAGAGACCTGCTACTGCAAAAAGCAGACGTTCAATTACATCAAAACTGATTACAAGTGCGCGAGGTTTATCTGTACCTGCAAAAAGTCCAGTGTTCTTAAGGCCATATCCTTCAAGCGCAACGCTGATACCAAACATACCAATGAGCGCAGTGATGATAATCATTATTACGCCAAGAGGTTTTGCATTTAGCATGAGAATCTGCGGATTGTAAACACACATATATGGAATGATAAAGGCACCGATTGCCAGCTTTGTTGCATTTACCGCCGTCTTCATAGGCCGCGCTTTTGCAATAGCGGCACCCGCAATGGCTGCTAACGCTACCGGAGGAGTTACGTCTGCAATAATACCAAAGTAGAATGCAAACATATGTGCAACGATTGGCTGAACTCCAAGCTGGATAATTGCACCAGCAGTAATAGTAGAAGTAATCAAATAGTTAGCAGTTGTTGGAGCACCCATACCAAGAATAATCGAAGCAATCATTGTAAAGAACAAGGTAAGGAAGAGTTTTCCGTGGGCGAGCGAAACAAGGCCTGCTCCCATTTTAAGCCCAAGTCCTGTCAAAGTTACAATACCAATAATGATTCCTGCCATTCCACATGCAATTGCTACGCTGATGATGTTGCGGGCTGCGGCACAAATAACTTCTACAATGTCTTTTCCACCAAATGTAGGCTTGCGTCCTTTTGCAAGGTCTACAATAGAAACTGCAACTCCAATTACAAGACACGCAACAATTCCCATGAGGGCTGCAAATACTGCTGTAAATCCTGCGCACAAAAAGTAAATGATTACGATAAGTGGCAAAATCATATAACCCTTTTTGAGGAAGAGGGGGAGGGCACGTGGGAGCTGATCTTTTGGAAGTCCCTTAAGTCCAAGCTTCTTTGCTTCAAGGTGAACTGTAATAAAGATTCCTGCAAAGTACAAAACAGCAGGAATGATTGCAGCTTTTACAATTGTGATGTAAGGCATGCCAAGGCTTTCTGCCATGAGGAAGGCAGCGGCGCCCATAATTGGAGGCATGAGCTGTCCACCTGTAGAGGCTGCAGCTTCTACGGCACCGGCAAACTCGCCTTTGTAACCGAGCTTTTTCATCATTGGAATTGTGAAGGAGCCTGAACCAACGGTGTTACTAACCGAAGAACCCGATACAGTTCCAAGCAGCGCACTTGAAAGAACTGCAACTTTTGCAGGACCTCCGCTTGCACCACCAGCTATTGCGTTACAGACATCAATAAAGAACTGTCCGATTCCTGTTTTTTCGAGCAGGGCACCAAACATAATGAAAAGGAAAATAAATGTAGAACAGGCGCCTATAGGAGTACCAATAATTCCTTCTGTTGTATAGAACAAATGCGAAACCACACGTGTAAGTGAATATCCACGATGGTTCAGGAAGCCCGGCAAATACTTACCAATAAATCCGTAAAGAATAAAGGTTCCGGCGATAATCATGATTGGCAAACCAACAATTCGTCGACAGCTTTCGAACAAAACAAGAATTGCAACTATTCCAATTACAATATCAAACGTTGTATAAGCACCGGCTCTTGTATAAAGCGGCTGAATATTTGATTTGAAAATGCCGTTTACAAAAATCAGGAATTTTTCTGAATATCCGCCAACAAGATAAAGCCAGCAGGCAGCACCAATAAGACCCAAAACAACATCATACCACGGCAGTGTGTTTTTAGGACTTTTCTTTGTAGGAGGGAAAAGTAAAAATGCCAGAAGCTGTACAAACGCAAGGTGAGTTGCACGCAGAACCTGTGCAGTTACAAGTCCCGAAATTGTTGCATACAGCTGGAAGAATACAAATACAAAAGAAACAATTACAGTAATATATTGACGCCAGCACTTGTGCTCACGGTAGGCCTGCTCGCGGTCAAGCTCCTGCATGAGCTTTTTCATTTCGTCTTCGTTTGTTGTTGGTAAAATGTCTTCGATAGGTCCGCTTGAAGGCTGGATTTCCTGCTCGCGAATTTCTTCATTCTCGATTTCGTCCATTTAAGGGCTCCTTTTTATAATGTGTCTTTAATCTATATTATGTGCCAGATATCCGGCAATGCTTACTTTGTCAATTTCAAAAATCAGGCTTGTCTGTGGCGGGAAATAATCAGTCAGGAAAATCTCACCTTTAATATTATTAAAGTCGTTTTCATAATCACTGCTAAAATCAGGCTCTGCAATTGCAAAACCGTGATCTGCAATAAGGCCCACAGCCATAACAAGCTTTGGAACAACTCTGTTGATGTTTGATATTATGTAACAGTTATCAAGTGCAATAAAAGTTGCTCCGGGAGTTTCTTCGGGCTCTGGAATACCAGCACCATAAGAAACAAAATGTGTGCTCTGCAAAACAAGAGCTTCTTCTTCCTGGTCGCATTTATAAAAATCGTGGACGCGACCTTTGTTTACAGAATGTGTATAAGAAATAATAAAACCGTTCTTATAAGCAAGGTCAGAATAAAGTCGTTGATTTGAATTCTTTCGATTGCTTATAACAAGAACGGTTTTTGAAGGAGCGAATAAAATCACTCCTCCAATAATAAGTAGAACGATTGATGTAAATAAAACAATTCTTTTTTTCATGGATTGCTTCGCTGCGCTCGCAATGACGACGCACTATTATTTCATCAAACCGATTTCTTTGTAGTATTTGATTGCACCCGGGTGGAATGGAACTGAAACACCAGTAATAGCTGTTTTAGCAGAAACTTCCTTACCCTTTGCGTGACCGTTTCCAAGATCAACAAGGTTAGAGAACAAAGCCTTTGTCATGTCATATACAGTCTGTTCATCAAGCTTAGAGCTTACAGCCAATGTAGCCATGATTGCCAAAGCACCAACGTCTTCGTCTGTTCCCTTGTAAGTTCCACCAGGAATAATTGTCTTTGTATAGTATCCGTATTTTGCACAGATTTTTTCTGCAGCAGCACCGTCTACAGGAATAAGTGTAAGACCTGCAGTAAATGCAAGCTCCTGCAAAGCAGCGTTAGGAACACCGGCAGTAATAAAACATCCGTCGAGTGTACCGTTCTGAATAC
>CAMKDH010000081.1 GCA_946411215.1 uncultured Treponema sp. | reverse complement strand
TCGGAATGATAAAGTTTAAGGAGTTTTGCATGAAAAGGGGACTTAAAGTCTTTATCAGTCTTGCATGCTTTTGTTTGATCGGGCTTCCAATTTTTGCGCAGCCAAGTTCAAGAAGTATCGAGACTTTTGTATTGGATAATTTTGACAATCCAAATGGTCAGGATTATGCCTATGGTAGCAAGAGCTACAACTGGGATTGGTCTGTTAATTCAAGCCGCTTTGTAGCAGAAGGATATCCAAAAACAGGTTATTATGATGGAATTCCTAATTCCCTCAAGCAGCTTCGCAGAGATGGCGAAGATGGCGCTAAGGTTTTTGGTGTAAAAACTGCTTTCAACCGCAAAGGTGATAACTGGTTCGAAGTTTATCCAACTGTAGACGGTAAGCGTTTTGAGATTCCTTTTGTAGGAACTGTAAGCCAGATTGACTTCTGGATTTGGGGTGCAAACTACAATTATTATCTTGAAATCATGGTTCGCGATGCATATGGTCGTGTAAATGTTCTTCAGGCTGGTACTTTGGCTTTCAATGGCTGGAGAAATATTGTTGTAAATATTCCAGGCTGGATTTCACAGCATTCACACCTTCGTTCAGGACCAGAAAGCATGACATTTGTTGGATTCAGAATCCGTTCAGATGCTGCAGAATATGTTGACAACTACGTAATTTTCTTTGACCAGATTAAATATACTTCTAATTCACTCTCTTACATCTACGATGGATATGAACTTAGAGAAGTTGACTTCGGTGATGAAGGTGGAGATGACGGAGTTCAGTCTGTAGGAGATGCAAAATGAAAAAATTAGTAGCTTTAGGTTTAATTTTTGCAGTTGCAGGCGTGCTTTTTGCACAGAGCCTCACAGATCCTAATCCGGAAACTGTAGGTGCAGATTCTGCAATGCTTTCTCTTCGCGAAGTTTCAGTAGATAAATTTGAACGCGAAGGTTCATGGTATGTTCATATTTCTCCAGATGATGGTACTATTGCTGCTCGTCTTTTTGAAGGAAGCCCTTCTATGAAAGAGCCTCTCAAGGAAGATGAAGGTAAAGAAGATGAAGATACTTTGGTTCTTGGTGTAAGAGTTGACTTCTTCCGCCGTGGTTTGGATTCATTCACTATCATGGCAGGACGCCCATATCCAATTGAAGGAACTGTAAAAACTGTTTCTGTTTGGGCTTGTGGTCGTAACCAGAATCACGACATGTACCTTCTTTTGCAGGATTATTTTGGAAGAAACTATGAACTTTACATGGGTTCACTTGGATTCAGCGGATGGAAAAAACTTACTTGTGTAGTTCCACCTAGTCCAGATGGAGAACATGGTATTGTTCAGAGCAGCGTTTATTACGGTGACAAACCAGGATTCAAGATTCTTGGATTCCGTGTTGACTGTAACCCAATGCAGGCTCGCGGTACATACTATCTTTACCTTGATGACCTCCGTGCTGTAACAGATCTTTACGACATGGAAAATCACGACGAAGATGATATGTCTGATAACTGGTAATCTTTTAGTGCAAAATTAAAGATAAAGAAAAGCGATTCTCAAACGGGAATCGCTTTTTTTTTGCCTGCGCCCTCCCGCAGAAAATGACCGCGGCCAACGAAAGGGTGTTGTCCTCGGTCATTTTCTGCTCCGGGCGCAGTCAAAAAAAAGTAAATCTATAAATGAGAATCGCTTTGCTTTATCTTTAATGGCCCGGTTACTTTATTTTGTAGTAGCGGGATTTGTTTTGGGTGCGGGTTTGTTCGATTAGGGGGATGCGGACAAGGACCCATAAAATAAGATGAGCATAGCGGGCTAGGGACGAATTTGCTTTTGAAATGTCTTTGGCGCAGAATTCTTCCGGTAGGTTTTCCGGGAGCAGGGAAAGATAATCTTTCTTTTTGTGGAAGGTGCGTGTTTCTAAAATTTCATCCAGGCGTTTGTTTACTTTAATCCAGTTGCGCTTGAAGCGTCTGCTTTTGTTGGAAGTTTGTACCGGCTCTTGGGTTCGTATGCGGTGTTCAATCATATTTATTGTGATCACTTCGAGCGTAAACTTTTTATTTAAAAGAATATCCGTTAACCCTGTGAGCTCGCGAAAGATGTCATAAATGCATCCCTTTTTAGGACTAAGTCTGTTAGAAACAAGCTTTCCCTGTTCATCAGTTGATATAATCCGAGTTCGATAAACTAAAGGATAAACCAAAGTAACCTTGTGTCCCTTATCCAAAGCATCTTTTATTTTACTCGCCAGCTTAGAAAGATTTTTTGTCTGTATCTCAATAACATGCCCGTCATCACAAAGAATATCAAAAATATGCCCCTCACATTCAACCTCAGTCTCCCCACCAAATTTTTCCGCATAAAAAATTTTCAAAGTGTTGTGTAAACTACTTTCATTATAAGTATTAATTGAACTCCGGGTCATATAAAAAATATACATTTTTTTCATTTCCAAGTATAGGGATATCCTCTCCTCTCTGGTCACGTGCACCTTCGGGAACAGGGTCTACGCATAAAACCTCTTGTATAGATTATGAAAAAAAATGCGGAGCTGAGGTTCTGGCTTTGCGACGCATAGTACGCAAGAAGTGTCTGGTTGCCGAAGGCAGGCAGACACTTCTTAATAATTTCCTTATTGCGTACTCGGCAGAGCAAAGACAGGTCCTCAGCGGGAGCATTTTTT
Organism: uncultured Treponema sp.; assembly: GCA_946411215.1. Lineage (GTDB taxonomy): Bacteria > Spirochaetota > Spirochaetia > Treponematales > Treponemataceae > Treponema_D. The sequence goes on along the minus strand of CAMKDH010000081.1, from coordinate 7,742 downwards.
TTCATCTTCTATATTCATGACGGGGTTTTAGGGGCTAGCCCCTAGGAGAAGGGGTAGCGTAAGACCGCAGGGCTGGAGCGAGGGGAAGGCTTTCCCCTTTACTTAGATTAAAAAAAAATGCATATTTTTTTATTTTCGTCAAAAAAAGTGCTTGACTTTAGAAAAAAATGGTATAAAATGGAGATAAGTGGGAAAAAGTGGTAGAAAGTGGTAATAAGTGGGTATGAATCTATTAACTGGTGAATACAATAATACGATTGACGAAAAGGGCAGGCTTTCATTCCCGGCCAAGCTGAGGACAGCCGTGCCTGGCAACGTACTTATAGTCACCAAGGGTCCAAGAAACTGCTTATGGCTTTTTACCTCTGATGAATGGGAAAGCTTTCAGACAAAGATGATGTCTAATGCGTCACCTTTGAAAGAAAGAAGTATGCAGGTAGTTCGACATTTTATTGCACCAGCCCAGCAGGTTGAGTTTGATAAAAACGGACGCCTTTCCATTCCCCAGAGCTTGCGTGAGCATGCCAAACTTTCAAAAGATTGTACAATTTTGGGAGTTGCCAAGTTTATTGAAGTTTGGGATGCAGCTGCTTACAAGACGTATCTTGATGAAAGTGAAGAATCGTTCATGGAAGCAGCAGAAGAATTTAATGATATTAATTTCTAATAGGCCTGGTTGTCGTTTAGAATTGATATATAAAAAAACTATTGGGTGGAAGGGGAACTACTAAAGCTGTGAGTCTTGGGTGGGGACTGCAGTTTTAGTTGTTTTGTTTAAAAAATGAAAATCGTGCATACGCCGGTATTATTGAACGAGTGTCTCGAATGGTTGAGTCCTATGGGGGAAAAGTACGAAAACCATGCTGTAATGGTTGACTCAACTCTGGGCGAAGGCGGACATACGTTCAATTTCCTGTCAAAGTATCCAAATCTCAGTGTTATCGGTGTAGACGCAGACAGTGTAATTCAGGCAAAGGCACGCGAACGTCTGGCTTCTTTTGGGGATCGTATCCATTTTTACAACGGCTGGTTCGACGACTTTTACGCAAATTATCCTTCTGAATATGAACGTCCTGATATAATTCTTTTTGATCTTGGTATTTCTGTTTTTCATTATGAAGAGTCTGAACGAGGATTTAGTTTCCGTTATGATGAAAAGCTTGATATGCGTTTAAATCCAAATCGTGAAAAATCTGCTGCAGACTTGGTAAATGAATTACCGGAAGAAAAGCTTGCAGATCTTATATATCTTTATGGTGAAGAAAAACTTAGCCGACGAATTGCAAGTGCAATTGTAGCTGCCCGCCAGGGTGGACGCATTGAATCTTCAAAAGGTCTGGCTGAAATTATATGGAACGCTGTTCCTGCAAATTATCGTTACGGTAATATTCATCCTGCTACAAGAACATTCCAGGCTTTGCGTATTGCTGTAAATGGTGAGCTTGAACGACTTCCTCGTTCCCTTCATGCAGCATTTGGTTGTCTTAAAGAGGGTGGTAAAATGGGTGTTATAACTTTCCATTCTCTTGAAGACAGAATAGTTAAAAATTATTTCAGAAATCTAGGTAAAAAATGTGTATGTCCTCCTGAGGTTGCAGTTTGCCGCTGTGGAGGTCGCCAGTGTGCAGAAATTCTTACAAGAAAGCCTGTTGCTCCAACTGAAGCAGAAATTAAAGTTAATTCTCCTTCTCGTAGTGCTAAGCTTCGTGTTGTTCGAAAGCTTTTTGATGCAACACAATATCATTTAGATGGGGTTGTGGGGTATTGATATGAACAGAATTGTAAAAGGTAAAATTAAAGACTTTTTCAAAGTAGTTCTCATCTGTTTGTTTGCTCTTTCAATTCCGGTTATGCTTGGCCTTTATGCAATGCAGGCAAAAAAATATACAGATTTAAGCAGAGAAATTAATGAGCTTGAAATTAAGCAGGAAAAGCTTATTGAAGAAAATAAAAAACTTGTAAGTGATATCAGTCAGCTTTCGAGCGCAGAACGTATTGAACGGATTGCTGTAGAAGAGCTTGGTATGCACAAGGCAGAAGCTGAGGATATTGTTCGTGTAGAAATGACAGGAGAGAAAAAATGAGCGCTGCTTTGAAAAAATCTTTGCTTAGTTTAGATTCTCTTCTGGCTGCTGTGAATGGTAGCCTTCTTGCAGAATGCGGTGTAAAAGATGAAGCTGCCGGCTTTGCTTTTGCATACGTTGTAACAGACAGTCGTTATGTTACTGCCGGTGCAATGTTTGTTCCTCTTATTGGTGAAAATCAGAACGGACATAAATATATTCCTCAGGCAATCGAAAGTGGTGCAACTGTCGTTCTTGTAAATAAAAGTGATTACGAACAGAATAATGATTTTTATAAAGAGCTTGTGGCTAGCGGTAAGTTTAATGCCGTAACTGTAGTGCTCGTTGAAAATACTCTTTATGCGCTCCAGGCTGCTGCAAAGGCTTATGCTCAGAAGGTTGCTTCAAATATGATTCGTGTAAGCATTACAGGATCAAGCGGAAAAACTACTACTAAAGAAATGCTTGTTTCTGTTTGTAAAAAGCATTTTGGCGAAGAAGCTGTTGCTTATACAAAAGGAAACTTTAATTCTGAAACAGGTCTTCCTCTTTCAATGTTCCAGATTCGCGGAGACGAAAAAATTGGAATTTTTGAAATGGGTATGAACCGTAAAAATGAAATTGGCGAAATCTCTGCTGTATGGCAGTCTCAATATGGAATTATCACAAATATCGGAACTGCTCATATCGGACTTTTAGGAAGCCGCGAAAATATTGCTCAGGAAAAACGAAAGTCTTTTGATTATATTCCTGCTACCGGCGCTGCCTTTGTTCCAGCTCAGGATGACTTTGCAGATTACTGTACAGAAAAAGTTTGCGGTAAGGTTGTTAAGTTCGGAAAATCTGTTGCTCCAGAGGTAAGCGGAGTTACTTTTGTTGAAGATCTTGGTGTAAATGGAACTGCCTTTAGTGTAGACGGAGTTCAGATTACTTTGCCATTGGCTGGTGAATATAACTATCAGAATGCTTTGGGCGTAATTGCTCTTGCAAAAGAAATTGGAATTACTCCACAGGAAATTAAAGCTGGCCTTGAAGGCATGTCTGCAATTTCTGGCCGCATGGATATAAAGTCAATCAAGCTTAAAAACGGAAGTACAGTAAAAGCTGTTTGTGATTTTTATAATGCAAATCTTGATTCCATGGAAAAGGTAATTGATTTTTGCGGCAAACAGAATAATTTTGAACAGAAAATATTTGTTCTTGCAGATATGAAAGAGCTTGGAGAAACCTCTGCTTCTGCACATACTCAGATTGGTAAGGCTGTAGCTCAGATAGATGCTTCTCTTGTAATTTTGACAGGTCCTGAAATGAAAGCAGCCTGCACAGTTCTTTCAAAAGAAAAAGAAATTGCAGGACGCGAAGTTGTATATTTTGAAAAAAATGATGATGCTTTTTATGAAGCTGCTGCAAGCAAGCTCTTAGCTTTTGCAAAAGAAAATGCCCTTATTCTTTTTAAGGGTTCTCACAGCATGGCTCTTGAAAAGCTTTTGCCACTTATTGAGGATGGCAGTTCAAATAATTCCAAGGGGGCAGAGTAATGAACCAGTACGATTTTTATGCCCATAAACCTTCGGAAAAATATCACAAGAGCGATATCTGGTTCTTAGTATCTGTTCTCCTTTTATGGGGACTTGGCATGTTTACAATTTTTGTGTGCTCGCAAGGTTACGCTGCACGCTTTTTTAATAATGATTCCTTCTATTTTGTAAAACGTCAGCTTGTCTGTTCAGTGGCGGGGATAGTTCTTTTTATGGCCTTCCTCCTGCTAGACATGGAAACAATAAAGAAACTGGTAATTTATATGGTGCTTATTACCCTGGTTCTTTGTGTGCTTACTTTTATTAAGCCTCTTTCCATCGAAAAGAACGGTGCCCGCCGCTGGATACGACTGCCCTTTAATTTTACATTTCAGCCAAGTGAACTTGTTAAATTTGCGCTGGTGCTTTATCTTGCAAGTTATTTTGATAAGCTGAGCGAAGATATTTCGGGCGAAAAGGATGTTCTTCCATGTGTTGGAATATTCCTTTTGATGGTATTGCTCGTTCTTCTTCAGAAGGATTTTTCTACAAGTGTATTCCTTACTTGTGTTGGAATCCTGATGTTTTTTGTGGCAGGTGCAAAGCTTAAATGGGTTATTCCATTTTTGTTTATAGCAATTCCTGTTGTAATTATTATGGTTGCTTCGGAGACTTATCGTCTGGAGCGAATTATTGGTTTTTTAAAACCTTCCGAAAATATCCAGGGTATTAATTATCAGGCAACAGCTTCTAAAGCAGCAATTAGTGCCGGTGGATTCTGGGGTTCTGGTATTGGCCGGGGCCTTTCAAAATTGAACAGCATTCCTGAAGTTCAGGCTGACTACATTTTCGCTGGTTGGACTGAAGCTATGGGATATGTTGGTGTTGTAGCTTACCTAGGACTTTTGTTTTTGTTTGCGTGGCGTGGCTACAAAGCAGCATTTTCTTGTCCAGACAGATTTGCTGCATATGGTTGTTTTGGATGTGTGTCTGTAATTGTTGTACAGTCAGTCGTAAACTTAATGGTAGTTTGCGGCCTTCTTCCTTCAACCGGAATTCCGCTTCCGTTCTTTTCTGTGGGTGGTTCTTCAATAATCATCACACTTGGAATGTGCGGCTTTATTCTGAATGCATCGCGCTGTCAGGATAAAAATGCGGATTATGAACAATTTGAAGACATTAGCGTTGATTCGCTGACTGTTATATAAAAAATTAGAAGGATGTCAAAAATGGGTAACATCGGAGTTTTGATGAATGGTGCAGATTCGTCTGCAGTTACAGAAACTGTTTCACTTGGTAAATTTGATACCGAGAAAAAGGAGGATTCTGGCGAAAAGAAGATTAAAGTAATAAAAGCCGTATTCGGAATTTTATGCTTTTTCCTTATTGCAGAGCTTGTAATTTACAAGTATGTAATGCCTGCATTCTCAAGTCCAAAGGTAACTGTTTCTGGACAAAAGCTGTATACTGCAGAAGAAATTGCAGAAAAGCTGCTTCCAATGAACAGTACTAACTGGGTTAATTTTAACGTTGGTGAAGCAGTTGCTCTTCTTTCATCAGAATCTGGAATTGATAACGTTGTTGTTGAAAAGAAATTTCCAGACAGAATTTATATCAATGTTGTAGAACGTGAACCAGTTGCAGTAACTTTCGTTGCTGATGACGGCTATACAAGTCCTGTTCAGATTGATAAAAATGGGGTTCTCTTTCCTGTAAAAGATAAAACTCTTGTAGATTCAAATGCTATCCCAATTATTTCCGGACTTCCTGTAGAACACATGAGTGGCGGAATGCGTATTCCTTCTAAATATCGTCCGCTCATCGAACAGATTTCAAAAATCAGCAGCATGGAGAAAAACTATTTTGCCGGTATTTCTGAGATTTGTGTTTTGCCTAAGGATACTGGAAACTATGAGCTTGCTCTTATTCCTTCTCAATCAAAAATTAAAGTATTAACCGATCGTGCATTGAATGAAGACGCGTTAAAGTATATGATGGTAGTATTAGATGTCGTAAACAAAATTGGTGCAGATGTTTATGAAATTGATTTGCGTTACGGCTCAGTTTCGTGTAAGATAAGGTAGGGGATCTTAATAAAATGGCAGACGATAGAATAATTGTTGGACTTGATATTGGAACAAGTGTTATAAGGGTAGCAATAGGAGAGGTTGATGATGATGACAATCTCCATATTGTGGCAACGTCTGCCCAAAAATCTGCCGGACTTCGTAACGGTGTAATAGTAAACATTGAAGATGCCAAAGATGCCATTAAACAGGCAATAGAAGCCGCCGAAACAAAAGGCGGTGTTCTTGTTAATTCAGTAATAGTTTCTATTGGCGGATCTCAAATTGAAAGCCAGAATTCTCGTGGCGTAGTTCCTATCAGAAACAACAGTAAGGGTGGTTCTTCTGCCGTTACTCGTGAAGATATTGAAAAAGTAATTGATATTGCAACTGCTATAAATTATCCTGCAGACCGCGAAAAGATTCACGTTATTCCGCAGGATTATCTTGTTGATGGAGTTGCTCATATTCCAGATCCAATCAACTGTCTTGGTTATAAGCTCGAAGCAAAGGTTCACATTATTACTGCTTCAAAAACAATCATTCAGAATATCAAAACCTGTATGAGCAGAGCAGGCTACGGTCTTGATGGTGTAATGCTCAAGACTCTTGCAGAAACTCAGGCTGTTACACATGAGGACGAACTTGAACTTGGTTCTATCATTATTGATTTTGGTGCAGGTACTACAGATATTCTGGTGCTTTATGAAGGCGCTCCAATCAGTACCTGTTCAATTCCTGTTGGTGGAAATCTTGTAACAAATGATATTGCAGTTGTAAACGGAATCCCATTTGCTTCTGCTGAAAAAATTAAACTTGAATATGGTTGTTGTCATCCTGGTATGATAACTAAAGATAATGATATTGATATCTGTTTGCCTGGTGTTGGAGGTCAGCCTCCTGGAATTGTAAAGAAGAGTGAGATTACAGAAATTATCACTGCAAGAATGACTCAGATTCTTACAATGGCAAAGCAGGCTATTATTAAAAATACTAGTGAAATTATTAAAGACTTGTCTGGAAATATTATTCTTACTGGTGGGGCTGCCAAGATGGAAGGTATTGTTCCGCTTACGGGAGAGATTTTCCATACAAGAGCAGTTCGCGTTGGTATTCCAGAAAGCCTTGGCGGACTTGAAGAAGAATATAGAAATCCTGATTATGCAGCAGCAGTTGGACTTGTCGTTGCAAATAAAGGACTTGTAAATGTAAGAACCGGAAGAAAGAAAGTGCGAAAGTCTTCTGGTGGTGGAAGTGGAGATGAAAACAAGGAGAGTTTCCTCAAGAAGCTCAGAAAACTGTTTTTCTAAATATTAATTAAATAGACTAATTCATAGCGGGAGGAAATATGAATTTATCTGATTTATCAATTGTAGAGGACAGCGACGTTATTCCTAATTACGAGGAATATCAGAACGGCAAAAGTCCCACATGTATTAAAGTTGTAGGCTGTGGTGGCGGTGGTGGAAATGCCGTTAACCGAATGATCGAAGCAAAAATCAGCAATGTAGAATTTATTGCAATAAATACAGACCTTCAGGCTTTGAGCGGTTCCAAAACAGAAACAAGACTCGCCATTGGACAGAAGGTAACAAAAGGTCTTGGTTCTGGTGGTCGCCCTGATGTTGGTGAAATGGCTGCTCAGGAAGACAAGGAAATGATTACAAATGCCCTTCGCGGTGCAGATATGGTTTTTGTCACTGCCGGAATGGGCGGCGGTACTGGAACTGGTTCTGCTCCAATTGTTGCTCAGATTTCACGTGAGCTTGGTGCTCTTACTGTTGCAGTTGTAACAACTCCTTTTGATTTTGAAGGACCAATCAGAATGCGCAGAGCTAAGGAAGGTCTTGAAAAGCTCCGCGAACAGGTAGACTCTCTTATTGTAATTCCAAATCAGCAGATTCTTAAGGTTGTAGATAAAAATACTTCTGTACCGGATGCATTCCGTTTTGCAGACGATGTACTTCGTCAGGGTGTAGAAGGTATTTCAAATATTATAACAAAGCCTGGTGATGTAAATACAGACTTTGCAGACGTAAAGAATACAATGCAGGGACAGGGAAATGCAATCTTTGGTATTGGTATTGGCGAAGGCG
>CAMKDH010000080.1 GCA_946411215.1 uncultured Treponema sp. | reverse complement strand
TTTTTTTCTATCTGATTGCATTAAAAATTGATTTCCATAATATGTAAAAACTTGTTATAATGAAGGCATTATGGAAAATAAATATGTAGAAATAATTAATAATTGTAAGGCTGAATGCGCAAAGCGTCTTGTAGGGCAGGATGCGCTCATTACTGATATTCTTACGGCGTTTGTGGCTGATGGGCATGTTTTGCTTGAAGGTGTGCCTGGGCTTGCTAAGACGCTTGCTATAAAAACTGTGGCTCAGATTCTTGGACTTGATTTTAAGAGAATACAGTTTACTCCAGATCTTCTTCCTGCTGATGTTACCGGTACTTTGATTTATGAACAGAACAAAGGAACTTTTAGTGTTAGAAAAGGACCTGTTTTTGCAAACGTCATCCTTGCAGATGAAATAAACCGTGCACCTGCAAAGGTTCAGTCTGCAATGCTCGAAGCAATGGAAGAGCGTCAGGTTACAATTGGCGAAGAAACATATAGTCTTCCATCTCCTTTTTTTGTACTTGCAACTCAGAACCCTGTTGAACAGGAAGGAACATATAATTTACCGGAAGCCGAGCTTGACCGTTTTATAATGAAGCTTGTTGTAAATTATCCAACTGCAGAAAACGAAAAGCTTATTGTGAAAACTTGTGGAAAGGCTCCCGCTGTTCCTGTAAAAACAATTGTTACCGCTTCTGCTATAAAAGAAATGCGGGATGCTGCAGATCAGATTACCTGCGATGATAAAATTGTTGATTACATTGTAAATATTCTTTCTGTTACACGACCAGCGGGTGCAAAAGAAAAATCATCACATGACATAACCCGTTATATTCATTTTGGTGCTTCTCCTCGTGCGGGAATTGCAATGATTCAGTGTGCCAAGGTTCATGCACTTTTTGCGGGCCGCGATTTTGTACTTCCAGAAGATGTAAAGGCTGTTGCACTTAATGTGCTTAGACATAGACTTGTTCTTTCGTATGAAGCCGCTGCAGATAATGTAAGTGCCGACGAAATTATCAGTCGTATTCTTGATTTTATTCCGGTTCCGTAACGCGGGCCCTGAGCTTGTCGAAGGGTTTCTATGGGTTATATAGACAGCGAATCACTAGTAAAAAAAGCTTCTTTCTTACGCATCCAGGCTCGTTCTATTGCAGAAAATATGAAGAGCGGAAATTTCCGTTCACTTTATAGAGGGCAGGGAATTGAATTTTCTGGTGTTCGTGATTACATCCGTGGAGACGATATCCGTTCAATAGACTGGAACGTAACTGCCAGAATGGGCCGCCCTTATGTAAAGCTGTTTGAAGAAGAACGTGAACTCCAGATTTTTATTGTAATGGACACTTCTGCTTCTATGCTTTTAGATTGTGGTTCAAAGCTTCCTACAAAATATGCAGCGGGTGCGAATACAGCGGCTCTCATAACTCTTGCTGCCGAAATGAATGGTTGTCCTGTTGGTGCAGTTTTCTTTGACGGACGAATCCATTTTTCATGCAAACCTCAATCAGGAAAAGAACGCACCATGCTCTTGCTTACACATCTTGATAAGCTTCCCCAAAAACGTACAAATGGTTCAGTTCTTGCAAACGCCCTCATTGGTGCAGATAAGATTTTACGCAAGCGTTCCCTTGTTTTTGTAATTTCTGATTTCCGCAGCAGCAATTGGGAAACACCTCTTATAAAGCTTGCCCAGAAAAACGATGTTGTAGCATTCAGACTTATAGATGAATTTGACAGAGCACTTCCTTCTATAGGTTCCGTTTTGTTTAAAGATGTCGAAAGCGATATAAAAATGGTTCTTCCAACTTCATCATCAAGACTTAAGGAAGAATGGAAAAATAGAAACGAAAGCATGCAGTGGCGATGGCAGGAGACGTGTTTGAAACATGGAATAATGCCTCAGTTTATGAATGTATCTGATGATCCGTTGCAGCTGCTCGGTGCGGTGTTTGAGGCGAAAAAATGATTTATATTCAAACAAAGCAATCGGTTTTTCCAAAAGCAATTTATATCGGCGACAAAGCAGAGTTAAGATGCTCCTTCAAAAGTGAAGCACAGATTCCTGCGGTAACTGCTTCTACTCAAAACTTCACACAGGATCTTGATTATTCTGTTTATGATATAAAAGATATCAGCATTCAAAAAAATCAGCCGGGCCAGCCAGACGAAGGCGTTTATAATCTTGTAATAACCTTTGTTCCATGGCAAACAGGAAAAATCCAGCTGCCTGATTTTGAAGTCGAGGGAGTTGGAATAATTCATTTTGAAACAGTAGAAGTTCTTTCGCTCGTGGAACAGCAGAATGTTACAGGGCTTCGTTCTTATTCATCGCCTTTGCTGCTTCCGGGAACTACATATAAAATATATGGAAGCCTTGCTGCTATTGTAATTCTTTTTATTCTGCTTATCCGTCTTATTGTAAAATGGCGTTCTGTAGTTTTCTGGTTTAATAATACAAAGCTAAAGAGACGTTATGCCCGCAGCAAAAAAGCAACAATTAAAGCGCTTAAAAAACTGGAGCAGGAAAACTCTGATTCTCAAATAAGTACAATGCTTCAAAAAATCATGCGCGAATATCTTGAGCTCAGGCTTAATTATCCTTTTACAAAAAAACTTACTTCCGAAATGAGTCTTGCTTTTGACGAAGCAACCTGTGGTCTTGCAGATGAAAACCGTTATGCTGTTTTTGAAAATATAATTTCAATTTTCGTACGCACAGACTACATCCGCTTTTCTGATTCTGAAGATGCAAAGTTTGAACAGGGCGAACTTGCTCAAATCCTAAACAATCTTATTGATGATATTGAAGTAATTGAAGATGAAAAGAGAAGTGAAGAAAAAGGAGGAACAGATGCTTGAGTTTCAAAATCCCGCTGCGTTTTTCCTTTTGCTTTTAATTCCGCTTCTTTATATTTTGAGAGCGCTTAAGATATTCCGTCAGATTTCTTTTTATGCAGTTCTTTCTGATTGGAATGGAAAGTCGTTTTCATGGAATGGAAAAATCCGTAAAGCACTTTCAATTTTTTCAAAGGTAATAATGTTTACAGGTTTTGTTGGCGCAATTACCGCTTTTGCAGATCCTGTTATAACAAGGCAGGAAAAAGTTTATACCTCGCTTGGAAGTGATATTGTTTTTGCAGTAGATACTTCTCCTTCAATGGCTGCAAATGATATTGGTGGAATCTCGCGTCTTGAAGCTGCTAAGAACACAATCAAAACTATTGCAGTTGAACATGATGGCTGTCGTTTTGGAATTGTTGCTTTTGGAAACGATGCATCTGTTTTTGTTCCTCCAACTGCCGATATTAATTTCTTTACAAACCGCATAGATGAAATAAAAGTTGGAATGCTCGGAAATGGTTCTGCAATTGGAGACGGTCTTAGTACGGCTGTCTGTCATCTTGTTTCTTCGGCTGCACAAAAGCGTTCTATAATTTTGCTTACAGACGGCGAAAATAATGCGGGACAAATCCATCCCGAAACAGCAGCGACTCTTGCGGCTGATAATGATATTACAATTTACGTAGTTGGAATTGGAACAAAAGGCACTGTCCCAATCGAGTATACAGACCCGCTTACCGGAAAACTTTACTCCGGCTACCTTGATTCCAACTTTAATGTTGCTTCCTTGCGCCGCATTTCTTCTCTTGCAAACGGACGTTATTTTGAAGTTGCTACAATCGAAGAATTTATGCGAACCTTTGAAACAATCACAAAAACTCAAAGCGTCCTTCAGAATTATACTTTTAGAAATGTAACTCAAAGCCTTTATAGAAAAATCCTTTTATATGCAATAATCCTTTTTGTTGCGGGCTGGTTCTTAAAACGAATTGTCCTTAAAGAAATGCTGAGCTTCCGCTATAAAAAAAGCCTCATGGTCCGTTCTGCATTTATTGCCCTTAGCTTTGTCATGCTCATTCTTGCTCATGCAGATATTCACTGGGGAACTTATCTTGTACCTGTTCAAAAGAGCGGGGCAGCGGTAAGTCTTGTTTATGATATTTCTAACAGTATGCTTGCTCCAGATTGTGAGGATGGACTAACACGTTTAAAGGCTTCCGCAGAATACACAAAAGCACTGCTTAATAAAATGAACGGAGTGAGCGCTTCTGTAGTTCTAGCAAAAGGTGACGGTGTTGCTGCAATTCCATTAACAGATGATTACGTAATGATTGAATCTCTGCTTGATGTTATGTCTCCGCGTCTTATGACAGTGCCTGGCTCAAGCATTGGAAAAGGCATCCTGAAAGCAAAAGAAACCTTCCCGTCAAATTATTCAAATGCGGGAAGAATCTGGGTATTCACCGATGGCGAAGAAACAGACAGTCATCTAAAGCCTGCTTTGAGCGAATGTATAAAAGCAGGCATCCCTGTAACAATAATCGGATTCGGCGATGAAACGGAAACTCCTGTTCTTGCGGGCGATGGAAAGACGTTTATTAATTCTGCGCTTCGTTCACAAAAAATCATTGCCACAATTGAAGATGCAAAAAAGAACTTAGGCTTTTATAAAAATCAGACAGAGGTAACATATATTAATTCTACCGAAAAGGGCTCCGCTGTAAGACTGTTGAATCAGTTAAAAGAAAGTGAGATGCTGCCTGTTTCTTATGAAGCAAAGCCTGTTCCAAGATTCAAGCTTTTCCTTTTGCTTGCAGTTTTGTTTTTCAGCTTCAGTTACATTTTTACAGAGTTTGATTTTTCAAGAATTAAGCAGGCCGCAAAACTTACAGCTGCTGCTTCCTGTGTTCTGCTGGTGTTCACCCTCACAGGCTGTTCAGATTCAACTACAGATATCCTGAAAGGAACCTTTGCGTTTGCACAAAAACAATATTCAAGCGCAGTTGCACATTTTAATTCTGCAAAACAGAATGCCGAACAAAAAGCAAATCAGGAAGTGGTGCAGTATGCTTTGTATGATTTGGGAACAGCGTACTCCCTGCTTGGCGAAGATGATGCTGCTATGGAAAAATATTCCGAGCTCACACAGGATGCGCCTGCTTCTATCCGCTACGGTGCATATTACAATGCGGGAATTATTGCTCACAAAAATGAAGATTATGATAAAGCAGTTGAATATTTTAAGAAGGCACTTGAAGTTGACAGTACACGGCTTGATGCAAAAATAAATCTTGAACTTTCTATTCAGAGTGTTCAGGTAAATGTTCAGCATAATCAAAGCAATGCAGTTCCTTCAGCCGAAGACCGCAACATGAATAATCAGGATTTGGAAAAAGCAGTATTTGAACGCATAAAGGAGAATGACCAGAAGCAATGGAAAAACAGCGAAAGCAGTCAAAGCAACAGTCTCGCAGAAGATTATTAAAACAAATTCTCAAGGGATTTTTAGTGGCATTGTTTTTTGCAGCAGGCCCGCAAACTATTTTTAGTCAGACTCTTACAAATGCGTTGATCAGGGAACTTAGAATTACACCTGCACAAAATCAGCAGCTCGCTGTAAATTCGGATATTAAGTTTGAAGTAGTAATTCCATATACCTTGCCAAGTCAGATTGATGTTTCAATGCCGGAAGAACCCGAGAATGTTCAGTTCAAAACTTTGCGTAAAGTTGAAGCGGGTGGAAACGGAGGCGGCACAAAAATTGAAATATGGTTTTCGTTTTCAAAAACCGGTACGTATATAATTCAGCCGCTTTCTATAAAAATCAAAAACAGCAGAAAACAGATTGCGTTTATGCCTGTAAAAATCGGAATTAATCCAAAGGAGCAGGAGCCTGTTTGTGTAATTGTAACAGACTCCGGAATAAATAAAAATATTACTGTAGCAGCAGGACAGTCTGTAAAGTTCAGATTGTGCCTTCAGTACGCAGTTCAGTTAGTTCAGTTTAATTGGGAGCTTCCAAAGGACTCACTTTTTGTTCAGGGAAAAACTTACGAGTTCACAGAAATCAAACAGCGCGAAAAAGTTGTGACTGATGATTTAATTCCAGTAAGCGATTTTGAATGGACCCCGCTTGTTACAGGTGTAATGGATTTTCCAAAATTCAATATTCAGGCAATTGCTTATAATGGCGATAAGGTCACAGTAAAGCTTCCCGCAATCAAAGTAAATGTTGTAAAAGCCCGCGGTAAAAACTCAAACGAAGAAAGCTCTTATTTTTCACAGGCTTTTGAATCTGATTATGAAAATGGGGGAGAAGAGTTAGTAATAATTCTTTCTGCACAGGAAGCCCAGATTATTGCAGAACTTAGAAGTAAGGAACGACATTCTTTATTTGGAAAAGCCCGCAAAGAACGAATGGAATACGAAAAGATGTTAGGCTTGCCTTACACACAGAAGGAATTTAAAATTGCCTGGATTTATATCTGCGTTGTAATTACGCTGGCACTTGTCGTTCTTATGATAATTTTTCTGCGCAAAAAACGAAGCATAATTCATATTGGTATTGGAATTGCTCTTGTCTGTATGATAGTGCTTGTTATCTATTGTGCTGTCTGCAGCAACCGGAAATACGCAGTTTCAACAGGCGGACAAATCTGTTCTATTCCCGAAGCCTCTGCTTCAATAAAATCAGAGCTGCCAGTGTGTAACCGTGTTCAGATTCTTGATAATTCCGGAGACTGGTACCTGGTGCGCTTTGGTGAAACAGAAGGCTGGTGCACCAAAGAAAGCATAATTATTTTAAAATAATCCACGTTGCTCCCGTTCCACCTTCCGCTTTGTTTTTTGGATGACCCGAAGTTCCGCAACGGGAATCTGATTCTATAAATCGTCTTACAACTTCTCCAAGTACGGGATCTGTCCCGTGAGTGTGAATGCCTTTTCCATGAATAATCATAACTTTTCTAAAGCCGCGGCGTTTGCAATCAGAAATAAAAGAGTCCAGTCTCATGCGCGCCTCATCCTGGTGCAGCCCGTGCAAATCAAGATATGCTTCAGGCTTCATGTTCAAAACATATTCTCTATCCTGCTGCTTTGTGCGTTCAACAGTCTGTTCTGCAATTTTATCTTTATCTACAGTTCCATAGCGGTTGAGCCAATATTCCATAGGATTAATCTGTGCCTGTTTTGGAACGTTGTTGCCACCTTGTTTTTTTGCTTTTGCAATTTCTTTTTCCTGTGCGGTAGGAGCATTTGCTTTTTTATGTGAAACCTGCTGTGATTTTTGATTTTCTTTAGCATTTTTCTTTTCCTGACGCTTCATATCATCCCACTGCGCCAGAATATCACCCATATCCATATATTAACTCCCGTTTTTGAATATTATAAAAAAGTAGATATTTTTAATAAACTATATTATAATATAAATACGATGAAAAAGGTATTAATAATTGATAGTCACCAACTTTTCAGAGACTTTTTAAAGCAAAAGCTTTCTGTTGACCAGATTGAAGTAACTCTTACACAGGAAAACAGAGACTCTTATCCAAAAATGCTTACTCTTCTTCCAAACCTTGTAATTCTTGATATGAGTGAAGACAGAGTAGAAGAAATGGCTTTTCTTGAAAAAAAGCTTGGTGACCCAAATACTGCATCTATTCCAACTATCATCACCGGTCCTTCTGCCGAAAAATCAAGCATTGCAGCCCTTGCAAAATATGGTGTAATTAAATATTTTGCAAAGCCAATTCAGTTTGATGTTTTCTTTGAAGCAATCGGAAAGGTTTTGCATATCCCTCTTTCAATGGATACAACTCCAAGCGTTCTTGACCTTCATCGTAACAACAGCATTATTTTTATTGAACTTGCTGTTGGCTTAAACCGTGAAAAAATTGCCCTTTTACAATATAAGCTTACCGAAATGATTGAAACCGAAGAGCTTGAGTCTCCAAAGATTTTAATCATGCTTACAAACCTTGAGCTTACTTTTGTTGACGGCTATAATCTGGAGTTTTTACTTGATAATGTCCTTGCGTGTCCTAAGGTTCACACAAAGCATGTAAAAATCCTTTCGCTTAGTCCGTTCTTAAAAGACTTCCTTGATGGTCACGAAGCCTACAACGGAATTGAAATGTCAAATAACCTGCCAAAGGTTTTGAACTCTCTTATTGATACAACAATTACTTCAAGTGTTTCTGACCTTATTACAGACCGCATCCTTACTTCTTCATATCTTGATGAAGATTCAAGCTCGGTAGAAACACGCTTCTTCTCTGATACAAACTCTGACCCTGATGCTCTTAAAGAAGCCGCTGATGGTACAGTTCTTAAAATTGCAATTATCGATGCCGATTTGAAATCTCTTGCAATGAGTAAAACTGCCTTTGAAGGTTATGGAGCAACAGTTTCTGCCTATAATTCGGGCAATTCGTTCCTTCAGGATTATACTCCAGAAAAGTTCAACCTCATTGTTCTTGATGTTGTTATGCCTGATAATTCTGGACTTGCTGTTCTTAATAATCTTAAAAACAGATATGATTCACCTCCAATAATCGTTTATTCTCAACCTCTTCAGCGTGAATGGGTAGTAAATATCCTTAAATCTGGTGCTAAGACATACATTGTTAAACCTCAGAAACCAAATCAACTCGTTCAAAAATCGCTGAGCGTGCTTAAAGGCGAATTCTAAATATGGAAAAACAAAAAATTAATCTTCATACTCATTCGAAGTTCAGCGATGGAAAAAACACTGCGCGTGAACATGTAATTGCTGCAATTGAAAAAGGCTTTACTGTCCTTGGATTTTCTGAGCACAGTATTCATCCGCTTGATCCTGCGTTTTATTATGATGTTGACTCAAACTGGCACATGATCCCTCAAAACTTTGATGCGTATGTTAAAGAAATCAGTGCGCTAAAAGAAGAGTTTGCCGACCGTATAAAAATCCAGCTTGGCTTTGAGGCTGATTATTTTGATTCCGAAAAATATGGATTTGCAGCCCCAGATAGAACTGCTTATGCTCAGTTTAAGCCTGATTTTCTTATTGGTTCAGTTCATTTTATAAACAATCCGGGCGGATTTTTTTCTGTGGACAATAAAGCAGAAGAAGTAGAGAAGGGGCTCAAGAGTTTTTATTCTGATTCAAACGGAAATATCAACGGAAAGGCTGCAGTTTGTGATTATTTTGAAGCAGAACGCCAGATGCTTGCACGCGGAAAGTTTGAAATTATCGGCCATCCTGATTTAATCCGCATACGAAACGGAGCCCTGAACTTTTTTGATGAAAATGAAAGCTGGTATAAAGAGCAGTTACAGCTTACTGCAAAAGCAATTGCCGCAGCTGGTGTTATTGCAGAAATTAATACAGGTGCTATTGCGCGTGGTCTTATGAATGATGTTTATCCTGGTGAACAGTTTTTGGGATATTTAAAAGAGCAGGGGGTTCCTGTTTGTATTAATGCCGACGCCCACAAATGTGAATTTCTTGATGCCAGCTTTGATCATGCCGCTGAATGTGCAAAAAAAGCAGGGTATGATGAATTGTCATACCCTGTTGAAGGAAAAATAGTTCATATTAAGTTGTAGATTATCTATTCTTGCGTTCTTCTGCACTTGCGCAGTTTACGCACATCAATGCCCAAGGTACAGCTTCGAGTCTTCCCTTAGGAATATCTTTTCCACATTTAATACAACGTCCATATTTATTCTGATAGATTCTGTCTAAACAATTGTCAATCTGCTGAAGACGCTTTGCATCCTGAGAACCAAGTGCAGTAAGCAATGTTCTATCGATTGCATCTGCTGCTACGTCTGCTTCATCTCCAGATTCTACTGTTTTAACTAACTCCCTCATATCGTCACTTTGTCCCGCAAGAGACTCAAGAATAGTTTTTCGTTGTTTAAGAAGCTCTTTCTTCATTTTTTCGATAAAAGCTTGATCCATTTTTAATTTCTCCCAATCTGCAACACATTTCAAAAATGCCCTGTGTTGTCAATTTTTTTTATTTTGTATATACTAATATAAATGCAAATGTGCAAAAAGACAAATTCTTTTTTCGCATTTTTCAATAATTTTTTATTAAAGGACGTAAATAGAACCTTATGGCAAAAGAAGAAGCAATTGAAGTAGAAGGTGTAGTAAAAGAAGCACTTCCAAACACAACTTTCCGTGTAGAATTACAGAACGGACACATGATTTTAGCTCATCTTTCGGGCAAAATGCGCAAGCACTATATCAGAATCGTTCCAGGCGACAGTGTAAAAGTTGCCCTTTCTCCGTATGATCTAAATAAAGGTAGAATTATATTTAGACAAAAATAGAAAACCATATATGAAAAAGCCTGTCCGCTCCCGGGGAAATTGCCATCCGGCTGCGGGCTGAGCTGGGTTGTGTAGAAATCTTGCGGTTTACTGCGTAAATCCTCAGATTTCTTCTATGGCCGGCCCCCACTCAGATGCAGCCGTATGCCAATTTCCCCTCCGCTCCCAGGCTTTTTCAAATCCTTTAATTATTATATTTATATTATCCAGAGGTTTTACGATGACTTTATTTGAAGATTTAAAATGGCGCGGACTTATTAAAGACGTTGCAGGCGAAGAAGCAGATTTACAGAAGGTACTCGACGGAGCTCCTTTTGCTTTTTATTGGGGAACAGACCCTACAGCAGA
>CAMKDH010000079.1 GCA_946411215.1 uncultured Treponema sp. | reverse complement strand
TGCTCCAAGGCACCAAAGAAGAAATCCTAGCCAGCGAAGTCGCCCGCGAAGTTTACCTTGGTAAGAATTTCAGTATGTAATTACGTGCGATCCTGTCGAAAATTTTCAAAAAAATATTCTTCCAATTTTTTTTTGTGTATAAGCTAAAGTGATGCTATAATATAGTATCTTTTTTTAAGGAGTTTTTACATGAAAAAACGCTTTTTTACTTTTTTCCTTTCTTTATTTTTAATTTTTGGATTAACAACAATTTATACAGCTTGTAAACCAGAAACAGATGATCCTGTACAACTTGTGCCTGAAAATACAGGAAATACTGAAGAGACAGATAAGACTGACAAAACTGACAAGACCGATAAAACTGACAAAAGCGACAAGATAGAACAAACTGACCAGTCTGATAAAACTGAAACAACCCAAACAACTGAAAATACTCAGACTACAGACAACACCACAAATGCAAATAGTTATTTCTGGGGTACCTGGGTAAGAATGGATAATGGAAAAGAATATGAGGTTCTTGAAACAAAAGTTGTTCAAGGTCAAAGCAGCTATACAATTACATATTCCACCGATAATACTCTTGAGGTAGGCCCTATCGGAGCCTTTAAAAAAGAATCGGATAATGTAATGGTATGCAATAATATTCCATATTTCCGAAAGGGCGGTTCAAATCTTGAATATACATTGAGAATTGTAGGATTTAATACAACCTCAAGAGCCGCAGGTTCAGTCATGGGGGGCATAAAAGGCAAGGGCAAATCAACTAAATATAAACATTTTGAAAGTACCGGCGAAAGTAATTCCGAAGGAACAATTAAACTAACGGCGCCAACAGTAAATGACACCCAGACAGTAGAAATCACTACCGAAGACGAGACTGTGGTAATTCCTGAACTTAAAATAAACAATACCGGCGACTACATGGGAACTGTCGCTCTTGTTGGTAAAGACGACTATAATCTTAAAATCACAGGAACTATAAGCGAAAATCAGAAGGATGATGGATATCTCTACGGAAACAATGTTAAAACCTATGAAATGGATCTTACTATAACTAATATCAGTAAAAATAAATGTTCTGCATCCATCTGTTCAATAGAGCCAAACGATCCAAATCTTGTACTGTCTTCTGGAACAAATTTAGGAGGATTTACAATTTCTACTCTTGATGGAGGTGCTACAAGAAAAATAAAGTTATCTTTATCGTATGGTGCTACGAATGCTCCTTATGTAGATACAGGAATTACAATAACAATAAAAAATCCATCTACAGCGCAAGAATGGAATGACTTTATACCTTTAAGATTTTTTAAGGGAACAATTCCAATTACTATCGCTGCAAAGAATCCTGAGGATAACAGCAATGCCGCTCTAAATGGTTTTGTAATATATCCGGACGGCAACAACCAGTTCTTTGCAATTCAAAACAATGAGTATAAGTCTATATACGTTCCAACATTTGGAAGCGATAAGTCTTATATGCTTGTATTCAGCGGGGCAACCGCTACATCTCAGTTAGATAACAGTACAGAGATGTTTTATACCGTAGAACCTGCAACCCTTACACCAAAAAGTGTAATAATAGAAGGTAACGTGGATGATTTATATACATGCATGACTTTTGGAGGAAAAAATCATTCAGAATTAAATGCGTTTGATGTAGACGAAGGTTTTGAAGCCTACCTTAGTGAAGGTGAAATTGACTACTACCGCATAAAAGCAGATTCAGATAATATTTACGGTCCTACTGGTTCCGTATTATTCAATTCTGTAAGTTATGTAAATGAAAAAGGTAATGTTCCCGCTCCTTTCGCCATAAAGGAGGGAAGTACGTTGACTGCAGAACAACTACCAGATATGCAATGCGAAGGCTTTGCTTTCTTAGGCTGGTATTCTGGAGAAGTAAAAGTAAATCCTGGTAAGTTTGTTGTTACAGAAAATCTAGTACTTACAGCAAAATGGATGGAACTATACACCGTAAGTTTTAATTCAATGGGAGGAGATTCTGTTGAAAGTCAAATTGTAACAGGTGGTAAAAAAGCTGTTAGACCTGCTGATCAAAAAAGGATTTCTATGGATTCTGGTTTATTATTTATTGGTGGGTGGTATACATCTGCTGATGATGGTGTTACTCTTTCAGATACTCCTTTTGATTTTGATACACCAATAACTTCAAATATGAAATTATATGCAAAATGGGCTTCTCCTCTTGTTCTGGAATTTATAAATTCAGGGACTATTTCAATTACTAACCCATGGTCAAGTCTTAGGTATTTAAAAAATGATGGGACATGGACTAAAATTAACGGAGCAATAACTGCTGATGCCGGAGATAAGATTTATTTATATGCAAGAAAATCTGATAATACTTCATCATCCTACATGAAGATAAATTGTTCTGCGGATTGCTATTTGTATGGAAATATAATGGGACTTGTTGTTGAACAAGATAAATTAAATGAATATGCATTTTATGGTTTATTCAATAATAATACTCATATAAAAAATCATGAAGAAAAGAAATTAGAACTGCCAGCAGCAACGCTTGCTTATTATTGTTACAGTTATATGTTTAGTGGTTGTACAAGTTTAACAAAAGCTCCATCATTACCGGCGACAACACTTTCTTCCTATTGTTACTATTATATGTTCTCTAGATGTACAAGTTTAACAGAAGCCCCTTCAATATCGGCAACAGAACTTGCATATTGTTGTTGTGAATCTATGTTCTCTGGATGTACAAGTTTAATAGAAGCTCCGGAATTACCTGCAACAACGCTTGCGAAATGTTGTTACTATTCTATGTTCTCTGATTGTACAAGTTTAACAGAAACACCATCATTACTAGCGACAACACTAGTTTCTAATTGTTACTATAAGATGTTTTCTGGTTGTACGAAATTAAGTAAGGTCATATGCTTGGCTCAAGATATTTCAGCTTCTAATTGTACAACTTTGTGGTTGTCAGGAGTTTCTCCAACAGGTACTTTCATTCAATGCGGGGGGGAATGGCCAACAGGTGACAACGGTATTCCTGCTTATTGGGATTGTGCACCATACACATATTAAAGAGTGTAAAAATGAAATTTGAATACAGTTAAATTAAAAAAGATCTTGAAAGCCCTATATTCCGTTACAAGTGTATTATGGCATAAAGGCTAAAGGAATTTTGAATAGACATATCATATACAACCATGTATAGTTTAATAGATTCATAGGAGTAGAGTAATGCACGAAGAAAATGGAATCGTATATTCAGATAATCCAGAAAAAATGTTATCAGTTCTCGAAGTAAAGCATTTGTATAGCGGCGTTTATCTGCTCAAGTTTTCGGATGGGGTAACTAAGTTATTTGATTCTACAATTCTTCAGGGCGAAGTTTTTGAACCTCTTAAAAATCCGGAAATTTATGAAAATCCTTCTTTGGAGTTTGGTATTGTGACCTGGGCCAATGGCACAATAGACTGTTCTCCAGATTTTATGTACGAAAATGGATTTGAATATAACACAAAGGATATCGTAGTTGCGTAAAATCCTCCTTATTCCCATTGAAAATTCAGTTTGACAGATGCTCCTTTTTGCTTTACAATTGTAAGTGAACTATTCTAAATGTTATATAATAGGAGTGAAGTATATGCCAACTTGGATTTGGTTTATAATTCTCCCTGTTGTTGGAATTGTTCTTGGATGGATTATTCGCTGGCTTTATGCCAGATTTCAATTATCTGCTTCAGAGCAAAAGGCAGAACGTGTAAAACAGGACGCAATCAGAGAAGCTGAAGCACAGAAAAAAGAAATTTTGTTAAATGCAAAAGATGAGCTCATTCGGGAAAGAAATCAGCAGGAAAGAGAGAATCGGGAGCGCCGTGCTGAAGTTCAGCGCTATGAAGCACGTTTAAATAAGAAAGAAGAACTTTTAGAAGAACGTGCTGCCCAGTTTGAAAAACAGGAAAAGGAACTTGCTAATCAGGCTGCCGCAATGGCAAAAAGAGAGGAGTTCGTTTCAAAACAGGAAGAGATGTACAGATCGGAACTTGAAAAAATTTCAGGTTTGTCTGCACAGGAAGCAAAAGATCTTATTATTAAAAATCTTGAGAACGAAGCCCGTCACGATGCACAGGCACTCATCAATAAGATTGAGCAGGAAGCACAACTCACTGCAGAGAAAAAAGCAAAAGATGTACTTATCACAACAATTCAGCGTATTGCACCTGAAACAACCAGTGATATTACTGTAACTACAGTTTCATTGCCTAGCGATGAAATGAAGGGACGTATTATTGGTCGTGAAGGACGCAATATCCGTACGCTTGAAACTCTTACAGGTGTAGATATCATCATTGATGATACTCCGGAAGCTGTTGTAATCTCTTGTTTTGACCCTGTTCGTAAGGAAATTGCTAAAGAGTCGCTTGAACGTCTTATTTCTGATGGACGTATTCATCCGGCACGCATTGAAGAGATTGTTCAGAAGGTTACTCACGAAGTACAGAACAAGATTTACGAAGAAGGTGAAAAGGCTTTGTTTGACCTTGGCATTCACAACATGAGTACAGATGGTATTCGTGCTCTTGGACGCCTTTACTTCCGTACAAGCTATGGTCAGAATGTTCTTACACACTCAAAAGAAGTTGCAATGGCTGCAAGCATGATTGCTGCTGAAATTGGTGCAGACAGAGAGCTTGCTAAACGTGCTGCAATTCTCCACGATATTGGTAAGGGTGCCGAAAACGACAGCGATCAGAACCACGCAGAAGTTGGTGCCGAGATGGCCCGCAAAATGGGTGAAAATGCGGCTGTTATTAACGCAATTGCTGCACACCATAACGACGTTGAAGCAACAAGTATCGAAGCTATAATAGTTCAGATTGCAGATGCAATTTCGGCTTCTAGACCTGGTGCACGCCGCGAAACAATTGACAATTACGTTAAGCGTCTTGAAAATCTTGAAGCTATTGCCGAAGGCTTTAATGGAGTTGAAAAGGCATACGCTATTCAGGCTGGACGTGAACTTCGTATTCTTGTTAATAATGAAAAGGTTCCTGACGGAGAAGTTAAGGAGCTTGCAAGAAGTATTGCAAAACAGATTGAAACCGACCTTCGTTATCCAGGCCGCATTCGTCTGACAATGATCCGAGAAACACGTATTATTGAGTACGCTCGATAATCTTGTTATAAATTAGGAGGAAAGACCAGTCATTTTGGCTGGTCTTTTTTTTAGAATCTTATTCCGCCGTATATGCAAAGAATGTGGTCGCGGTTGTAGTCGCCACGCGGAACACAGCGGTAGTAGCCGCCTACAACTGGTTTTATTTTGGTTGCTTTGTTCAACATAAAATCATATTGAATTGCAATTCTAAAACCGTTGCCCCAGGCTTTTGTGTCGTTTGTTTTTTGAAGTTCGCTTTTTGTTACAGGGTTTCCTTCTTCATCTACTACAGGGTTGCCGTCTTCATCAACTTCATCAGACTGAACTTCGACTGTCTGTGTGAAAAAATCTGTTCTGTTTCCAAGAACGTATGAAATAGAAATGTTTAATCCGGTTTTGTTTGGAAAAACTTTGATGCCTGTAAAAAAGGCGTAATCGAGTGTGTTGTAGTAATCAGGTTTTAACCATAAAAAATCACTGAATGCTTCGGCACCAAACATGATTTTGAGTGGATCCGAAATATTCAGATTTGTATCAATAGAAAGTCCTGCAATAACTCTTTTGTAATCCTTCTGACTAAGGAGTTCCTTTCGCAGGGTGTCGCTGCTTGTATCGTAAATTGAAATGCCTGTGCCAAGGGAAACTTCTGTTGTAAAAAGACTGTTTTCGTTTGAAAAAAGAGAAATGCTTGAGAATATGATAAGTATTGTTATAAAAAAATATTTCTTCATTGTAATTCAAAAATGTCATTGCGAGCGAAGCGTGGCAATCCTGGTTTATGGATTACTTCGCCGCTGGCTCGTAATGACGTTGTATGTAGGCTGCGTTTTTTAGTTCTGAAGTACTAAAAGTGCTCCAAGAACGATTAAATGATATGCAAAATTATAAAGCCATTTTAAGAAATTCCAGTGTGAACCGTGGTTGAAGAGGCTTCCGCTTCCAAGGAAATCAATAAGCACAATTGCAACAATCCATACAATCATAATTATAATCATAAGAAGATTATCAAAACTGCCGAATTTGTCACCAATAAGCAATTCCAAAATAAGGAAGATTCCTGCAACAAGTTCAATAATTCCAAATACAATACACAAAATGTTTTCTACATCTTTTGCATCAATGAGGTGTCTGATTGCTGCGATGCCTTCGTCGCCGCCACCCTGAAGTGCCCAGATTCCTGCTACTGTGAGCATTGCTCCAACTGCAATCTGCAGAAGAAGTCTTCCAATTGAAAAGTTAGTTGCTTTTCCCATTTTTTTCCTCCTATTTATAAACAACCTTAAAGGTTTGATATACAAGTTTAATATCAGGGGCAAACTCAAAGCCAAGGACGGAACCTTCGTCTTCAAGATATTCCTGCTTTTTTTCTCTCCAGGCTTCAAGATTTTCGTCTTCGCCTTCTTTCTGGGCCATCTCCCAGGTTACTTCATTAAATGGAAGAATGTTTACACTTTGAAGTTCAATTACACAAAGGGGATTTTGTGCACGGTCTACTACAATATAAAGTTCTCCGCTTACTGGCAGAGGTTCTTCATCTATTGCGAAAGTTGCGTAGCTCGAAAAGAATGCAGTTTTCTGTCCCGAAAGTACAAGGGCATTCAACTCGTCGCTTACAAAGCCTTTTGCTTCAAAAAATAAATCTCCGGCACATTTTGTTTCCGGGGGGAGGGAGGATGCATTTACAAATTTATTCCAGTATTCGTCAAGCAGTGTCATTTATTCCGCCTTATGATTTTTTGCAGAGCTTAATTATAAATGCTGTTATGAACATTGCACTTGGAATTATTGCGCAGATTAACGGAATGAGCGGAAATCCTGCAACCTGAACTGCGGTTAAATCAAAAATGCCAAGCTCGGCCATGAGTTCAATTACAAGTGTTGCATAACTGAATAAAAATCCTGCAACTAAAAACATCCAGGAAGCGTCGCGTGTTTTTGACATTACAAAAATTGCTAAAAATGCTGCAATTCCGCCAAGAATAAGCTTGATTATAAATAAAACTATCTCGTGATTCATCATTTTTCCTCAAACGGATTGTTCTTAAGCTTTGTAAATACACCTTTGTCTGCACCAAAAGGAATAATCGAAGGCTCGTTGTAAGAAGGATTGATTACAATTGAACATTCAAGGCAATGCTTTACAAATTCATCATATTTATTTTCGGTAATTTTAGGGTATAAATAAGGTCCTTTTCGCTCCCAGTACTTAGTAAGGATAGTATCATAAATAAACCAATCCTTTTCCTGCCTCAACGGAAGCTCCGCAATAAGATTATAAATAGAGCGTGTGAGTGCAGTCTGAAGTGCAAATGGAATTGTGAGTCCTTGGTGTGCAGTGCGATCGGGGAGCGCCAGAATCACAAGATCTTCCCCCCAAGGAAACGGCGGAATAATTACAGCAGCATCAGCAGCCCCAAGATCTTCCTGATCCTTATTCCAAGGCTTGTAAGAAACAATATTTTGCGCCCCAGCAGAAACAGCCGCTTTTACCGCCTCCGCCTTATTATTATAGAAAGAAACCTTACAATTTTTCTCAATTAGCTCAGAAACCGCCTTATCTATCCGAGGCGAATCTTCACAAATAAATCCCCCAGTAAGCCCCTTACTAAGCATGTTCTTAAAAAAAGTGCTGGCATTTTTACCATCCCAGCCTAGTATAGCTCTCCCGTTCTCCTGGAACAAATCAGTAAGTCTCTGATTTTTATGAGTATATAAGAAGCAGTTACGAGCTCTTGTAATAAACCCGTACCGTTCGTAAATTTCTTGGTATAACTCTTCTTTTTGCATGCTAGTATTATAACACGACTTTGAAAAATTGGTAAATATGGGCGCAATTTGTGTTATATAGAAGACATTATAAAAATTGCGGCAGGGAGTGGCTGTGAATTTCAAAAACGTTCTACAGTGCTGCCGCGCGAGCGGCAACGTATATAATTCCAAGGCACTGTAGCACGTAGGCGGCTAGCCGCCGGTTTTGCAAATTCACAGACGCGACCGATAGCAATTTTTATAACTTATACATATGCTTTAGCACAAAATTGACGCCAAAATAATACAGATTTAGTCTTAAAAATCGAACTTACATACTAGTCAAAATAAGAAAATACCAAGAATTTTAAGAACATCAGTGAATTTTTGCCCCTTGTTTATTCTATACTCTGTAGGTAAAGAGGTCGTTGGCCTTATATAAAAAAAATTAGGAGTTTTTACAAATGAAAAAAATTGTAGCAATTCTTTTGGCAGTTGCAACATTGTCAACTGCAGCATTTGCCGCTAAAAAGGCAAAAGTAGGTATCTCAATGCCTACAAAAGACTTACAGCGCTGGAACCAGGATGGTGCTAACATGAAAGCTGACTTCGAAAAAGCTGGCTATCAGGTAGACCTTCAGTACGCTGCTAACGATATCAACACACAGATATCACAGCTCGAAAACATGATTACAGGAAAATGTAAAGTTCTCGTAATCGCTGCTATCGATGGATCTTCACTTTCTAACGTTCTTGCAACAGCAAAGAAGAAGAAGGTTCAGGTTATTGCTTATGACCGTCTTATCATGGACACAGATGCAGTTTCTTACTATGCAACATTCGATAACTACAAAGTAGGTACAATTCAGGGTGATTACCTTGTAGAAAAACTCGGACTCAAGAGCCGCTCAGCTTCTGATCCAGTTTATATGGAATTCTTCACTGGTGACCCAGGTGACAACAACATCAACTTCTTCTTCGGAGGAGCTATGGATGTTCTTAAACCTTACCTCGACAGTGGTGTAATCGTATGTCTTTCTGGACAGACAGCAAAAGCTCAGGCTGCTACTCTTGAATGGTCAACAGCTAGAGCTCAGGATCGTATGGAAAACCTCATTACATCTAACAAGTACAGCCCTAAGGGACAGAAACTTGACGCTGTATACTGCTCTAACGACTCTACAGCACAGGGTGTAACACAGGCTCTTCTTTCTGCTGGATACACAGCTGACAACTTCCCAGTAATCACTGGACAGGACTGCGATATCACTTCTGTAAAGAACATGCTCAAGGGAACACAGTCAATGTCTGTATTCAAGGATACACGTACACTTGCTGCTCAGGTTGTTAAGATGGTTGAAGCTATCCTCAGCGGAAAAGCTGCTCCAGTAAATGACACAAGCACATACAACAACAACGTAAAAGTTGTTCCTTCATTCCTTTGTGAACCAGTGTTTGGTGATGTAAACAACTACAAAGCTTTGCTCATCGATTCTGGATACTACAAAGAATCAGAACTCAAATAGTTTAATCTAACTGTTTGATTCAGGGGGCGGCCTTAATCGCCGCCCCCCTTTTTTTATAAAGCAAAACAAGTATTGATTTAATTTAGTAAATAAAGAGGGATTCCAATGGCTAAAACATTATTGGAAATGAAAAATATCACCAAGGTTTTTCCAGGTGTAAAGGCGCTTGATAACGTAAACCTTACCGTACAAGAAGGCGAGATTCACGCTATTTGTGGCGAAAACGGTGCTGGAAAATCAACTTTGATGAATGTTCTGAGCGGTATTTATCCATACGGAACATACGATGGCGACATCGTTTATGACGGCGAAATCTGTAAATTTCAGACAATCAGGGACAGTGAAGCAAAAGGTATTGTAATTATTCATCAGGAGCTTGCTCTCGTTCCTCTTTTGACAATTGGTGAAAACATGTTCCTCGGAAACGAACGGGGAAATAAAGCAAAAATAAACTGGTCTGAAACTTTTGATAAAGCCGATGAGCTTTTGAGAACAGTAGGACTTAAAGATTCGTCTAAAACACTTATTAAGGATATTGGTGTTGGTAAGCAGCAGCTTGTAGAAATTGCCAAGGCTCTTGGTAAAAACGTACGCCTGCTCATCCTTGACGAACCAACCGCTTCTTTGAATGATACAGAAGCAAAGCATCTTCTTGATCTGCTTTTGGAATTCAAGAAACAGGGAATGACTTCTATTATCATCTCCCACAAACTCAACGAAGTTTCTTACGTTGCAGACAGAATTACTGTAATCCGCGACGGACAGACAATTACAACACTTGATAAACAGAAAGATAACTTTACCGAAGATATGATTATTTCTGCAATGGTAGGTCGAAGCATTACAGACCGATTCCCTAAGCGTGAATCTCATGTAGGCGAAATCTGCTTTGAAGTAAAAGACTGGTGTGTAGACCATCCTGTATTTGACGGAATTAAGGTTTGCGACCATATCAACTTTAATCTGCGAAAAGGTGAAGTTCTGGGAATTGCGGGCCTTATGGGTGCCGGACGAACAGAGCTTAGCATGAGTATCTTTGGTCATTCCTACGGAGCAAATATCCGCGGGCACATATATATGA
>CAMKDH010000078.1 GCA_946411215.1 uncultured Treponema sp. | reverse complement strand
CAGGACCTTTTGCTTCTGCACCACCAAGTCCAATACCGATGATGTCTTCGCAAGGATACTGTTTAAGAAGCTCGTAATTTTTCATTGCATTTTCGCAGCCAAATGTTCTTGAAACATCCATGAGCAGTTTGATAGTAATTCCATCTTTTTCCTTGATGCGTGTAATCTGCTTGTGGAAAATATCTACCATCTTTTTGTAGCTGAAGCCTTTTTTGAGGAAGGCTGTTGGCGCAAAGAATGCTTCACAATAATCGATTCCATTTTTGATGAGGTATTTTTCAAGTTCCTTGAACACAACGTTAAAGTCTTTTTCGCTTACAAACATGTCCTGGATCTTAAGGAATGACTGAATGAATCCGTTCAAATCTTCATAGGAGAATAGGGCAACCTGTTCTTCTTTAGACATTTCTTTGCCAAAGCGATTTTTATACAGTTTTTTAACGCCTGCAAGAGAAGTTACTGCCTCAATGTGAATATGGAGTTCGGCCTTTGGTACACCCTTAATAAATGTTTTAAATTCCGATTTTGTCATTTTCTCTTTCTCCTTTAATCATTCAACAGCCGCCTCCCATGAATGTTAAATGATTTAAATATACCTCTATCAATTAAATTATCGGTAGAATGTATAGCGAACTTTAGATAATTTTCTCAAGTTCATCAACAATTTTCTTAAAGGTGTCACATGCTGCCTGAACCGGTTCAACCTGTTCCATATCTACACCGGCAACCTTGAGGGATTCAATAGGGTAACGAGAACCACCGCTTTTAAGGAAATTGAAATAATCTTCTCTTTCCTGGTCGCCGCCCTTTGTTACGCGTTCTGCAAGTGCAAGGGCTGCGCTTATTCCTGTTGCGTATTTGTAAACATAGAATGCACTGTAGAAATGTGGGATTCTAAGACCTTCCATGTCGCTGTTAGATTCAAAATGCATTTCTGGTCCAAAATAAAGCTCCAGAAGCTCGCGGTAAATCTTGCGTAGGAGTTCTGGTGTAAGTGGTGTGCCTGCTTCTACAAGCTCGTGAGCCTTTAATTCAAACTCTGCAAACATTGTCTGACGGAAAAGTGTTGCAAGAATATCATCGGCACGCATTGCAAGAAGGTATTTTTCCATATCTTTGTCATTTTTTTGTGTAGCCTGGCGCAAAAGATATTCAAAAACAAGCTCTTCGTTGAAGGTTGAGGCAACTTCTGCTTCAAAAATGGTGTAATCGTAACTCATAAAAGGATTATTATGAACCGAATACCAGCTGTGCATTGAGTGGCCGCCTTCGTGTGCCATTGTAAATACATCGCGAATGTTTGCTTCGTTGTAGTTCAAAAGAATATAAGGATTTCCAATATAGCAGCCGGAACTAAAAGCACCACTGCGTTTTCCAATATTTTCGTAGCGGTCTGCCCAGCCATTTAATAAGCCGTCGCAAAGTCTGTCTGTGTATTCTTTTCCAAGAGGGGCAAGTGCAGCCCGGCAGATTTCTACAGATTCTTCGTAGCTTGTCTTAGTTTCCACAGATTTTACCAGAGGAACATAAACATCCCAGTGTCGAAGTTCGTCAAGTCCAAGGGCTCTTTTTCGGATACCGTAATACTTATGAAGGCTTTCAAGATTTTTGTGAATGCAGTCTATAAGATTGTGGTAAACACTAAGAGGAACCTTGTTGCCGTAAAGAGCAGCGTGAAGACTTGAGTCGTAGCCGCGGGCTCTCATATTAAAGACATCCTGATTTACGCTGCCTGCATAAAGGGCAGCAATTGTATTCTGGTGTTCTTCATACTTGGCATAGAACTTTTTGTAGGCTTCTTCGCGTACCTTGCGGTCCTGGTTATGCATGAATAAGCCCCAGGTTGTTTCTGTAAGCTGCTGGTCTTCGCTTTCTACCTGTACGCTTCCAAAGGTCTTATTCATATCTACATTTGTAAGAACGCTGAAGGCTGTTTCGGCTGTTTGAGCGGGTTGACCTTGTAAAGACAGAATGCGTTCTTCTTTTTCGCTGAGAGTATATTTCTTAAAATGAAGCAGCTTTTGCAGATAAACCTTGTAGTCTGCAAAGTCAGGGCGTTCGCTCCATTCTCTTAAAAGCTTTTCATCAATTTCCATGAGCTCAGGATCAATAAAACTGAAAGCAGCCGATTGTTCAGTATATGCCATCATTGCACGACCATAGCGGTCTGTTGCAGTAGAGTCATCCTCGTCGGCTTCGTGCTGGAGGGAAGCATAGTGATATACACATTCCAGTTTGAGCAGAGCCTTTTCATAGGCTTTAAGGGCTGCTAAAAGACTTTCGGCACTCTGTCTAAGCTTTCCTTTAAAAGCTGTAACTGCCTGGTTTAAAGTTGCCAGTTCTGCAAGAGCAGCTTCCCATTCTTTGTCTGAATTAAAAATCGAAGATAAATCCCACTTATCCTTAGCAGGAACTTCTTTACGAGCAGGTATTGTTTTTGCCATATTATTATCCTTTATTTTTTATGTTTTTTCTTTTTTTCTATATATAATTTATCATCTGCCATTGAAAGTAAATCAGAAAGAGAAGGGACTCCGTTTTCTTTATTAAATTCAACAGCACCTATACTCATCGAAAGAGTAAAAGGAAAATTCCTGTCTTTTGAAATCATTTTGCAAAGCTCGTTAATCTTGCTGCGGAATTTCTTTTCCTGGGTCAACTTCATGCCAATTGCAATTGCCGCAAATTCATCACCACTAAGGCGGCCTACAGTATCACTCGAACGCAGGGCATGAGAAATTACCTCTGCAGCTGCTTTAATTGCTTCGTCGCCCATATCATGACCGTAAGTGTCGTTGATTTTTTTAAGGCCATCCAGATCTGCAAAGAAGATCACACCACGGCTGCCAACATCAATAGCAAGATCAATTGTTTTTTGCCCTAAATCCATAAAACCGCGGCGGTTGAGGATTTGTGTAAGTTCATCAGTTTTTGATTGAATATCAAGGGTTGAATTGCTTTGCTGTAAAGAAGAATTGAGTTTAGAAAGCGACTTACTCTTTGTGAGAGAGCGGGTATATTCATAATTACTTGCAATAGTATTTATGAGGATTTTCATGCTTACACTATGCATTGAATAATTTGAAGTTTTAATTTTACAGACAATATAACCGTAATTCTTTCTGCCTGAAAAAAGCGGATGAATTATAAAGGAACCCGGGAAGTTCTCAAAATATTCAGACGGAAAAGGATTTTTAGCAGGATTAAACTCAATTCCGGGATCATAGTCGCGGATTTTTCTTTCTGTATCAAGCATCATCAAAACTCCCGCAGTGTGTGGTAATACAAAATCTTTTCCTTTGTCCAGCATGATTGGTTTTTTGTAAAAACAGACAAAACAGGCCGGAATATCAAGGGCAAGAAGGATTTTATCAAGAGTATTTGCAAAATGATGCAGAGTTTCTGTTGTTTGCGAAAGATCAAGCAGACGGTAAAGGTTTTCGACAGAATTAAGCATGTTGTAGAACTGTCCTGTCATTTTTTGAATTCCATTTGTAAAGGCGTCGGCATGAACCAGCTTGTCCTGGAGGTTATAGTAAATGTCATCATTATTGCTGAGAGGAACACAGCCACAGGATTGTTTATAAAGTGGAATAACCGGAATATGTGTAACTGCCGGAATTTCAAGCCCCTCAAGCTTTTTATATGCAAGCTCAGCAGCAATTCTTCCCTGTTCGTATATATTCTGGCTCATGGTAGAAAGGCGGGGAGTTGATTGTGCAGCATAAGTTGAGTCATCAAAGCCTATGATTTTTAATTCTTCAGGGACCTTTACTCCTATGCTCATAAAATACTGTTGACAGCCCAGGGCCATAAGGTCATTGGCACAAAGAATTGCATCAAAATTAAGGTTTTCCTTTTTTGGATACTTTTTTGCCATTACTGCTTTTGCCCGGTTCATTGCAAAATCGCCTTCGAAAACAAGATTTTCATCAAAAATGAGCTTGTGTTTGTGCAGGGCATTTTTGTAGGCTTCAAAACGCATCATGGATTCGCAGGAACCTGTCCTGTTTGCAGAAAGGAAGGCGATTTTTTTGCAGCCATGTTTATTTTTTAAGTGTTCAACAGCGTTATCGTAAGCGGATTTGCATTCTGTTTCTATATAACAGGAATCTGGAAGCTTTAGATCTGCTCCAACAGAAATAATGGGTTTTTCTTTATACAGCTTAAGGATTTTTCCAAGATGGTCTGTTGAGATTGTTGAAGAGTATGAGCCGGTTATTACAATTACAAGGTCGATATCGGTGGCAAAAAGCAGACTTAAACTGTTCCAGCTCTGATATTCATAATTGCCGGAATCAGTTCGCGGGTCTTTAGTCTGTGCAACGAAAAACTGAACATCCTGCTTATCCTTAAAGTATGAGAATATGCCATTCAATACCTCCAGCGCATACTCAACCGTCAAAGCATGTACAAGCACCCCGATTTTTTTCATGGTATATATTATATATTAAATCTTGAAATATATCTATGGATAAAATAGAAAGCAATCAGTAGGAAAAATATATGCTACTCCCGTGGAAAAGGGTGCGGTCCTGCGGCTGAACAGTTTTTTTTTGAAGAAATCCTGCGGTTTGCTTCGCAAATCCTCGGATTTCTTTTATGGCTAAGCGCCAAAAAAGTTCAGATGCAGTCCCGCACCCTTTTCCACTCCGTAGCATATATTTTTCAAACTGGATTTTTTATCCCCGCGTATATTTAATTATATGTTATATCCCTAAATAATATATTCCATGAAAAAAAAGAACCCCGGAAAGATCAAATTTTTATATGTATACATCTGAAAAAAATAGCGCGAGCCGAATTAGGGATTACAAAAACGCTCTACACTGCGGCCGCGGGAAGCGGCCATGTATATAATTACAAGGCAGTGTAGCGCGTAGGCGGTGAACCGCCGGTTTTGGAATCCATAATTCGGCGGAAGCTATTTTTTTCTACATGCAGGCACGTAAATTTATTTCTTTCCGAAGGTCCTTTTTTTTGCTTATTGAATTTTTCAGGGATATAACATATAATTACACCATTGAGTCAGATGCCCTTCAAGTATCTTTCGCAAAACCCCGTCAGAGCAGGAATGCAGCAGCGGTATGCGGAACGAACTGTGATTGGGATTATCTGGCTCTTTTTTTTGTTACATTTTATTTTGTTTTGTGCTATAATGTTTCTATGAATGAAAACACGACCGTAACTGAAGCAGCTGTACAGGAATCAATGCAGGAAATCTGTCATATCCTTACAACCTCTGACGAAAAGCTGGCATACGACTTTATTGAATGCCTTTTCACCCCGGCAGAACGCAGGGATATTGCAAACAGATGGCTCTTGGTAAAAGAAATTGATAAGGGAACTACTCAACGTGAGATTGCTAAAAAGTTTGGAATGTCTTTGTGCAAAATCACACGTGGTTCTAAAGAACTTGCAAAACCCGACAGTGCATTCAGAAAAATTCTTGATTCGCAGAAAAAGTAAAAAATTCTCAAATAATTGGTGGCAGCTATGAACGACAAACTGTTTTTTAATCGTCCTCCAGAAAAGTGGGAGGAATTTCTGCCACTTGGAAACGGCAGACTTGGTGCAATGGTAAAGGCATCACCCTGTAATGAGGTGCTTCAGCTCAATGAAGAAGGCATATGGTCTGGCGGTCCTCAGGACAGGTCTAATCCCGATACAAAAAAATACCTTGAAGAAATCCGTTCTCTGGTAAAAGAGGGACGTGTACTCGAAGCTCAATCACTTGGTTTTGAAGCAATGAGTGGAACAAGCTTTAATGAACGCGCATATCAGACAGCAGGAGAGTTTCATGTTGATTTTTTCTCTCCTAAAAACAATGGGCTTGCATGCGGTTGGCCTTTACAGCATAAAGCAGATGAAAAAAGCCTGGAAAATTATAAAAGCGAACTTTTGCTTGATCAGGCCTGTACAGTGGTAACATATAAAGATGATGAAGGTGTTGAGTTTACC
The DNA here is from genome assembly GCA_946411215.1 of uncultured Treponema sp. Lineage (GTDB taxonomy): Bacteria > Spirochaetota > Spirochaetia > Treponematales > Treponemataceae > Treponema_D. The sequence goes on along the minus strand of CAMKDH010000078.1, from coordinate 4,653 downwards.
CGCCGTACCTGGATTAGCGCTGTAGATGATATGATTTTTATGCATGTAACAGCCAGCGCTCCTGGAAAAATCAATTACTGCGCATATCTTGATCGCGGAATCTGGTGCAACAATTTAAGCGTTTCTGACGGAGCAATCTTTCTTGAAGACAGTCACGGAATTCCTTTTTGCGTAGGAGCAGGGGCAGTAGCACAAGGCGGAAAAAGCGGTACTCGTGGTGTATGCCTTTACGGAGCTTCGTGTGATGAAGTTCTGTTCTATATTGATATCCAGTCTATGCGCTGGAACAAAAAGTGGAATGATAAGCCTGTAACTCCAAAAAAGTTTAATAAGCTTGTGCAGAAAAATGTGTGGACAGGCGAGTGTAAAAAAAATCTGCAGGAAATTAAGACTCGCATAAATAAGGTTGGTCTTTCCACTGCGGCCGAGGATTTTTTTGGCTGGCATCTTGTTGAATATAAAAATTATTGGGACCGCGTGAATGTGCAGATAGGAGAGGACGCCCTTCGACAAGATCAGGGACTGCAGGTGGAAATCCCAACTCCAGAACTCCTCAAATCTGCAAGTGCTTCTAATACGGCGTTAGTCAATCAATACATAAATTTCTCTCGCTATCTTTTAATATCAGGAAGTCGAATTCCTGGCGTGCTTCCATTAACCTTGCAGGGCTTGTGGAACGGCTCAATGGAACCTCCGTGGCAGAGTAAATATACAATCAATATAAATGCGCAGATGAATTACTGGCCTGTAAATATGGCATCCTTAAGTGAATGCGAACTTCCGCTGTTTGAGCTTTTGGAACGTGCATATCCTAATGGAAAATATATGGCTCAAAAAATGTATGGCTGCCGTGGTTATATGCTTCATCACAATACTGATTATTGGGGTGATGCTGCTCCTCAAGATGCATGGCTTCCTGCAACTTACTGGACTCTTGGGGCGGCTTGGCTTGCAACTCATATAATTGAACATTACGAATACACAATGGATAAAGCTTTCCTGCAAAAGTATTACTACCTCATGCACGAAGCCGCTTTGTTCTTTGTTGATTTTCTTGTTCCTTCTGGTGAGAATGCTCCTGATGGAAAACCTTACCTTGTAATTAATCCAAGTCTTTCTCCGGAAAATTCTTATGTAACAAAAACTGGTGAAACAGGTGCTTTCTGCGAAGGCTGCCAGATGGATAATATGATTTTGGAACATCTGTTTACCGGCTGTAAAAAAGCACGGGAAGTTCTTGGTCAAAACTGCACCGACAAAAAATCACATGCGTATGCTCAAAACGATTTTGATTCTTTTGATTATGTGCTTGCTCATCTTAAAAAGCCTGCTCTTAATGCCGACGGTTCGTTAATGGAATGGAATCGTGAAGTAGAAGAAGTGGAACCAGGACACAGACACATCTCTCATCTATACGGACTTTATCCTGGACACACAATTACTGTAGAAAAAACACCGGAGCTTGCACAAGCTGCAAAAAAGACTTTGCAAAAGCGTCTTCAAAATGGTGGCGGTCATACAGGCTGGAGTCAGTCCTGGATTATAAATTTCCGTGCGCAGTTAGCACAGGGTAACGAGGCTCTGGAATCTCTTGTAAAATTATTTACTCATTCAACGCTGCCAAATCTTTTAGATAATCATCCTCCGTTCCAGATTGACGGAAACTTTGGAAGTCTTGCCGCTGTTTACAGAATGCTTGTTCAAAGTGATTTTAATGAAGAGGGTAATGTAATTGTAAAATTGCTCCCAGCCCTTCCACAAGAAAAAGCCTGGCAGAATGGAACTGTTCGAGGTCTTGCAATTAAAGGCGACTGGACAATTGATTTTGAATGGCAGAACGGAAAGGTAATTCATAAGGAACTGCACCCTGGAAAGTTTGCAATTGCACAAGAAAGAATCCTGTTTCAATAAGTTTGCTTTTTAAAATATATAAGATATAGTTAACTATATCTGCATTTATCTAATTGATGTAAAAACAAACAGCTATATTGAATATCAGGCAAACTCTGAATTTCAGTCCATTGGAATTCAAAAGAATGGAAAAGATTTTTTTGCAGAAACGCAGGCTAATGCAGAAAAAGCAGTTTATGGCGATGATTGTGAACAATTTTTGTTTGAACACACAAAAGAAAACATTTTAAGCACTATAGAAAAAAATGGTGTTTTCAAAAGCCGCCACCGTCTCCTTATAAACGGCCAACCTGTTCCTGTTAATGTAAGGTGCGTCCTCATTAAAGAAAACGGCGTGGACAAGCTTATTATGGGCACAAGGAAGATGTAAGTTTTTTTATCGCACTTACACAAACCCAACCCGTCTTTCTACAGGAGCTGTATACAGCTTTTCAACCTTACACATTTCCACAATATCATTGTAAGCAGGACGGGAACCGGAAATGATTTCTTTCATCTGGGCTTTGCGGACGATGTTGTCAATTTCGCCACCGGAAAAGTTGTAGGCAGTCGCAAGCTGTGCGGCCTTATCAACACTGAGCCAAGGTATCTTGTTTTTCCAGATGGCTTTTTTGGCTTCAACAGATGGCTTTTCAAATTGGATTTTGAAAAGGAAGCGGCGTTCGAAAGCAGAGTCAAGGTTGTCCACTAAGTTTGTTGTGGCTATGAGGATTCCGTCAAGGTTTTCGATTTCTTCCAGGAGGATGTTCTGGATTGCGTTTTCCATCTGTGTCGTGTTGCTATGACCAATTTCCCGCCTTTTGCTGAGCACAGCATCGCATTCGTTGAAGAACAGAATAGGGATGCGACCATTTTTCTGCTTGGCTGTCTGTTCACAAAGGGCTTTGTAGTCGGTAAAGATTTTCTTTACGTTTTTTTCGCTTTCACCAACCCAGCAGCTTTTTGTCTGCGAAATGTCTACATGCATAATGGCACGGCCAGTCTTTTTTGCAAGCTGGTATACAGACTCTGTTTTACCACAGCCTGGTTCACCGTAAAGCATCACAGCAATACCGCAAGGCAGCCCTTTTGATTTTAGGCTGTTTTTGATGCGGTTGTAGCTTGTTTGAGAAAGAGACTTTGTAAGCTCGTCTATCTGCTTCTGGTTCTGTTCGCTGTAGAACAGTTTTTTTGCACGAATATCCTCAGGCTTTTTGAGCTTGCTTTCGTCAATTCTGCAGGCATACAGCTCGTAATCTTCATCAAGGAAGAATTTTTTGCCTTCTTCTGTAAGCTTGACTTGGGCTTCGAACATGTTTCCTTTCTGATTGAATTCCACAAACTTGGATTCTATGAATGGGTGCTTTTCATCAAGGAACTGCTTTGCAATTGTGAACCGTTCAGTGCTTTCGTAGATGTCCTCGATTGTAGGGAGCAGGCAAGAGGCCATTCCGCTTAAACTGTCGTTGCAAAGGTCGTAGAACATAAAGCGGGTTTTGTCATCTGTGAACTTTTCCCTGCATCTGATAACAAGGGGAAGAGACTCATTGCGTTGTTCGATCTGAAGAAGCTGTTCTACCAGCTCATCACAAGAATCTTCGGTAAACTTACGGCCTTCGTATCGGTTTGCCATTTTTGCAAGGAAATCAAAGTAGTTCTTTTCCAGCTGGATGGTATATGGAACCGGTTCGTTCTGAAGTACATGTGCAATTACTTCGGCTGTAACGGAAAAAGTGGAATTGCTGTGAGAATACTCAATCAGATTCCGGCTTTCCAGATCGAGGAAATCAGAATGCATTGCGGCAACCTTAAGTACATTTACATCCAGGAAGTTTGCGAATTCGCTGATGGGAATTTTGTCGCTGTAGTTGTCGTTGAAATGCTGGTAAATGCCAAAGCACATAATCCAGCTTTGAGTTTCGGTTGTGCCGAAATATTCGTTGAGGCGCATGAGCGTTGTCTGGTAAAGGTTTGTGCGCTCCGGCTTCATGCGGCAGTTTACAATAGAGTCTCCCAGCCCGTTGATGTGGTTGAGTACGTTCCAGCGGATAGTGTTTTTCTTGTCCATGTCCGATCCTCCTTAATGCGATCAACATTGTCAGTGTTCCTCGCTGACGACTGAATTTTACACCCACATTATTTTTAAAATGTGACCCTGTGGGTATATCGTCATTGCGAGCACGCAGTGCGAAGCAATCCACGATATTCACAAATGCTGAAGCGTGGATTGCTTCGTCGTTTTGCTCCTCGCAATGACGGATGTGGGATTTATACCCGCCATGTAAATTTGTATTCTGTAAAGATTTGAACGATTTCTGCAAAAGAAAGATTATCTGGAATGCGCTTCCATTTTTCAATTGCATTTTGCATTAGCTTTTCATCAGTGCAGTGGAAAACTAGTTTGTCTATTCCAAGTACATCTGCAACATAGATTTGTGCAAGATAGATAAGCTCCTTGTTATTACGCATGTTGCCGCAGCCCCAGTTTCCGGTGTGAACTCTTGTGCTTGTTGATTTGTCTTTTTGTCCTCGTTTTATAATTCCTCCAAAGCCCGCAAAAAGTGTTATGAGCAGGAATATAATTTCCTGTTCTTTGTAAACGCCGTCGCCACCATAAGGTGCCATCATTGAAATTACATTATTCTTTTTGTCCCATGTTATGAATTCTTTCTGGCCGTTACAAATGCTTACCCACTGGGGAACATTTTCAAAAAGAATTGGTGTGAGCACTGTAGTATGATCAGGTGTTTTGTGAAGAAGAGT
>CAMKDH010000077.1 GCA_946411215.1 uncultured Treponema sp. | reverse complement strand
AGTAACAATAGCACAGGGTGGAACCGTAAGCTTTGACGAAACCGTAAAGGTAACAGCTTTTGAAATAACAAAGGCAAACTCTTCAGAATTTACTAAAGAAGTGAATGCAGACACCTTTAAGATTACTCAAGGCGGTACAACAACCTTTAATGGTGCGGTAACAATAGGAACCTTTACAGATGCTGGTGGAGCCGGAGCCATAACCTTTAACAACGGCGGAACAATTAATAATGAGGTGACATTCAATACAACCAGTGAAGTTTCAATTACAGGAACATCAGATAATCCAATGAATATAGGAACAGCATCACCATATAAAGACCTTAAACATAAGAAAGGTGATACAAAGATAACTGGTATACTTAATGCACAAAATATTGAATTAGGAACAACATCCGGAACTACAACAATTAAAAACGGAATAATTACTACAGCCGCCAGCTTTACTTCAGGAGCTGTTACAATAGATTCAACAAGTTCAAGTGCAACAAAAATTGAAACAACAGAATCTCAAAATTATAAAGGAGCATTTACACTTGGATATGCTGCAGAATTGAGGGCAGGAAGTAATATCTCCTTTGGAACTGAAGGATCTCCTGTAAACATTGACGGAAATAAACTGATAACCTTAAAAGTACCAACTACCAATACAATTTCAGTTACAGGAAAAGTTGGAGCATCAAACACCGTGTCAAATCCTCCTTCAGTAACAATCGAACAGGCAGGAAGCGTTTTATTCTCTGATGAAGTAAAAATTGCAACTTTCACAGATGCGCAATATGCTGGTAATATCACCTTCAAAAAAGGCGGAATGATTACCGAATCTGCAGGAACAGAATTTATTACAGAAGGCATGGTAACCTTCGGAGACACTTCTGAAACATATACCATGACCTTTGGAACTGCCTCACCTTATGCAGACCTTACACATACAGCCGGTGATACGACAATAATCGGAATGCTCAATGCAAAAGCTATTACTTTGAAAGATTCATCAATAAGCGGTACTGTAAATGCAACAACAACTCAAATTAACGACATAATCCTTACAGGTGACACTTCAATCATCACAAACGGAACTCAACTTTACAACGGCACTATCAACGACTCAAATGCAGGAGCACATGCATTAACATTAACATCCGGAATTTCACAAATAACCTTTACATCAGATATTGGTCAAACAACAGCGCCAAAAGTGCTTACTGTAAATGGACCTCTTGCAATTAACGGTGCAGCTGTAACAACAACCGATGAACAAAATTACAATGCCGCTATTACAAGTACCGGCGCAATAACACTTAAGTCTGCAGCCCTCAACCTTAATTGTTCAACTGTAACTACAGCCGATGCACAGACTTATGATGGACCTGTTAATCTGCTTACAGATACAACTCTTACTTTAAACACCGGAGATCTTCATCTAAAATCACCGCTCAATGGTGAACACAAATTCACAATTGCAAAAACAAATGATGCAAACTTTGACGGCGCTGTAACTGTAACTGATTTTGAAATTACTCTTGCAAATGACACTCAGTTTGCAGAACCTGTGGTTGTTACAAACTTTACAATTACAACGGCAAACAATACTCAATTTGATAAAACTGTTCAGATTTCCAACTTCACCGACGCTGCAACAGCTGGTAATATTTCATTCAATGCAGGTGGTACAATTTCCGCTACCACAGGAACAACATTCCTTACAAATGGCACTGTAACCTTTGGCGATGCTTCTGCCGACATCATGACCTTTGGTTCAGCATCACCATATGAAAATCTTACTCACACCGCTGGCGACACAAACATCACAGGCTTGATTAATGCCGCAAACATCACCCTTGCCCAAACTGCCGGTGGTCCTATGACTATTGCAAACTCTGGTCTCTTCAAAACTATTGATGGGGCAGCCCTTACATATACAACAAGCTTTACTCAAAATGGAACAGGTAACTCTGTTATTGGCGGAAGCTTTACTGGAAACGGAAATGCTTCATTTGCAACTAATGTGCAGATTTTTGGAAACTCACAGGCTGATTTTGGTTCAAACGGAACTGCTGTAAGCATAACTAAAAATCTCATCATTCTTCGTGATGCAACTGACGACTTGAATATTAACAGCCGCGTAAATGTTACAGAAAACCTTGTTCTTTACAAAGGTCCTATTGTTGCCAACGCCGACGTAACTGCCGGAAAAGATATTCTCATCCTTGGAAGCGCATATTCTCTTACCGATACTTCTACAGGTATTACAAACGAATATGCCTACACATGTGTTCGCCCGGAAACCTGGAGCCAGCCAAATTATGTAGAGACTCTTCTGCCAGACGGTAATGCGGTCCCTGCCACAGGTTCAGGAGCCACAGGCTTCACCGGCACACTTTCTGTTTCATCAGGTAAGATAATTTCTGCTGCTAAGAACTTCTACGCAAACGGAACAACTCTTTCTACAAACGGAACAACCGGTCAGTGGACTCTCAAACTTCCGGATCTTACAAATGCAGCCAGCGCTTTTGCCGAAGCCTATCATTCAGAAATTTCAGGCTGTAAGGTAATCTGCAATGACGGCAGCAGCACAGACGGCACAAAATCTCGTCTTGTCTGTCTTGAATGCGACGATACTGCTACAACAAATACTCCAAACACAAACGTAGACTTTGATGATTTTGAAATCACAGCCGCATATACAGAACGCGATAACTCAATTCGTGTAGAGTTCAACCGCCCTGTACGTTATTACGATGCAACTGTTCAGACTTTGAAATTCCAGAATGCAGACGGCTCGCCAGTATTAAACTTCACAGGTCTTTATTCAGACCCAGACTGTCAGAATGAAATTGTATATGACTCACAATTGTCATATTTCTATATAAAAGCTGTTCCTCAAAATGACTCTGAATACGGAGCTTGGAACACAGATGCAACAGGCCGTTCTTCTGGAGCAGCAGACGACCAGAGCACAGACCGAAGCGGAATTCATCACGAAACAATTCCTGCTCTGGACTTTGCCCGCGCCCTCATAAACGGCACAACAACTCAGTCCTTTATCTTTACAGACCGCTGGGGTAAACGTTTGAAAAACTACAGTTCACGAACTCCAACCGCCAAGGCTGCATACGGAAGTACTGGCGACACAGAAACAACTCACGAAGTTGCCGACAAAACAGGCCCGGTACTTTATTCTGTAAAAACTGGTCAGGAGCTCCACGATGCTTACAATCCTTCTACAGGTGCATCTGGCGAACATTCATACGACTCTCACAACTTTATAGAGTTTGTATATTCCGAAAAAGTAGACTTTGACGGTTCAAGCGACGACAGCACTCTCAATGATAATCCTGCTACTGCCGAAAACGTTCAGGTAAATGATGCTCTTGGTGCAGTAAAAGGCGACATAACAAAAGCAGACAATCTGCAGCTGTCAGGTCTTGGTATTCTTGAACACGGACTTCTTTACACAGGTAAGAACGGTTCAGCAGATAAATATGTAAGTGCCCTCTACCGCAAAGGAACAAATGCAGAATACGCAATCCGTCTTTCAATTGCGGGCTACACAGATCCAGACCTTACCCTTACAGACGACAGCGGCTACACTTACAAAAAATGGATCGGCTACATTGAACAGGCAGCTCTGCCAAGCGGAACTGTTAAACATCTTGTAGATTCAAACAAAAAGAATGAACGCGTAAAAGATAAAGAAGGAAACGTTCAGATTAAATATGCAGACAACTCAAGCGGCGAACCTGTATTCGATACAATTCCGACAATCAACAGCACAGAAGACGGCACTTTTGGCGCATGGGATTTGTCGGAACCTGTATTTGCACTTTATCGCCAGAATGCTGCTAAGACTCATTGGGAACAGTCTGAATTTGATAAAAACTATTATGCCGAAGCAATTGGAAATAACTCGGGTGTTGGTTCAACTTTGGATAGAATTGAATTCCACCTGTACGACAATACTCCTGATTTTGAATCAACAGAAGTTCTGCCAGAATGGTTTACCGAAGTAGGTTGGTGTAATCCAAACTCAATTGGGGAAAAGCCTCAGGATCTTTATAAATCATATTCTTACGCTGCTGATATTTTTGGTGGTGCACGTCCGTTCGACAGCAATGCTTCAAGAAGAACTTCGGGCGGTATCCGCTACAGCACAATTTACTCAAGTGTAAATGCCTTTAAGTATGGTATTGGTTCGGCTCTTCAGGAAAGACTGATTACAACTTCATTCAATAATTCAAAGATTGGTATACCGGGCGCTTCTTCTCTTATCTTTACCGGAACTTCTTCTCCACGTCGTTCTGCCGGAGACAGTGAAGGCTTGTACTTTGCGCTTCCACTTGCAAATACTTCGCTTGATATTAAAACTTCGTTCACCGTTAAATATGATGACTCTGTTGGATTTATTACAGACCTTGCGGGAAACCGTTTGCGTTCAAAGATTTTCTCAACAATCGACCGAACACCTCCAAGCATCGATATGACTGTTTGTCCTGTTGGCGGCGACGAAATGGAAATCATCTTTGTAAAGGAGCTTTGTACAGACAGTGATGATCTTGAATATAACGACAACACAACTGGTGAAAAAGTTTCTATTACAGAACAGTTCGATTCTCTCATTACAAACTGCTTTGACTTTATTACAATCGATTCTTCTGGAACTCATCACGTGGCAACAGACCTTACTGTAGATCACACAGTTCCTGCAAAAATCACAGTTAAGGAAAATCAGAACGGCTCTGCATTTACAATTATCCATCTTAAGCTTTCGCGCACAGTCACACTTGATGATATTAAGAATAAATTTATCCGTGTAATTTACGTAGAACAGTATGGCGAATATTCCGTAGACTTGTTCACAGGACATCCTGGTTCCCGCGTAACCTTCATTCAGGACGAAAACGGAAACAACATTCAGATGTACACCGCTCACGCGCTTTCTGATTTTGCAGTTGGCATTATTAATCCTCTTTATGCTTACGATTCTGCAATGACAGAAGAAGACGGTACTATAATTTCTGACAGTCTGTTCCGCGCAAATCTTACTGATGATGTTGATGAAAAGGGCTGGTCTGTTCATGACTGGAACCGCGATCAGCAGAACTACGGAACTCTTCCTGCAAAACGTCCGGTTGCAATTGTTGCCGACACATTTGATGGTACAGAAGAAAATGAAGCCGCTCCAGACAGCTTTAGAGTATATCTTTCTAATAATCCTGATTCTGGTTCTGTTTCTACTCAGTATAATAAAGACCTTGAGCCTCTTACCGAATGGCGAATCTGGTTCCCAAATCAGACTGACGGCGTATTTACATCACTTTCAGAAAAGAATAATAAAACTTACTCTCAGGTAGACGGCACTCTGCTTACCGAAGATAAAGCAAACAGAATGATTTTTGATGTTGGCCAGACCATCACAAGTCAGTGGTCAGCAGGAAATCAGATAAGCTTCCTGTTTGGATTGACTAATAGTGATGGAACTCCTGTAACAATCATGCATTCTCCAGAAATTGATATTAACAATGATAAACAGTATCTTTCAACTTCTGCAAAAATGCCTTTGTTTGCCCTTCGCCAGACAGACGCAAATGATCTTTTGTCTCTTGATTTGTGGTCATTCCGCTTAAAGGATGTTGTTCATCAGCGTGGTGGAGTTACAATTCTTAACAATGTTATCAATTCTTCACAGCGCGAAAAGGTTGTTCTAAAGGTAAATCAGCCGGAGCAGGGTAACCTTACAGTTCTTGTAATGACTCTTGATGGCAATATTGTTGATTATCTGCACCGAGGAGCTTCTGAATCGGGTGAACATTTCTATTCTTGGGATGGAACTAACCGCAAAGGTAAACCTGTTGCAAGAGGAATGTACTTTGTTCGCGTAATTGGCCCAGGACTCGATGAAACCCGCAAGGTCATGGTCGTAAAAGATTAAAATTAAAATCACTTGCGATATCCACTAAAAGGGAATATACTATACTCGTATGGGAATAGAAAACAGGCAGAATCCAAGATATCCGGAAATTGGAAGGATTATTGCTCCAGAATTGTGTGCTCTTCCAGGAATTCTCGACAATATCAGTTTATCGGGCTGTAAAATTCATTTTCCAGTTTCTGTCGTGGTTGACCTTGAGTCTGAATACATGATTAAGGTTTCTCTTAGTCGTTCCATTGAAGAAGCCCCGCTGCAGCTTATGTGTAAGCCTATGTGGGTAAAAGAAAATCAGGGAACAACCCAGATAGGACTTCAGATTCTTTATTCTCCTGATGATGCACGGCTTCGTGAATTCGTTAGTTACCTTCAGGCAATGGGCGAAGACGACGACGAAATCCCAGATATTCTCTAAAATTGCAATCATATGACAAAAATCACCAAACTCAACGGCATAGGTTTCCTTGCATTCCCCGAACAAAAAGATTTCCTCATTTCTGAATTAAAAGACCGCTTTAATATTGCTCATGAAGATTCCTACGGCGACCTTCTTTATTATCCCGACAAATCTGCTTTTTTAGATGCCTCAAACAACAAATACCCCTACTGGGCCCGCACCTGCATGCTCGAACCGTTTCTCTTAAAGTTCGATTCCATTGGCGAAGCTGCCGCCACCCTTAAAGAAATCCAGCGCAACTGGGCTCCGTATCAGTTTACATGCTTCCGCCGCGCACAGCTTATTCAAGAAAAGCTTCCATATATAAACTTAAAAGAACGCAAGTTCCCATTTAAAATTCCAGACAGCCCTATGGGACTTTACACTCTAATTGATGAACACACGCTTATTGCAAGTGCCACAACAACTTCTCCGCTGCCTGCTGGAACAATGCGTTTTATAGAAGATCACGAAAATCCTCCGAGCCGCGCCTACCTTAAAATTCAGGAAAGTCTTACACTTGCTGATTTTTATTTAAACTGCGGGCTTCCGGAATCAGGACAAAAATGCTTTGAAGCAGGCGCATGCCCAGGCGGATGGACCTGGGTTTTAGCAGGCCTTGGCGCTCAAGTTTATGCCGTTGACCGCGCAGAACTTGCCCCGGAACTCATGGAAAATCCTCTTGTAAAATTCCGTGCCCACGATGCCTTTACAATTCCGCCGGAAGAAGTAGGGCAGGTAGACTGGGTTTTCTCTGATGTAATCTGCTACCCCGAGCGCCTTTTAGAATGGATAAACACCTGGCTTGCATCGGGGCTCACCCGCCATATGATCTGCACTATAAAAATGCAGGGCGCCATAGACTGGCCGCTTATTGATAAGTTCGCCCAGTTGCCAAATTCCCGCATTGTGCACCTTAATTATAACAAACATGAATTAACTATAATTCTCTAATAATCACCTGCAAAATACCGAAAATAAAGGTATATGCCTGCAAACAGCTATGAAAAGCCTGATTATTGGTCGCAAAAAGCTTTTTCTGAGGGGTATCCGGCTCGTTCGGTATACAAACTCAAGGAAATCGACGAAAAATTTGGCATGATTAAGAAAAACTATACAGTTCTCGACCTTGGTTCCGCTCCTGGCAGCTGGACAACATTTCTTTTACGCACAATGGAAGGTACCGGCAAGGTAGTTTCATGCGACTTAAATCCTCTGGCTAAATCTGTAAAGGGCGATAACCTTGTTTTTATTCAGGGCGACCTTAATGCTCCAGAAATCCGCGCAAAGATAAAGGAAAATGGACCTTACGACCTTGTAGTTTGCGACGCCGCTCCAAAAACAACAGGAAACCGCACCGTAGATACTGCACGTTCATCTCAGCTTGTAGAAATGGCAGTATGGTATGCACAGACAATGCTCAAGCAGGGCGGAAATTTTGCTGTAAAAATCTTTCAGAACGGAGATCAGCAGCAAATTTTAAAAAATATGCGAGAAATTTTTACGACAGCCAAAGGTTTTAAGCCCGAAGCCTGCCGAACAGAATCTTTTGAAACTTATCTGATTGGAGTAAATAAAAGATGATAAAAATTGAAGAATGTGCTATAATTAAAAAGATTGAAAGTAGATTTAATATGGTATTTAAAACTCGGGTTTCAAGAATTGTCAGCTCCTCTATTATTTTCTTCAGTTTTGGAGTAATTGTTTCCACAACATGTTTAAGCATTCTTCATTCAATCGATTCTCATAAAGGTGTGGGTGGTCTTGAAACTTCTGCCGTTCCTGTTGCCGCAGATGATGATTTTAAAGCCTTGAGCGGACTTCTGGAAGAAACAAAAGAACCGGAACCTGCCATAGAAGTTGCAGTTGATGAAACTCCCGCTGCAGTTATTCCATTTGAATCTGCAAAAGTTGAACCTGCTACACTTACATATCAAACATACCGTGTAAAATCTGGAGATATGATTGGCTACATTGCCGATGCTTTTGGAATTACACAGGATACAATTATAAGCGTAAACAATATCCGTCAGTCACGTTTGATTCAGCCTGATCAGTATTTGAAGATTCCTTCAATGCCTGGTATTTTGTATACAGTAAAAGCTGATGGTGAAACAATTCAGAAAATTTCCGAAAAATATGAAGTTGATGCCCAGAAATGCGCACTTGTAAATTATCTTAATCCAAGTACAGAGCTCAAAGCAGGATATTCTCTGTTCGTGCCTGATGCTGAGCTTGACTGGATGACACGTCAGGAAATCAACGGAGATTTATTCAAACGCCCTCTTAAGGTTCGCTACTGGCTCAGTTCTTCTTACGGATGGCGCGATTCTCCATTTAATACAGGTTCCCGTTCCTTCCATGGTGGAATTGATATGGCAGTTGCCCAGGGCACACCAATTTATCCTGCAATGGACGGAAAAGTTACAACAGCCGGCTACAACGCAACATACGGAAACTACGTAATCGTAACACATCATTCAGGTTACAAGACTTTATACGGACACATGAGCAAAATTACATGTCAGAAAGGCAACTTTGTATATGCTCAGAAAACCCAGATTGGTCTTGTAGGAAGCACTGGTCTTAGTACCGGTCCACACCTCCATTTCACAGTTTACAAAAACGGAAACACAATTAATCCATCTTCTGTTTTGAACTAACCAAAAAAATCACAAAAATTCTCCAAAAAATTCACTTTTTTTCTAAAAACCTATTGACATAGTAGGTAAATGGGTGTATAAAAGAAACATAACCTACTGACTTGGTAGGAAATAAACAAATCTTTATACAGGAGGCATATATGAAATTTTATTTTGAGAAATTGGTTAGAGAAAATTTCCGTAACGGAGTCATGCGTTCCTGTTGTTGTCAAAGCGGGTTTTAGGGTGCAACCCTAGGCGAGAGGGTAGACCGCAACGAAGTGCGGGCGTAGGGGGAGACTTCCCCCTCATATATTTTAATTAAAAGAGGAAAACACATATGGCAAATTATAAATTCGAAACTTTACAATTACACGTTGGACAGGAACAGGCTGACCCTGCAACAGACAGCCGCGCAGTACCAATCTATCAGACTACATCTTATGTATTCCATAATTCAAAGCATGCTGCTGATCGTTTTGGTCTTGCAGATGCAGGAAACATTTACGGACGTCTTACAAACTCTACACAGGACGTTCTGGAAAAACGCGTTGCTGCTCTTGAAGGTGGTTCTGCTGCCCTGGCACTTGCTTCTGGTGCTGCAGCAATTTCTTATACAATCGAAGCACTTGCTGCTAACGGTGGACACATTGTTGCCCAGAAAACAATCTACGGTGGAAGCTACAACCTTTTGGCTCACACACTTCCACAGTATGGAATAAGTACAACATTTGTTGATGCACACAACCTTGCAGAAGTAGAAGGCGCAATCACAGATAAAACTCGCGCAATTTATCTTGAAACATTAGGTAACCCTAACAGTGATATTCCGGATATCGATGCTATTGCAAACATTGCTCACAAGCATGGTCTTCCTGTTGTAGTAGATAACACATTTGGTACACCATACCTTATCCGCCCAATTGAACACGGAGCTGATATTGTAGTTCACTCTGCAACAAAGTTCCTTGGCGGTCACGGAACAACTCTTGGTGGTATTATTGTAGAAAGCGGTAAGTTCAACTGGAAGGTTAGCGGTAACTATCCACAGATTGCTGCTCCTAACCCAAGTTATCATGGAGTTAGCTTCTATGATGTTGTAGGACCTGCTGCATTTGTAACTTATATCCGTGCAATTTTGCTCCGCGATACTGGTGCAACAATAAGCCCATTCAACGCATTCCTTCTTTTGCAGGGAGTTGAAACTTTGAGTCTTCGCTTGGAACGCCATGCAGAAAACACAAAGAAGGTTGTTGAGTTCCTTAAGAATAATCCAAAGGTAGAAAAGGTAAATCATCCATCTTTGGCAGATCATCCTGATCACGCTTTGTATCAGAAGTACTTCCCTAATGGTGGCGGTTCAATCTTTACATTCAATATCAAGGGTGGACGCGACGAAGCATGGAAGTTCATTGATAACCTTAAGATTTTCAGCTTGCTTGCAAACGTAGCAGATGTTAAGTCTCTGGTAATTCATCCGGCAAGTACAACTCACTCACAGCTTAGTGATGCAGAACTTGCAGATCAGGGAATTGGTCAGAATACAATTCGTCTTTCAATCGGTACAGAACATATTGACGATATCATTGCAGATTTGGAAAATGGATTT
>CAMKDH010000076.1 GCA_946411215.1 uncultured Treponema sp. | reverse complement strand
GTTGCAAGAAAATTTTTAATTCAAGGGATTATCATGAAAACTATTTTCGTTAATGAAAATGACCAGGTTCGCAAATGGTATATCATTGATGCGGCTGGAAAACCAATGGGACGTGTTGCTGCTAAGGCTGCTGCTATTGCCCGTGGAAAGAATAAGGTTACTTATACAAAGAATCAGTTGATGGGCGATTTTGTTATCATCATCAATGCAGAAAAAGCTGCTTTGACTGGCGGTAAGGAACAGAAGAAGATTTATTATCACCACACAGGTTTTGTTGGTGGTCTTCGCGCTCATACTTATGAGAAGCTTGCAGAAAAGCATCCTACAGATCCAATGAAGTTTGCTGTAGAAGGAATGCTTCCTGGTGGTCGTCTTGGTCGCAAGATGATGGATTGTGTTAAGATTTATGCTGGTGCTGAGCATCCACATGCAGCTCAGAATCCTCAGCCTATTGAACTTTAATTACGGGAGTTAGACGATGGTAAAGAATATTGCTATTGGTACAGGTAGAAGAAAGACTTCTGTAGCCCGCGTTTTTGTTCGCGACGGCTCAGGAAAAATTGTTGTAAATGGAAAGGATGTAAAAGAATATTTTGCTTCTGCTGAACAGATTCAGCTTGTAAACCAGCCTCTCCTTGTTACTTCAATGGGAAATAAATATGACATTCTTATCAATGTTTGCGGTGGCGGTATGAACGGTCAGGCTGCTGCTTGCTTGCATGGTATTTCACGTGCATTGGTTCAGATCGATCCAGATGCTCGTACAGCTCTTAAAGCTAACGGATACCTTACACGCGACTCTCGTATGGTTGAGCGTAAGAAGTACGGACAGAAGGGTGCTCGTCGCCGCTTCCAGTTCTCAAAGCGTTAGTTATATGTCATCTTCGGGCTCGACCCGGAGATCTTACAAAGCTCGGTCTTGTGGCCGGGCTTTTTTTTTTGTATCATAATCCTATGATTATAAAATCAATTGCACAAACCTCCTACGAAGGCATGTACAAAATTACTCCGGGCGAAGGGCCTGCTTTTTTTGCAAGGCAGGAATATGTACCAGGTATAACTCTTGATGAACTGATGGCTGGCAGCGAGGTTGCCCCGGAACATGATGACGTGCTTTTAGATGCAGGCCTGGCTTCTGCAGTTGAATTAAAGGCTGTAACATATCTTGCAAGGGCAGAGCAGTGCAGAGCGGGGCTTACAAAAAAACTCATAGAAAAAAAATACGATAAAAAATATGTTGGCATGGCGCTTGATTATCTTGAAAAACGAGCTTACTTAAGCGATGAACGTTTTGCGCGTGCCTGGCTACATGACCGCAGAATAAATCATTTTGAGGGCAGAACAAAATTAGCGGGAGAACTTGCTGCCCGTGGAATTGGTCGTGAAGTTGCAACTGCAGCGCTTGATGAATTCTTTACCGAAAATGACGAGAGTGAGATTTGCCAGAAGGCCTACGAAAAATTTACACGTCAGGGTAAAGAAGGCGAGAAGCTTATGGCTGCAATGATGCGGGCTGGATTTTCTTATAAAATGATTAAAGACGTCCTTCAATAAAAATCAATTGCGCCTGATAATCCCCCCAGTCGCGGCGCACAGGAATTCCTGCATTCATAATTGTTGCGCCTGTAAGCTCTAGAGGAGGAAACTTTTTCTGATCTTCATCCGGCCAGGTGATTTTGTAAAGTGTTTCTGGTTCAAGGTCTGGGATTTTTATCATGCGGGTTTTATTATTTGGATGATTGAACAACTGAACAAAAGTCACGAGTGCTTGTTTTTTATCCTGGCTCATACTCATCCAGCAGTCGTATTCATGATTTTCTGCAGCAGATGTAATTTTGTAATAATCGCCTTCGCGTACAAGAGGGCTGAACTTTTTATACAAGGCAACCTGATTAGGAATCATGGCTCTATCTTCTGAAGATAATTTTGTAATATCAAGCTCGTAGCCAAAGGTTCCTGCCAGTGCTACATATCCGCGGGTTTTAAATGGAGTTACGCGTCCGCATGCATGGTTAGGGCAAACACTCACATGTGCACCCATTGTGCTCAACGGATAAACAAGAGCTGTTCCTTCCTGTATTGCAAGTCGTTCAATTGCATCAGTGTCATCGCTACACCAGATTTGTGGACTGTAATAAAACATTCCTGGGTCAAAGCGCGCACCGCCACCAGAACAGTTTTCCAAAAGCAGGTTAGGGAAGTCTGTAATAAGCTCTTCCTGCATGCTGTATAGTGCGAGTACATAACGGTGGAAATATTCACCAATCTGATCTGCAGGTAAGTCTACGCTGCCAATATCGCAAAGCTGGCGGTTCATATCCCATTTTACATATTCAATATTTGCCGAATGAAGTATTGTTTCTAGCTGATTCATTATGTGTTCGCGAACTTCCTGGCGGGTAATGTCTAATACATACTGACAGCGCGACATTCCCGGCACTCGTCCCTGAATCTGTATTGCCCAGTCCGGATGAGTGCGGAACAAGTCTGAATCCGGCGAAACCATTTCCGGTTCAAACCATATACCAAATTTCATTCCAAGTGCGTTTACCTGGTCAACAAGATTTTTAAGTCCGCCCTTGAGCTTTTCTTCGTTTACAGTCCAGTCGCCAAGGCTTGAATCATCAAAAGATCGGTGGCCAAACCAGCCGTCATCCATTACAAGCATTTCAATTCCATCTTTGTGGGCTTCGCGGGCAATGTTTAAAAGCTTGTCTGTGTCAAAATCAAAATAGGTTGCTTCCCAGTTGTTTATTAAAATTGGGCGCATCTGATTTTTGTAAGGTGAACGGATAAGGTGGTTGCGATAAAGATTATGGAAGGCGTGACTCATTCCGTTTAATCCGCTGTCAGAAAAAACTAAGACAGCCTGAGGTGTTTCAAAAACTGTGCCGGGTCTAAGCTTCCAGCAGAAGTTTTCTGAGTTTATTCCAATTGAAGTTCTTATGGTATCAAACTGGTTTCGCTGAATCTGGGCTTCAAAGTTTCCTGAATAGATGAGATTTATACCCCAGACATTTCCCTTGTTCCAGTCTGCATTTTTCTGAAGAATTGCTAAAAAAGGATGTTCCTGGTGACTTGTTTCTCCGCGTACGCTGCAGGCTTTTTGGATGCCCATATGAATAGGGTGGCGGTCTATATGTCTTTCGCGGGCCCAGGTTCCGTTAAGTGTGATTGTTTCGTAATCGTCGTTATCCATGTCAAAAGAAGCAGAGAGGGCTTTTTTAATATATACATGCTCTTCTTTGCTTGAACTGTCGAGTGTGATTTTTGACCAGCGGATAATTGCATCACAATCATTAAAAATTGTGTAAAAGAGATCTACTGTTAATCCAAGAATATTATCTGTTGTTGTAATTTGAAGGGTTTGTGCACTTGTAGTTTCTGTAGAAAATACATGAGGAAGCCCCTGAAGTTTAACAGCACCGTCAATAATCTGATGACTTTTATATTTAAGTTCAACTGCATTGTTGCCGGTACTGT
Organism: uncultured Treponema sp.; assembly: GCA_946411215.1. Taxonomy (GTDB): domain Bacteria; phylum Spirochaetota; class Spirochaetia; order Treponematales; family Treponemataceae; genus Treponema_D. The sequence continues at coordinate 7,200 of CAMKDH010000076.1, read as the reverse complement.
TTGTAACTGCAAGGGCAGAGTAGCGGAAGTCCCCGACGCCGTCTGTTGGCATTTCTTGAGGAAGGAAATCAAGCAGACTTAGTTTTTCGCGGAATACAGGAGAATCTGAAAATCCGTATTCCATCTGTCGGGTAAGATAACTTACATCGTCGTCACCAATTTTTGAACCATAGTATGTATGTGCAAGATAACCTTTTTGTGAAATTGTCATGCAATACGTTGTATTTGCTGTATCCATCCGGAATGTTTTGGTTTTGTCGTTGTAAGTTATCATCTTACTCTCCTAGAATCGTCCTTCGTCCTTATCCCAGTGCTGTAATTCGTTGTGATCTTTAATGTACTTAATAGTTTCATCAACTGTCGTAAAGCAAAGTCCTGTAACTGTATCTGCGCAACCGTAGTAAATTGCAATACGACCTGTAGCCTGGTCTGTTAGTGCTGCTACCGGGAAGCATACATTTGGAACAAAGCCTGTTGTTTCATAAAGTGCTTCCGGAGTGAGCATGTAGTCACCACAGCGATATTTTACAATAGAAGGATTATCGATGTCTAGAATTGCTGCCGAGAAGGAATAGATGTAACCAGAACAAGTCTGACAAACACCATGATAGAACATGAGCCAGCCTTCGTCTGTTTCAATAGGAGCAGGACCACAACCAATCTTAAGTCCCTGCCACCAGCCGTCGCCACCTTTCTGCATTACAAGACGATGTTCTCCCCAGTATTTTAAATCAGGAGACTGAGAAAGAAGAATGTCGCCGAATGGAGTATGACCGGAGTCACTTGGGCGGCTGAGCATAATATATTTACCATTGATTTTGCGTGGGAACAAAACTGCATTGCGGTTGAATGGGAGGAATGGATTTTCAAGACGGGTAAAATCCTTGAAGTCTTTTGTGCTTGCCATACCAATTGCAGCACCGTCAAAATCACCACACCACATGATGTAGTAGGTTCCGTCTATGAGTACACAGCGTGGGTCATAGGCATAGAATGGATCATGAGGTTTTCCGTCCGGATCATGCATATGAATCTTTTCTCTTTCAAATTCCCAGTGAATACCGTCGTCTGAATCTCCAAGATAAAGGAATGGACGTGCATGTGCGTCTTCGGAACGGAATACGCCTTTGAACTTGCCGTTGAAAGGAACGACTGCACTGTTAAAAATGCGTCCCATACCTGGGAATGGATTGCGATCGATTACAGGATTTTCGCTGTAACGCCATACAGGCAGCCACCAGTCTTTTGGTTTGTCCTGCCATGGGATGTTTGGCAAATTGCCACCGCTAATGATTTTGCTCATATATTACTCCTTTTCTGCGGTCCCTGAGCCTGTCGAAGGGATACAGAATAATTTACTTAAACTTACTTAAATTATATATATAATTTAAGTAAAAAGCAAGTGAAAAATTAAATTTTTAAATAAAAAAAAATCTGACTATTTGCATAGCCAGATTTTTCAAACTATTTATATTTTTATAGGATTATAAATCACTCCAGGAAGTTGCCAGATTAAATCCTTTATCCAGAGATCCTGTTATAGTAATTGTATAAACCTTATTTTGTTGATAGAGATTTGTATCCCAACCCCAGCTAAACCAACCATCCTTAGGTGAGTAATAAATACCAAGATTAAGCCATGCATTTTCATCAGTATTCAAAGCTTGTAGCTCACTTAATTTATATTTGAACTCATATGATTTGCCAGGTTCCAATGTAACTACATCTGAGAAACCAAGGAAGTTGTTTATTTCGGTGGTGTATGACATTAAATAATTTTTAACGGAAAGTGAAGCAGAAGAATTATTAACAACCTTATAAACAAAGTCATAATCTGTTTTGTTTTCATTAATTTTTCCTGTCTCCATAAATTTACAGGTGTCTTCAGCGTTCATATTATAAATATCGGAATCTGTTACAGTAACTGTGTGAATCTCACTTACTCTGGTCAGATTATTTTCCCAACCCCAGGAAAGTTCTTTGCCTTCAGGAGTGAAGAAACCTCCTAAATAAGTGCAATTTATATCTTCTTGTGGAACTAATGTTTTTACTTTTGTAAGATTATATTTGAACTCATAGGATTCACCTGCTTTCAACACAATATCATCCGAAATAGCAATAAATTTACCCGTATAGTTTTTATATGTACCCAGATAATTTGCAATTTTTAATTCCCCAGAAGTATTATTTACGACTTTATATATAAAATTGTATAAATCTTTGTTTTCTTCCAGTTTAGTGGTATTTATAAATTTCCACGAATTTTCACCATTCATACAGTATTCAGTAGAATCTGTTACTGTAACAGTGTGAATCTGATTAGCATAATTAATGTTATTTTCCCAGCCACCACATTGCCATTTTCCTTCCGGTGTAAAATAGCAGCCAAGGGTTGTTCTTGTTTGATCATATTTCAATAATTTTTCAACTGAATATTTGAACTGATATGTTTCGCCTTTTTCAAGAACTACAGCATCAGTTACTGCAAGAATGCCTTCGTCAAAATTTTTTATTGTATAGTTACGGATGTAATTTTTGATTGTTAATTTTCCAGAAGTCTTATTAACAACTTCGTAGATAAAATCTTCATTTTCGCTAACTGTTTCTAGACGTGGAATAGAAGGAACCTGGGCATTATCATAATGATAATCACCTGAATCAGCAGGAAGCTCTTCTTTTACAGTATCACCTTCTGTTTCCTGAATCCAAACTCGGAAGCCATAATTGTAATAGTTGTAGCCTGCTGCTGTGATTGTTGCATAAGAACCATCCTGCATTTTTATATTGCGAAGAGTATAGGCATAACCAAGGTTTCCTCTTTTATAAAGTTCGCCATTTGAATTTTTTTCCCAAACCCAGATTTTAAAATTTGACCAGTCCTTTGTTCCAATTTTTTCTTTCTGGTCAACAATTAAATGTTCAAAATCATCTGCGGTAGAAATTACAACATAAGAATTATTTTTATCAAGAACATAGTACAGATAACCTTTGTATTCAAAAACTGCTTTGCGGAAATTACCATTTTCGTCTGTGCTGTGAACAAGCGGCTGCAAAGTTCCAAGCTCTTCATTATTTATAACAAGCTTGTTGTTTGCAAGAGTAGAACTTGTTCCATAAATATTTGATGGAACATTCCACATGCTATCAATGTATCCCTGCCATGTATCTTCTTCCGAAACAGAAAGATCAGCTCCTCGATTTACTTCGGCCTTAATTGATTTTTTAACAAAATCATTTGAAGCTTCCAAAGCTTTTGCCATTGGGATTGTGTAAACAGCCTTATTGTAATCAAGAGTAGGGAACTGAGATGAATCTACGGGCTCTTCTGGGGTTCCGCCATTTGGATCTGTACAGCCTGCAAGAACAAGGGCTGTAATTAAGCTTAGAATTAAAAGTTTAGTTTTTTTAAAAACAGACATTTATGAACTCCTCCATGTGTGTTTAAAAAGTATGTTATTATATTGTACATCACGAGAATTAAATTGTCTAATTCAATTTTTTTGTATATTCTAGACATATGAAAGAATATAGATTGAATCAAATTGAAAGTAAAAGAATTTTGGGACGTAATGTTTATAAAAATGATGATGAAGCTTTGGCTTTGTTTTGGGGTGGCTCGGCGCTGGAAATAAATGTAAAGGCGCGCGAGGTTTATGTATGTCTTTCCAGTGATTATGCGGATCATGAGCAGTGGATAAGTGTAGAAATTAACGGGGCGCCCATAAGTCGTTTTATGGTTAATAAGGAAAAGACTCTTTATTGTATTGCGCGTAATCTTAATCCTCAGAAAGAAAACCTGATTTCTATTATAAAAGATGTTCAGCCTATGAGCGAAGATTCTGTGCATTGGCTTCTTATTCATTCTGTAGGTCTTGATGATGCAGGAGAATTTTGCCCGCTAAAAGAACGAGACTGTAAAATTGAAGTTATAGGCGATTCCATTACTGCAGGAGAAGGACTTTGCGGGGCTGCAGAAGAGCAGGACTGGATAAGCTTATGGATGCGTGCAAGCGGAACTTATGGGCGTCTTCTTGCCCGAAAGATGAATGCAGACTGGAACACCATGGGAAAATGCGGCTGGGGAATCATATGTGGCTGGGATGGAAACTTAGAAACAAAGATTCCTCCTCACTATGAAAATGTCTGCTCTGTTATGAAAGATGAAAGAAGCAAGGCCTTGGGCTGCATGGAAAAATGGGATTTTTACGGCGGCAAAGGTTCTGACTATGTAATTATAAATCTTGGAACCAATGACGATGGCGGCTTAAGGGTGTTGAAAGAAAAAGGTGACACCGACCGTGAAGAAGAACTGACAAAAGCAGTTACAGATTTTCTTAAGGTTGTGCGCAAAAATAATCCTTCTGCAAAAATTATCTGGGTTTGGGGAATGCTTGGTTTACAGACGGTTCCAGCCCTTGTTCAAAAAGGCGTAGATGCCTACAAAGCAGCAAGCGGTGATGAAACGGTTTATACTCTTGAATTAGAATCTCTGGAAAAACTTGAAATAGATGATGAAGGAAAAGGCAGCCGCGGACATCCGGGGGTTAAAACCCATCAGGCCGCGGCCTCTAGAATTTATGATTTTATAAAATCAATTAAGCAGTAGCGTTTTTAGCATACTTCTTCTTGAGGAAGATTAAAACTCCGAACAGCACTGCAAGCCCAACAATCCATGAAATAATGCCTGATGCTACAAGGCCAAGACTCAAGGTAAGTCCTGCAACAAGGTATGTTACAAATGAAACTGCAGCACATGTGATTGCGTATGGGAGCTGAGTTGAAACGTGATTTACGTGTTCACACTGAGCACCTGCAGAAGCCATGATTGTTGTATCAGAAATTGGAGAACAGTGGTCACCACAAACAGCACCAGCCATACATGCAGAAATTGAAACAATTCTGATTGCTCCAGAAGGGAAGGCTGCAATACAGATTGGAATGAGAATACCAAAGGTTCCCCATGAAGTTCCTGTTGCAAATGCGAGGAAGCAGGCAATTACAAAGATGATTGCAGGAAGGAACATCTTAAGACCAGCGGCACTGCCTTCTACAAGACCAGCAACATAATCCTTTGCACCAAGGCTGTCTGTCATGCCTTTGAGTGTCCATGCCAAGGTCAAAATCAGGATAGCAGGAACCATTGCCTTAAATCCGTCTGGAATACATTCTGCTGCATCTTTGAATGAAAGAACCTTACGGCAGAGGTAGAAAATAATTGCAACAATCAGTGCACCGAATGAACCGTACAAAAGACCTACAGAAGCATCTGCATTAGAGAATGCAATCATAAAGTGAAGGTGCGATTCAGATTCAGCATCAAAGAATCCGCCTGAATAAATCAAACCGATAACACAGAAAATAATAAGAACAATTACAGGAAGCAACAGGTCAATTACTTTTCCTTTTGCGCCTTCTGCAGCAGCTTCTTCTTCTGTTCTTTCTTCGCTCATTATTTCAAGAGCTTTTTCGTATTTAGACATCTGGCCATATTCAAACTTCATGAATACAAGAGCAAACATCATAACCAAAGTCATGATTGCATAGAAGTTGAAAGGAATTGCCTTACAGAAAAGTCCTATTCCATTTTCGCCTTCGGTAACAAAGCCTGCAACTGCAGCTGCCCATGAAGAAACTGGAGCAATAATACAAACTGGAGCAGCAGTAGAGTCAATAAGGTAAGCAAGCTTTTCTTTTGAAACTCCGTATTTATCTGTAACAGGCTTCATAACAGAGCCTACTGTAAGACAGTTGAAGTAGTCGTCGATAAAAATAAAAATACCAAGGATGATTGTTGCAACCTGAGCTCCAACCTTAGATTTGATGTGCTGTTTTGCCCAGCGTCCGAATGCAGCAGATCCGCCTGCTTTATTCATAAGTGCAACCATGATTCCAAGAATTACGAGGAATACAAGAATACCAACGTTGTAAGCATCTGCAAGAGAACCTGCAAAACCGTCTGTGAAAACATGTGTCATGAAACCTGTGAATCCGGTTCCTGCATCAATGGCATAGAAAATGCCACCAATTACAATACCAACAAAAAGGGAAGAATAAACTTCCTTAGAAATGAGCGCCAACGCAATAGCCACGATTGCCGGCACCAATGCCCAGAATGTTCCTGTCATTTTTTAAAACTCCTTTATGAGTCAATTATAACACAGGAAATGTCATGGCGCAATTTTTCTTTTATTTTGAAGTGGCTGCTTCCAGAAGAAATATTAATGGCTCGTACTGTTTGCGCACAGTTTTTGGTCGTGTGTCCATTATAAAGTCTAGTTCTTCGCGGAAGAGCTTGTCTTTGCCACTCACGGGCATGTAGTTTACAGTACTTCGTGTGTAGTAGTGTTCGATACAACCTTTGTGAAGAATGTAAACGCGGGCACTTTCGGCAGCAGCAAAAATCAGGGAGCTTAAGTTCTTTATATATGGGAGCGTTGCAACAAGTGGTTCGCTCAAAATTGTTTTAAGGTCTTCTGTGTTTTTTAGGATGCCCTGAAGTAATACTGTTTTATAAGTATCTACAGCATCTGCATTTTCGTGTTTTGTCTGGAGGGCAGCAAGTTTTGTAAGCCAGAGTTTTGTTTCGGGCGCAGCGTCCCCAGAACAATCTGTTTCTGTAATTTCTGTTCCAATCGCAAGGATGTATCGCTCGAGCCTGAAAATCAGTTTGTCCAAAGTAATTGGTGTGGCGCGTTCTTTTGCAGAAAAAATCTTTTCAAAAAAGGCTTCCTGCTTTTCGTTTTGTTTTTCGAGCCAGCGTTCAACCCGTTCATCTTTGCATACAACATCACGAAGCTTTCCGCTAAAAAGAGAATCAAGGTCTGTAATAATTCTGGCATCTGTTCCAATAAGCGAACAAACCTTACAGAAAACTCCAAGCTCGTCTTTACCACCAACATCAATTACGCTTGTGCCTGCAGTATTTGCTTTGTTTTCTACATAAGGCAAAAGATATGTGAACAGCTGCTGGTCTGTGTAGCCTTCAACAAAAATCTGATTGTCAGAGAAAAAGAACTGCTTGTGATATGTATTAAAGCGCGGAAGAAATCGTTTGAATAACGCTTCATCTTCGCGGCTCAAATCTTCTATATGAGTTGGAGGTCTGTTTATGTGGCATACAATTACTCCCTCTAAATCTTCAGGCGTACGTAAATCAATAAAGAAAGGGGAGTGTGTAATTAAAAAGAAAAGCTTGTTGCA
>CAMKDH010000075.1 GCA_946411215.1 uncultured Treponema sp. | reverse complement strand
TTTATCAACGATGAAGAAATCCTTGAAACACTTGATTATGCCGAAAAGCATAAAACCGATGAAAAGCTAATCACAAACATTCTGGAAGAAGCGGCAAAATGTAACGGTCTTAATCACCGCGATGCTGCAGTTCTTCTTGCGTGCGAGGTTCCGGAATTAAATCAGAAAATCGAAAATCTGGCAAAGGAAATTAAACTTAAGTTTTATGGAAATCGCATTGTTTTGTTTGCGCCGCTTTATCTTTCGAATTACTGTATAAACGGCTGTACCTACTGTCCTTACCACGGAACAAACCGCCACATTCCGCGCAAAAAGCTTACTCAGGAAGAAATCCGCCAGGAAGTAATTGCCCTGCAGAATATGGGTCACAAGCGTCTTGCAATTGAAGCAGGTGAGGATCCTAAAAATAATCCTATTGAATATATCATAGACTCAATTAAAACTATTTATTCAATCAAGCATAAGAATGGTGCAATCCGCCGTGTAAACGTAAACATTGCCGCAACAACTGTAGAAAATTACACACGACTCAAGGATGCCGAAATTGGAACTTACATTTTGTTCCAGGAAACCTACAACAAAAAGCGCTACGAACAGCTTCACCCGACTGGTCCAAAATCTGACTACGCTTACCACACAGAAGCAATGGACCGCGCTATGGACGGTGGAATTGATGATGTTGGTTGTGGAGTTCTTTACGGACTTGGAACTTACAAATATGAGTTTGTAGGTCAGCTTATGCACGCAGAGCATCTTGAAGCCGCCAAAGGCTGTGGACCACACACAATTTCTGTTCCAAGACTTCGTGCTGCAGACGGCGTTGACCCTTCACTTTTCCCGGACGCTATTGATGATGAAACTTTTGCAAAAATTGTTGCGTGCATCCGAATAGCAGTTCCTTACACAGGTATGATTGTTTCTACCCGTGAATCACAAAAATCTCGTGAAAGAGTTTTGGCTCTTGGTGTTAGTCAGATTAGTGGTGGAAGCCGCACAAGTGTTGGAGGATATTGCGAAGAAGAACGCCCTGAAGATACTGCACAGTTTGATGTGAGCGACCGCCGAACTCTTGATGAAGTTATAAACTGGCTTATGAGAATGGATTACGTTCCTTCTTTCTGTACAGCCTGCTACCGTGCCGGACGAACTGGAGACAGATTTATGTCGCTTGTAAAATCTGGTCAGATTGCAAACTGCTGTCATCCAAATGCGCTTATGACTCTAAAAGAATATCTTGAAGATTATGCAGCAGCAGACACAAAAACTCTTGGAGACAAGCTTATTGAAAAAGAGCTTTTGACAATACCAAATGAACTTGTACGCGAACGCTGTATTCAGTATCTTAAAGAAGAAGTGAATGGTAAAAGAGATTTTAGGTTTTAAGAGATCTTCGGGTCAAGCCCGAAGATGACAGAGGGGACTTCGAAGATTATAGATGGGGGCTTTATGGAAGTATCAAAGGGACAGAGACTTTATATAGGTTTGTTTGGCAACACTAACAGTGGAAAATCCTCGCTTATGAATATGCTTGTGGGACAGGATTTTTCTATTGTTTCTGAGCTTTCGGGAACTACTACAGATTCAGTTCAAAAGAATATGGAGCTTCCGGGCGCGGGGCCTTGCGTCTTTATTGATACTGCCGGCTTTAATGATGATTCTGAGCTTGGAAAAAAAAGAATTGTAAAAACCTGGGAAGCGCTTGCAAAGTGCGATATTATCCTTGGGGTTGTTTCGGCTGACGAGCTGGAAGAGGCTTGCAGCGGAGGGGAGGGGGCTGCGAACGACTTCTTCCAAACCCCGGCCTTCGAAAAACTTCAGCAAAGCAAGAAACCTCTTATCTGGGTAATCACAAAAACTCAAGAATCAGAGCCCGACCTTGGACAAATTGATTTATTCAAAAAAAATCCTCCGGTCTTCGTAGATTCGCTCACCGGCAAAAATAAAGCTCAGCTTTTTGAAGCAATTAAACAAAAGGTTCCGGCTGATTTCTTTGATTCTTCCCTAACCGAAAATTACTGTAAGCCCGGTGAAAATGTTCTTCTTGTTATGCCTCAGGACAGCCAGGCTCCAAAAGGCCGTCTCATTTTACCTCAGGTTCAGACAATCCGCGATCTGTTAGACCGTAGGGTTTGCATTCATTGCTGCACGCAAGATACCTTTATACAAACAATAGACTCCCTCAAAAATCCGCCGGATCTCATCATTACAGACTCTCAGCTTTTCCGTTTTGTAAATGATAATAAGCCTGCTTCCTCAAGACTCACTTCCTTTTCAATTATCATGGCCGCACACAAAGGTGACATAGAGCTTTTTACACAGGGCGCCAAAGCAATTAATACTCTTACAAACAATTCCCGTGTTCTGATTGCCGAAGCCTGTACGCACGTTCCCGCAACAGAAGACATAGGCACTGTTAAAATCCCAAATCTGCTTAGAAAGCGAGCTCCAGAGCTTAAAATTGACTTTGTACGCGGAACAGATTTTCCTCAAACAAAAGAAGATTTCCAGAAATACGATTTAATCATTCATTGTGGGGCCTGCATGTTCAACAAGGCATATGTTCTTGAACGTCAGCACAATGCACAGTCTGCAGGCGTGCCTATGACAAACTATGGGGTTGCAATTGCCGAACTAAACGGAATTCATTAAAATATGCCTTATGAGTAATAATAACGAATTATGCCCTTGCGGTTCGGGCAAACCTTATGGCGAATGTTGTGAACCGATTATTAAAGGAAAGACAAAGGCTCCAAGTGCAGAAGCATGTATGCGTGCCCGCTATTCTTCTTATGTAAAGCATGAAATTGATTACATTATCAGTTCTTGTATTGAAGGCGAAGAAGTAGGCGAAATTGACCGTAAAGCAACAGAAGACTGGAGCAAACAGTCTCAGTGGAATGGTCTTCAGATTTTGCGCACAGAAAAAGGCGAAAAAGACAATGAACAGATTGTAGAATTCAAGGCAGATTATACTCTCCACCAGATGCATGATGTTCATCACGAAATTTCTTTGTTCCGCGAAGTAGACGGAGACTGGAAATATGTTGCCGGAAACGTAATTCCTACAACTGTACAGCGTGTTGGTGCAAAAGTAGGCCGTAACGATCCATGTCCATGTGGCAGCGGTAAAAAATATAAACAGTGTTGCGGTAGATAATGGTTATTACTGGATTTCACTCCATCGAAGAAAAAATCCGTTCTCTTTCAAAAAATAAAGATAATGCTTCTAATTACAAATTGTTTTACAGTAAGCCAGGTCCACGCGTAAAGAAAATTCTTGCTGCGGCACAGGATGCTGGCGTTACTGCAGAACAGACTGATGACAAAAAGCTTGATGATCTTGTAAAAGACCTTGATGAAACTCTTCAGGATCATCGTGGAATTGTCATGACAATTGCGGGTGCCAAGAAATCAGCCGAAAACCTGGTTGATTTTGATTCCTGGATTAAAAAGCACTCTGCCTCTTCAGAAGGCACGGCTGAATCATCCCGCGAAACAGTTGTAATCCTTGATAAAATAACAGATCCTCACAATGTAGGTGCAATTATCCGAAGCTGTGATCAGTTTGGAGCATCTCTTGTAGTAATCCCTGAACATAATTCTGCCAGCAACATTGCTTCTAACGAAATAATAGGACGTACAAGTGCAGGTGCAAGCGCCTGGGTTCCAGTTGCAATTGTAAAAAATCTTGTGCGTGCTGCAGAACAGCTTAAACAGGCAGGTTTCTGGCTTTACGGAGCAGATGCGGGTGGAGAAGACATAACAGGTTTATCTTTTGCGCAAAAATCTGCTATTATTATGGGTAGCGAAGGTTCTGGCATAGATGCACTGCTGCAAAAAAACTGCGACACAATTGTATCTATTCCAACCTGCGGTAAAATAGACAGTCTTAATGTTTCGGTTGCAGCCGGAGTTTTACTTTATGAAGTATACCGAAGCACTAAAGAAAGGAGTTAATAGCAAAAATGGAAATTTCAAAAACAATTAAAGGTGTTCAAAATTCAATTCAGGATGTACAGGATACAATCCAGGATGAAATTGCATCTAAAGCCGTTAGAAAATCAACATTAAAATCTATAAAACAAAAGAAAAAGTATCGTCTTAAGAAGCTCAAGGCCGATTACGAAGCCGAAATCAGAGAAATCAATATTCAGTATTCAAAGGATCCTGAGCGTCTTAAAGCAAAATATGCTGCTGCAGAATATGCACGTAACGAAAAAGCCCGCATGAGAGCAGAACGACGAATTGCTGCTGAAGAACGCGAGCTTGAAATTACACAGAATGAGCGTGTTCTTTCTACTTCAGAAGAAATTGCTTCTTCAATTGTTCAGGGAATTGGTGCGGCCTTGTTTATTGCTGCAACTGCAATTCTTGATACAATTGGTATTCGCAACGGAATGGATTTTAAGAGTCTTACAATTGTCTGCTACACAATGTTTGGCGTTTCAATGATTCTTATGTATCTTTCAAGCTGTTTGCAGCACGCATTTACAGCGCTTGTTCCAAAGATTGTTTTCAACCGTCTTGCACACGTTTTTGTTTTCTTAAACATCGGATTTGCATATACAACTTATACAATCACAAAGATTCAGGGCGAACTTGGATGGATAATGTTTGGAATTGTCTGGGGATTGGACCTTATTGGTATTCTTTTCTATGCAATTGCCGGAAAACGTCATGCAAAGTTGAATACAGTTCTTTATTCACTTGCAGCTGTTTCTCTTTTTGCAATGATTAAAGTTTTACATGATGTACTTCCAGGCGCTTGTTTTGCAATGCTTTTGTGTGCTGCAGGCTTTTACATTGCCGGCTTTATTTTCTACAATCTTAAGAAAGTTAAGTTCATGCATTTTGTAGGAAACCTGCTCATGCTTATTGCAAGCGTTTATATGTTCTTCTCATTGTTCCTTATCAATGCATAAAACATTTTAAGCGTAAATAAAAAAATGGGGTGTGAAAAGCAATGCTAATCACACCCCAAATTCTTTAACCTTGGTTATAACGAATTTTATTCATCACTCCACATACCCATCATGCTTTCGACCCTTGATGTAAGAGGAAGCTTTGTTGAATTTCCTGTTGCAAGGTCAATACTAACCATGATGAATTTGCCGTCTGCTTTTTTTGCATTATAGATAAGCTGTTCTTCTTCCAGATTAAAGGAATAGATTTCTGCAATATCTGCTTTATTTGCATCGTTTTGAAGTAAGTCTTTTGTTTCCCCTTCTTTATGAATGTAAATAGTCTTTTTATCTACCGAAAGGGCTGCAATAGCAGTTGTGTTTACTGTGATTGGTTTTTTAAACCATGGATCTTTATCGCTTTGACGGCGGCAGGCATCCTGTGTACAGAAGTCGTGCTGAGTCAAAATATCACCAGGCTGTTCACTGGAGAAATGACCTTTTTCATCTGTAAGATTGTATATCTGGGCATAAATTGATTTATTTTCAGAATCACTCCAGACATCATTCATTAACCATACACCTTCATCATTTGAAAGAATATAACCACTGTCTGCCTGCGCAAAGTGACCTTTGCAGAAATCCATGTTTACTGCAGGTTTTTTTGTTTTTTTATCAACAAGGAAATAACCCCAAGGGAAAGCTGAAGAATTAAAGCCTTCGGCAACACATCCTGAATTTCCGCTGCTTAAACTTCCGTCATTTTCAGTTTCAGGAATACGCCAGTAATCATAATAGAAATCATGGAATAAAGTCTTGTACAGGCTCTTTGGTTCGTTCTTTGCGCCTGGATAAATTGCACCTAAAGGTGTGTTGATAATGTATTTTAATGCGGCAACATCAGTAAGAGGCTTTCCGGTGTCATCTTCTGCATACAAAGGAGAAAAATCAACATCTATTATCTGATTATCCCATCTTCTAACTGTTTTTATACAGTCTTTGAAATATTCAAGAGTAAATTCAACATTATCCAGTTTATTTGTAGTTGATTTACACATATCTTTAAGATAATTTAACAGACCTTCATAATCAGGATCTGTTACTGTTGCGCCTGTTACATATTTGTCTACAGCGGTTTCAAATGCCCAGAACTGAATTGTAGAATATCGTTTTACTCTGTCAGATCTGTATTCGCCATTTGTACTGCGGCTTGCTACATAAACACCTGTTCCCGCACGTGTATCATCACGGTAGGTACATACAACCCAGTAAACTTCGTTTGTTGTAGGGTTAATTTCAATACTTGAAACAGCCCACTGAGGATCCTGTCCAACAGCTGGAAGTTCACCAGAGTATTCATACATAGGAATTGGTTTTGCTGTTGAGTTTACCTGAAGAGCATAAACGTTATTTTCGCGGTGGCGGAGCATTACGTTAAGGAAAATCCATTTTCCATCTCTTGTAACACGGAAGTTTCTGATATCAACATCGCCGTTTACTGCAAGAGAATATCCGTCAACCTTATCGTTCATTGGGTTATAGCGGTATACAACAGTTTTTCCTACAGAATAGTCTTTTGTAAGAATAAAGATGTTTCCATCATCATCAAACTGAATGTAATCTTCACCGTCGTTTTCTTTAATCCAGGTTGTAAGCTGACGGTTTACATCATTTTCAAAGTTAAGAATATCAATTACAGTTCCGTCTGGTTTTACATACAAAATCTGGCCTACATTTGGAGCAGGGGTTCCATCTTCATACTGCCACCATGAATCATTGTTTGTATCTATGCGGTCAGAAAAAACAGTATAAAATCCTTTTGCTTCATATTCGATTGTAGGGTAAGGACATTTATAAACTTCGCGTACAGGTCTAGGCTGACACCAATCTGCAAGTCTAGGCTCTTTATCCATAACACTATCGTCTTCTGTAAATCCGCCATTTCCATCATCTACAACAGCAACAAGAGAGTTCTGTGTTTTTACAGAGTTTTCTGTTGTAGCATCTTCACCTTCGCGAGCAGCTGATCTGTCTCCAGAATCTTCGTTAGCCCATTGTGTTGCAAGATAGGCTGCGTTTGTAGTATTAAAAGAAATCATATTTGTTGAAGTAGCAGATTCTTTGTTATAAACAATTGCCTTTGGTTCCGGATTAAGTTCACATCCTATAATACAAATAATACAAAAACTTAAACAAACTAAAAATGTAAGTCCTGATAAGCTGTGTTTTTTGATCATAGATCCCCCTTTTATATTTCTTCAATTATATCACACTTTTTTATAATAAGAAAATTTTTTATTGGTTTATTAAAAAAAATCATGATAAACTGATATTGGAGTTATAAATGAAAAAACTTGTATCATTGTGGTGTTTTGTGTTGATTATGGGGACCTCTTTATTAATGGCAGAAACAAAATCTAATTCAGATTTTAATCCTTTTTATTTTTCTTCGCGTGCTGCAGAAGGAACGGTTGCTGATTGTTCTTATATGAACACGCCTATTACGGAAAAACAGCGGATTTCTGTAGGAAAAGACGGCCATTTATATGCAGACGGCAAAAGAATCAGGATTTTTGGAACAAACGTTTCTGCTTTTCCGCCTGTAGAGGATGCAGAATACTGGGCAAAAACGCTCGCTTCTCAGGGAATAAACTGTATTCGTTTTCATCACACCGATGCCGACTGGTCAAACTGTTTTTATAAGCATAATTCGTCTAACTGGCAGAAAATAGAATTTGATGAAAAAGCCTTTGAACGTTTTGATAAGTTTTTCTATGAGCTCAAAAAGGTTGGTATTTATTCAAACATAAATCTTCTTACCGGAAGAACAATTATTCCAGATTCTCAAAACGGACTTCCCGCAGAGCTTGAAAAGGTTGCCGACTGGAAAGACCGTCACTGTTATGGTTTTTGGAATGAAACTGCAAAAAAGGAACAGCAGGCATACGCGCAGAAAATCCTCAATCATAAAAATCCTTATACGGGGCTCACATATGCACAGGATCCTGCTGTTGCTTTTGTAGAAATCAACAATGAAAACTCCATGACAAAAGGATTTCTTGATAATGTACTTGAACGATTCCCTGCAGAATTGACACAGGAGCTTGATCCTTTGTGGACAGATTTTCTTTTGAAAAAAGGCCTGGACTATGCGACCCTCGAAAAAAAATATAATCAGGCAGAAAAATCAGGCGAAAATCTGCTTTCTGAAAAAACGAACCTTGAGCAGCATCAGGGGGCAAAAGCAGAGCTAAAGCAGAATGGACGCGACGCAAAAATTCATGTAAAGGCAAATGGTTCTGCAAGCTGGCACATTCAATATGATTTATATGGATTTACAACCCAGGCCGATCAGATGTACACAATTTCATTTAAGGCCAAGGCTTCTAAAGACGCAACTGCAGAAGTTTCTGTTATGATGAACCACGACCCATGGCAAAATCTGGGATTTCATCAAAATCTCAAGCTTACAAAAGAGTGGCAGACCTTTTCTTTTGCTGTTTCTAATTTTACTCCGGACACAAAGCCGCGGCTTACTTTTGGAGGCATGGGAACAAGTGCCGGGGTTACTTTTGAATTTTCAGATATCTCGCTTTGCAAAGGCGGAAACCTTGTTATTGTAGAAAAAAGCGCTTCCGGTAAAAAGGGCGAAATTAAGTTTCCGGCCTTCGACAAATACCGCGCATATCCTGCAGACTTAAAACAAATTGTTGCAGACTTTCTTGTTATGCTTGATGCAGAATATTGGGGCAGCATGAATGATTATTTAAAAGAAGATCTTGGTATAAAAGCCCTTACCTTTGGAACAGCTCTTCCTTGTGCACCGGTTACAGTAATGAGCAAGTTTGATATTGTAGATTCTCACGCCTACTGGAACCATCCTTCTTTTCCGGGCTCCGGCTGGGACACACGAAACTATTATGTAAGCAACCGCTGTCTTGTAAACGCAAAGGATGGAGGAACTTTAGCAACTCTTGCAAAGCTTCGGATTTACGGAAAGCCTTTCTCTGTTACAGAATATGATCATCCGTATCCGAACCAGTATTCTTCAGAAATGATGCCTATGCTTGCTGTAATGGCCAGTCTTCAGGATTGGGATTGTATTTATTCTTTCTGTTATGAACTTTCGCAGCGTAATCCTCAAAAGCAAAGAATCACAGGATATTTTGATCAGGCTTCGAATCCTGCTAAAATTGCCGCTATGCCTTTTGCAGCCCGAATCTTCCGAGAATTCAAAATCAAACCGTTTGAAAAAGCAATATATTATGTTGTAACTCCAGAAACCGAAGCAAATGTAATTGCAAAAATGGGAAGCAACTGGAATAACGTGCCGCCAGAAGGTTTTGGTGCAAATCAGAAGGCAGCTCTAATGGCAAGGCTTGGTTGCTTTGTAACAACAAATCAGAACTATAAGGCTTTGGACAAAGACTTTATAAAAGTTGATGACCGCAAGACTATTACACTTGATGCCGCTGAAGATTTTGATAACGGCGGACTTTATTGGGATGCTGTGCGCGGATATTTTGTATTTAATAACGAAGATGTTTATGTAAGCGTAACAAAGCCTGGTGCAAAACCGGAATTGGAAATTTTGCCGGGAGCGTTTACTTTTGTTCCGGCTGATGATTTTGCGGTTGTTGCGGGTGTAAAAACTGATGAAGCAAAATGGTTTATTTTCTCTTGCTGCTGGAGCGGTAACAAAGGCGAAAAACTTTTTGAATATGGAAAGTCGCAAAAATCTGTTCCGGATAATTCTATAATTCGTGGTGAGGTTAATCTCTCAACTTCATATTCTGGAAGCGGAAGTCTTGCCCTGGCACTTGGTTCTACCGGAAGCCTTGAGCTTGCGAATAAAAAGTTCAAGCTCTATCCGTTGCAGCAGGATGGAAACCGAGCCTCTGCTAAGAAAAAAACGGAGCTTTCACCAGACGACAAAACTCTTTGGTACGTGCTTGAAAAATAACACTCCTAATGACAAAACTTTGCTATAACGCTAAAATATTTCCATTATGGAAAATACAAAGCGTACTGTTACATGCGGCGAGCTCCGCAAAAGTGATGTTGGTAAGAAGGTTGTTTTAAATGGTTGGGTAAGTCGTACCCGTGACCTTGGCGGATTGATTTTTATTCGTCTGCGCGACCGTTATGGAATTACACAGGTTATGGTTGGCGATAAAGCAAGTGATGATGTTAAGAATATTGCTGCCAGCCTTAAAAGCGAATACTGTATTGCTGTTGAAGGCGTTGTTTCTGCCCGCAGCGATAAAGATATAAATCCAGACATGGCAACTGGTGAAATTGAAGTAGAAGCAAATGATATTCAGATTTTTACTACTTCTCAGGAATTGCCATTCAGTATTGAAGAAGTACGCCAGAAGGACGGAACTCTTGTAGTTGCAAACGAAGATTTGCGCTTAAAGTACCGCTACCTTGATTTGCGCCGTGAACCAATGCAGCACAATATCATCCTGCGTTCACAGGTTGCTTTTGCTACACGCGAATATCTTACAGGAAAAGGCTTCCTTGAAATTGAAACTCCAACTTTCATAAAATCAACTCCAGAAGGCGCACGCGACTACCTTGTACCTTCTCGTGTTCACCCTGGAAAGTTCTACTCTTTGCCACAGAGTCCACAGCTTTACAAGCAGCTTTTGATGGTTTCTGGTTTTGATAAGTACTTCCAGATTGCACGCTGCTACCGTGATGAAGATGCCCGTGGTGACCGTCAGCCAGAATTTACTCAGATTGATATGGAAATGTCTTTCACAAACCGCGAAGAAGTTCTTAGCACCACAGAAGGCATGATGCAGTACATTTTCAAAAAGACTTTGAATTACGATTTGCCTGCTAAGTTTGACCGCATTGC
>CAMKDH010000074.1 GCA_946411215.1 uncultured Treponema sp. | reverse complement strand
ATCCAAGGAACTGACCAACAATTGTAATAATGCGTTCAGAAATACGTTTACCTTCGTCGGCAGAATGAACGCGGTTTACAATAAGTTTAATGTCTACATTGTGGTCTACAATTTCTGTTGTGATGATTTTGATAATGCCGTATGCATCTGTAATTGCAGTAGGCTCTGGAGTTGTTACAACAAATACTTCATCAGCAGCGGCTACAAACTGGAGAACGTTGTTTGCAATACCCGCACCTGTATCTATGATGATAATATCTGCATTTCCAAGAGAAGCAAATTGAGTTGCAAAATAATCAAGTTCATCAACACTAAGGTTTGCAATTTTAGAAAAACCGTTGGCACCCGCAATGAATTTAATTCCAAATTCGGTGTCCATAACAATTTCTTTCATTGTCTTCTTTTTGTTGATTACATGCATCATGTTATATTGAGGAACAATATTCAAAAGAACGTTTACATTTGCCATTCCCAGATCCCCATCAATCAGGATAACTTTTTTTCCAAGCTGGGCATAAGCAATTGCCATATTGACGGCAAAGTTAGTTTTACCAACACCACCCTTTCCACTTGTAATTGCGATAATACGAGTGTTGTGATCTTTCTTCACTTGAGGAGTTTTTACTACTCCCTGATTTTCAATTGAATCATCTGCAGGAGCTACAACGTCGTCTTTCATCAATTCTCTTAATTCTTCTGCCTGTTCTTCCATAATTATTGTTCTCCAAATTTATTTTCTATATGAACTCTATCAATATTAAAGCCTGTAAGATTTAATAGAATATCAACAATACTTGCCTTGCGGATATTTCTAGGTACACGCTGGCCATCTGTGATATATGAAATAGTTTTTCTTCTATCCCACAAAACGCTGATGATATTTCCAATTTGTTTTGATTCATCGCATTTTGTTACAATTACAGATTCATAACCAAGAGGTTCGTAATTTCTGAAGATTGTCTGTAAGTCACTTGCTTTTGTTGATGCAGAAACTGAAAGATAAACATCAGGATTCATGTTTACATCAAGGACATTCTTCATCATGCCAATGTGAGTTGCATCGTTAGGACTGTAACCGCCTGTATCTACAAAAATATAATCTGTATGATCTTTGTATTCTTCGTAAATTTCTTTTACATCTTCTGCGGTTTCTGCTTTAAGAACCTTCTGATCCATTGCTTCTCCGTAACGTTCAAGCTGTTCAAGAGCGCCCACACGCATAGAGTCAATTGTAAAAATACAAAGCTTTGGACGAGGAATATTTTTATTCTTAGCATCAAGGATTGTGTTTGCAGCAAGCTTTGCAAGTGTTGTAGTTTTTCCAACCCCAGTCGGCCCGATTATTATTACAACATGTGGAGGCCTGAATGGCTTTTCCTGCGAAATCTGAATTGATTCTCCAATCCAGTCTACAACATATCGTTCAACAAGATTAAAATCATCAAGCTCGTCCAATGAAAACTGTGAACGAATTTTTTCTTCAATCATTCTTGTATAAGACATTGTAAATTCGTTCTGTTCAAGAAGCTCTTCAATCCGTCTTATAGTTTCGTGCACTTCGCTTGTTGCAGAAGTGATATTTGAATTGATTGAATTAATCTGTTTATTCATCTCTTCCATTTTATTGGCAAGAGTAGTTATTGCACCGTTTATTAAAGTTGCATTTTGAGCCTGAAGGATTGCCTGTCTGTTTTTTTCAAATTGTTCTTCTTCTGATTCACGATCGCGAACTGATGGAGAATAATTTTCATAGGCACGTTTATGATTAATAACGTATGTTACAACCTGAACTTCTTTCTGCTTGAGCCCAAAGATTCCACAGGATTTAAATACAGATTCGCGATTCTTGATTTCGTAATCATCTCCATATTTATCCTGAAGCTTTCGCTTGCATTCTGCCAGAGTTGCACCTTCAATTGTTAGAAGAGTTCCGCTTTCTAACGACATTTTTTATATAACCTCATCCTTATCATCAATTTTATCAATAACTTCAATCAGCACATGTTTACCAGCAGCCATTACTTCCATATCAGAAAGTACAACAATTCCCGGCATTTCCCGCTCTGTTGAAGATTTAACAAGCGGACGAACGGTTTGTGTACAAAGAATAATCGGCTGGTATCCTTTTTCGGTAACACGAGCAAGACACGAACTTACAGCTCCAATCCATTTCCTTCTATCCACAGGATCAAGTGCTACCTGTGGTTTTGAACCGTCGTGTGGGAAGACGGCATTAGTTTGAAGTAATGTTGTAAAGCCTTCAGAAAGCTGAATTACTCTGAGTTTATGATCTGCTGAATCAGCATATTGTAAACATATTTGAAGTCCAAGAGCTTCGCGAACTTTTTCTGTGAGATCACGAGGATCTTTTGAAATTGCAGCATAGTTTGCAAGAGTTTCCAGAATTGTAACAATGTCTCTGATTGAAACACTTTCTTCCAGAAGATTCTGCAGGACTTTTTGAATCTGTCCGTAAGTAAGCTGGGCAGTTTCCATAACTTCTTTGACAAGAACAGGATTCTTGTCTTTTACAGTTTCTATGATTGAAGAAACTTCCTGACGTCCGAGCATCTTTGCTGCATTTGCCCTGATTAATTCTGTAATATGAGTTGCAATAATTGTTGGAGGATCTACTACAACATATCCGGCTTCTTCTGCTTCCTGGCGCTGATCTTCCGGAAGCCAGATTGCATCCATACCAAACGTTGGGTCTTTTGTTTTTTCTCCCTTGAGCGGATGAATTACAGAACCGGTATCCATACACATATAATAGCCAAGTCTGATTTCTGCGTGGCCCGCTTCTATACCTTTTATCTTAAAGCTATATTCATTTGGCGGCAGAGTCATATTATCCTGAATGTGGATTTTTGGAATTACAAATCCCATATCAAGCTTTGCTTCATTTCGAATACGTGTAATACGTTCCAGAAGCTCTGCACCTTTTTCTTTGTTAACAAGCGGAATAAGTGCATATCCAAGTTCAAGAGAAAGATTATCAATAAGAGAAATCTTATCCTGTTCAGGAGAATTAGCACCAGACTGATTTGTACTTTTTGCCTGCTCTTCTTTTTGTTTTTGTATCTGTTTTTCTTTTGTCTGCTTCTGAGTCATGCGGTAGCCAATAAATATAAATACACCACCAATTGGTACAAGTAAAAATTGAGTACCAGCACGTAAAGCAATTCCAGTTATAATAAGAATTACACCAACAATTACATAAGTATAACCATCGCGTGTAAAATCACCTTTAATCTGTTCGCCAAGTTCTTCATCTGATTTTGTACCGGTAACGAGCAAACCAGTTGCAAAAGAAATAATGATTGAAGGAAGTTGTGACATTAAACCGTCACCAATCGTTAAAATAGAATAAGTTTTAAACGCTTCGCTCATGTTCAATCCGTTATTAAGTCGTCCAACAATAACGCCGCCAATCATATTTACAACTGTAATAAATATGCCCGCTTTTACGTTACCAGAAACGAACTTAGACGAACCGTCCATGTTTGAATAAAAATCTATTTCTTTTCGGATTGCATCTTTAAGACGCATTGCTTCCTGATCATCAATCATGCCGCTGTTAAGACGATTATCAACATCAAAGAATTTCTGACTCATTGAGTCCAAAGAGAATCGGGCAGCAACTTCAGAAACTCGGCCCGCACCTTTTGTAACAACGAGAATCTGAACAACAATCAAAATTATAAAGATAACAAAACCAATTACGATATTATTACCCGCAACAATATTTGCAAAGGCCTGTACCATGGTACTCTGTTCACTCGATACTCCATTTGCAACAGTTTTTGCACTAAGAATAAGTCTTGTAGAAGAAATATTTATTCCCAAACCGAACATTGTCTGGATAAGAATAATTCTTGGGAACGTCTGGAAATCAGAAGCACGAGGCGTAGTAAGAACTGCAAGCATGATTATAATTGAGAAAGCAAGATTTAAAATCATGCACAAGTCTATGAGAAATTTAGGAATAGGAATAAAAAGGAGAAAAATAACAAGAACAATAGCTACAGCAACATAATTGTGCTGTATTAAATTCAATACTCTTCCTCGACCTTCGTTTGCCATCAGTCCCCACCCAGCAATCTACTATCTTTGTTTACTACGATACTTATCTAAATGTGAATATATTTCGGCAATAATGCCAAAATATCCACTAGGTATTATAGCACCAATTTGTACATCTGTATATAGTCCACGCGCAAGTGGCCTGTCTTCTTTTATAGGAATGTTGTTATCCCTAGCTAACTGCTTTATATACAAGGCAGTTTCATCCTGACCTTTTGCAGTAACAACAGGTGCTTCATTTTTCTCTTCCTCAAACTTTAATACAACTGCAAAATGCGTAGGGTTTGTAATAACAACATCAGCTTCGGCAACAGCTTTTGGAATATTTTGTGCCAACAGCTGGCGCTGCATCTGCATAAGGCGGCCCTTTACTTCCGGGTCTCCTTCCAATTCTTTGTATTCCTGCTTAACTTCCTGCTTTGTCATTTTCATACTTTCGCGGTGTTCCCGTCTCTGTACAAAATAATCAGGAATAGAAAGCAGCAGAAATAAAATTGCAACAATTATAAGAATCTGCGAAGCAATTGAAGCAATCTTTCCTATAGCCGAAAGAATCTGTCCGTTGCTTACAATTTCAATAAGAGTAAATATATTTCTTCTGATTGTAAGATATCCGACAATGATAATTATAAAAACTTTTATAAATGACTTTGCAATATTAAAAAGGCCTTTGCCCGAAAAAATTGTCTTTCTAAAATATTCACCAAACTTTGGAGTGATTTTGCTGAAATTTGGTTCAAGCGGTTTTGTTGAAAAAATAAATCCTTTATTCTGAATTATGTTTGAAACAATTGCTGCAACAACAGCAACAGCCGCAACTGGCGCAAGCATTTTAAGATAGTTTACAAGGAATGCAGACATCAAGTTAGCATCAGTTACATCCGGAGCATGAACACGCGAAAAATAATATTGAAAAATATATATACACTGAGACAATAACCATTTTCCCAGAAAGATGAGAATTACAACTCCAAGCAGAAGAATTAAAGCACTCGAAATATCCTGACTTTTTGCGACACGACCTTCTTTGCGTGCCTGTTCAAGCCTGTGTTCCGACGGTTCTTCTGTTCTGCCTTCATCTTCGGCTGCCAACTACTTTACCTGCCCTCCTATTCCTATAAATAAATCTTCCAATGCCTTGAACCCGCCTGCAAACGAACGCTCAAAAAAGTCTATGATTGACGGAAGCATAAACATAATAAGCAGGAAGGCTGTTAAGATCATAATTGGAAATCCTTCTGACAGAAGGTTCATCTGTGGTGCTGCTTTTGAAAGAAGTCCTGTACAGATTGTTATAAGCATAAGTGTTCCCATAATTGGAAGTGCAATTATAAGAGCATCTGCAAAAAGCTTTGAAAGTCCTTTAAGCATAAAAGTTACAAGTGTATCTCCGCAGGACGCAACAGAAATTGCAGTAAGGGTTTTAAAGCTTGAAGTTAGTCCTCCAAGAAAAAGACGCTGGAACCATTGAGTCTGCATAAACACAAGCATTGCAACTAAGTTAAAGAATTGTCCCATAAGAGGATTTTCTACCTGTGCAGCTGCATCATAAGTACTGGCCGCACTAAAACCCATCTGGAAAGCTGTAAACTGACCTGCTGTACTAAAAGCCGAAAAGATTATTGTGATATAAAATCCGATGATAATTCCTATAAACGCTTCACCAACAACAAGCATCACAAAATTAAGGGAAAAGGCACCATCGGTTCCAAGGAACATTCTGTAAGCAGAAAGATCTGCACTTCCTAAAAGGAAATATGCCATATATCCCGCAAAAGCAATTTTTGCAACCCGGGATACAGCGCGTGTAGAAAAAAGCGGAAGTGTCATGATAAGTGCAAAACATCGTGCAAAAATCAGGAGATAGACAGGAGCTCTAGAAAGAATAAAATCTATCACTTTCCAAATCCCCCTTTATTTTGCAAAATCCGGAATTCTATTAAACAAGGCAACGGTGTATTCGCTTAAGTTTGTGAAAATGAATCCGCCAAGCAAAGCGACCATCAAAAGAATTACAATAAGCTTTGGTAAAAAAGTAAGAGTCTGTTCCTGAATAGATGTAACGGCCTGCAGGATTGCAACAATCAAACCTACAATAAGTGCAAGACCAAGAATTGGTGCAATGATTGTGATGATCTGTGTAACTGCGCCTCTCATTAATGAAATTACTTCACCAATACTCATTTATCCCGCCTTATTACCTGATTACCGAAGTAAACAACTGACTTGTAAGCAGTCCCCATCCGTCTACAAGAACAAAAAGAATGAGCTTGAACGGCATGGAAATTTGAACAGGAGGAAGCATCATCATACCCATTGCCATGAGGATACTTGCAACGACCATATCTATAACAATAAAAGGAATATACAAAAGAACACCAATCTTAAATGCAACTGTAAGCTCGTGAAGAATATATGATGGAACAAGAATGTAAGTTGGAACATCACTTGGAGTCTGAGGTTTTTCAAGGCCAGACATATTCATAAACATTTTTATATATGAAGTATCATCTGACATTTGTACAAGCATGAATTCCCGGATAGGTGCTTCTGCTTCTTTGTATGCCTGCTCCAGACTGATTTCTCCATCAGAAAGCGGTTTGAAAGATTTGTTGTACATTGTTGTAAAGGTTGGCCACATGATAAACAAAGTCATGAACGCTGCAATTCCGTTTAAGATTGCTGTTGGCGGAACCTGCTGCAAAGAAAGAGCTCGCTTAATAAAATCAAGGACAATCGAAAAACGAAGAAAGCATGTTACAAGCAAAAGAATACTTGGCGCAATTGTAAGGATTGTCAAAAGAAGAAGGAGCCTTACCGAAAAAGCAACTTCCTGTCCACTCTGAGGTTCGGTAATTTGAATTGCAACATTTGGAATTTGAACAGGACGAATATTTTCATTCATCTGAGTTGTACCCTGTGCAGAGCCAGCGGGAAAGTTTTGATTCTGCTGACTTTGAGCGTTCAATCCTGTTATTGTTATGAGAAGAAACAAAAAAGTGAAAAATGATTTTCTAAGAGTTTTCATTTTGATTTTCTGTTTCTCCGCTTTCTTCTTCCTCAGAATTTCTTCCAAGATTATCTACAGCACGTTCTGTATTGCTGTATATATTCTGTCTGTTTCGTGCCGAACCTGGCATAAACATTTCAAGCACGTCATTAAAGTTCATTGGCTTTTTAGTATTCTGTTTTTTATCAAAGTTTAAGTTCATTGCCGAAATCATTTCTTTGTCTGTGATTTCTGCAATAAGATTTATGTTGCTGTCTGTTACTCCAAGCATAAAACAGCGGTCAACAAGAGTAACAATTTCTACAGATTTTCCAGGTGCAAAATTTAATGAAGATACTCGACGCATAAAATCATCATCGCTCTGGACATTATTATTTTTCTTTTTTATGAATCTTAAGATTGCGTAAAGACCCGCAATAACAAGAGCAAGAACTACAAGCATTTTAATAATCATACCTGCAGTTGATGGAGCTTTGTATGTAGAATTAGTTGTACCTGTACCTGCTGTTGAAGGAGAATCGGAAAAATAATTTGCGTCGTTTTCTAACGAAGAGCTTACAGTTGTTTGAGCTGAAGACGAATTATTTTCTTGCGAATTATTTTGAGAAAAAACAAAGTTGTTAAACAATAAAAAAACTGAGATTATAAATAGAGATTTTAATCTCAAAAGAGATATTTTTTTTACCAATTTCCCCACCCTAAAAAAATCGGTTTTAGTTCAAGTCGTTTACTCTTTCCATAGGAGAAAGGATTTCAGTTACACGAACACCAAAGTTTTCATCGATAACTACAACTTCTCCCTTGGCAATCTGCTTATGGTTTACAAGAATGTCTACAGGTTCACCGGCAAGCTTATCAAGCTCGATGATTGTACCTTCACCCATTCCAAGGATATCTTTGATAGAACGTTTTGTGCGTCCAAGTTCTACGGTCATTTCCATGAATACGTCCATGATAAGACCGATATTTCCCTGTTCGCCGGCATTCATTCCAGAAGCAAGATTTGGGAACTGCAAAGACTGAACGTTTGGAACATTCATTCCCATATTTACGCCCATATTAGCTGGCATTTGCATACCGCCCATTGCTCCCATTCCCATATTCATATTCTGCTGCATTCCGCCCATTCCCATGTTTGGCATTCCCATATTCTGCTGCATTCCACCACCCATAGTCATGTTAGGCATTCCACCCATAGGAGCGGCGCCACCCATTGCTGCTCCACCAAGACCAAGCTGACCTGCAGGATCTGCACCAAGTCCCATGCCGTTTAATGCATCCATTCCAAGACTTGCCATAGAATCATCACCACCTGCAGCAGCTGCACCGCCACCAAGAGCATTAGAAATCTTTTCTGCAGCATCACCGCTTAGACATTCCCAAAGCGTATAAGCTTTTCCATCAAGAGTAAGAGGATAGCTTGTAAGAACAAAGTCACCCTGAGGGAACATAATCATAGCTTTTGATTCATTTACGCTTTCCGGAGTTGCATAAGTAATACCAGGAATCTTTGAATCAAGCTGATTTATCTGTGCACTTACATGAGTTGCAACAATTTCTGAAACAACAGAAAGAACCATGTCATCAACTTCTGTTGCTTCTTCATTATTTACAAGAGCAAAAAGTTTAAGAGAGAAATCTGTTGAAAGAATGTAAAGGTGACTTCCCTTAATTCCTTCGTTATAGTCGGCATTAATTCCAACTACTACTTCCGGAAGACGAGCAAGCACCTTGTCTCTGCTTGAAAGCTCTACAACAGGATTTTCTACAACAAAGTTATTTCCTGTGTATTTATTAATATTCTCTTCGAGTTTTGGCTTTAAATCTTCTGCCAGCTGCTGAAGAGTTGGTATATCAATATGATAGCTTGGTCCATTGCCTACATGTCCGGATGAATTTAATCCGTCTACTGCAACGCCAGAAAGCAAAGCATCAATTTCATCTTGTGAGATAGCACCATCACTCATACGATTCGTCTCCTTCTACGGAAAGCTCTTCGAATTCTTCGGCATCATCGCCGTCTTCGATCTTTCCTGTTATCTGTACAGCCATTTTTTTACCGACAACACCAGGCTGACAGTAAAACTTTTTCTTATTTCCTACACTAAGGGTGAGCGGATCGCCCACTTTTATACTTGAAAGACGTACAACATCACCGCAGCGCAGCGAAAGTACATCTCTGATTGGCAGATTGATTGTTCCAATTTCTGCCACAATATCCATATCAACAGAAGAAATCTGACCTTTGATAGTTCCAAGGTACTGTGTTGTTGAACTTCTTCTTACACTAGAGAACCAGAACTGTGTAGAAAGTTTTGATACAATTGGCTCAATAGTAAGATAAGGAATACAGAAGTTCATCATTCCTTCTTCATCACCAACCTTTGTGTCGAGTGTTACTAAAACGACCATTTCTGTTGGTGGTACGATTTGTGCAAACTGCGGATTAGTTTCAATCTGAGCAAAACGTGGACGTAAATCAATTACCTGAGTCCAGGCTTCACGCATATTTGCAAGAATACGTACAATTACACCTTCCATTACTTCCTGTTCGATATCTGTAAGGTCTCGGTTTTTGTTACTTGAAGTAGCACCGCGTCCACCAAACAGACGGTCAATCATACAGAAAGTAATTGCAGGGTCAATTTCAAGAACCGCACTACCCTTGAGCGGATCCATATTAATAATTGCAAGAGTTGTTGGAGTTGGAATTGAACGAATAAATTCCTCGTAAGTAAGTTCATCTACAGATGCAACGTGTACATGAACAAGCGAACGCAGCTGAGCAGAAAGACTTGTTGTTGTTAAACGCGCAAAGGTCTCATGCATGTTTGAGACCGTACGAAGCTGTTCCTTTGAGAATTTTGAAGGACGCTTAAAGTCGTAAATTTTAATTTTGCGGGTACTATTGACCGGTTTAAATTCATCAGTATCGGTATCGCCCGAACTGATGGCATTTAATAACTGGTCAATCTCGTCCTGTGACAGAACCTCGTTCATTCACAATCCACCTTTTTATTTAGTTTTGCTCAATTACATCTAACTGGTCAAAACTTATATCTCGGATTTTAGAGCTGGAAAGAACTTTATCGTTGATTCCATTTCTAATTTCCATTTTTAATTTTTCTTCATTATTTGAGTTTTTAAGCTCAGCAGCAGTTTTACCACGGAAATAGCGGCGCAAGAAGTCCTTGAGCTCTACAGAACGAGCTGTAATTTCTGTGGAAGTTGCTTTATCATCTTTTTTATAGCCAAGAAATACGTTTACACGAACAGTTGCAGCATTTTCATCGCATGTTGTTGTCTGAATAACACCAATTGATTTATACCAGTCATAAAGCTCTCGCTGTCCCTGATATTCTTCTGCACTGACGTTTGGATTATATGCATTTTTAGCACTGTTTTTGCTAACGATTTTTACTGTTACAAATACTACTACTACAATTACAATAATTGCAGCGACAGCGATAATAATCCATTTTAACAAGCCGGAAAAAAGGTTTCCAAGGCCCTTCTTTTTGGCAGGAGCTGCAGCACCACCGCCGTCGTCAAGGTTTAAATCTTCTTCATCTGCCATTTTCCCCTCCAGCAAATTTAAATAATACTAACATTAAAAATGTCCTTCGTCTAGAATTATTATATCTACACGTCTATTATAGGCACGACCTTCGGCCGTATCATTCGAAAATTTTGGTCTTGTATCGGAATATCCGGCTACAGAAAATTTATTCTCGTCTACTCCATAATCGGCTAAATAATGAAGAACATTAACAGCTCTTG
>CAMKDH010000073.1 GCA_946411215.1 uncultured Treponema sp. | reverse complement strand
TTGTCGGGTAGGGCAAACTTTTCTTTGAGGTCTTATATTCCTATACAGCACTGCGAATGTAATCGTGTTAATGCTCTTTATAATCCACAATCCACCCTCCGGCATAAAACCCGTTTTCATTGTATGTGGGATAAACAAAAATAACTTTAGTAGGATTTTGGGTGTCGTAGGTAAAGGTGTTGGACTGCCAGTCGAAGGGCTGGGTGGTCGGGTCGCTGTAGGTGAAGTTGGCCTGCTGGTCTATGGGGGTGGTGAGAGTGATATTGTAGCGGCCTTTTTTAAGTTTCAAGTGCATGGCCATGCCGCCGCTTAGGAAGTAGGTTCTTTTGTACTTGTTTACGACGTTGGGGATTGTGACCCATTCATAAGTTGCGGTGCAGGCGGTGTAGGTTACGTCGTTGCCGTCCATGTCGGTTAGTTTTAAATAACAGCGGATATCGTTCATGACTCCTTTGTTTTCC
Organism: uncultured Treponema sp.; assembly: GCA_946411215.1. Taxonomy (GTDB): domain Bacteria; phylum Spirochaetota; class Spirochaetia; order Treponematales; family Treponemataceae; genus Treponema_D. The sequence continues at coordinate 10,625 of CAMKDH010000073.1, read as the reverse complement.
GGCCGATAAATGATGAGACTAGTTTTGTCGTGCCCCGCAGGCATATCTTTTACAGCATCCATAAACTCATAATAAGAACCCGGAACAGGCTGGGCAAAGAAGAGGATGCTCTGAAAAAATAAAACTATGATAAATAAAAATCCTTTTTTCATGTATACATATTTTATCTTGGATTCCTCTGTCCATCAATTACTAAAATGTACAGTGTAAACGCATTATAATATATGAAGAGATAAGCGGGACGCAGGAAAAAGAAAGTAAGGGGGGACCGGCAGTGGGCTGGCCGCGTTTACGCCGGACAGAACACGGCTGCCGGGGGATACCTTGCTTTTTTTTCCCGCGAGTTTTCGAAGAAAACTTGGTAAGCTTTGCGTCTCGCTGGGACCCGCTTATAGGATTTGTTTTTATAATGCGTTTACACTGTGATTCCCACGGTTTACAAATCTGGTTTCTTCTTATAAAATACGCTCAATGAAAAAGCTTGATGTTAAACTGATTGCGCTTGATTTGGATGATACTCTTCTTAATGATGACCGCGAGATTACCGATTTGACTGTACAGGCCTTGCGCGACTGTGCTCAAAAAGGGATTTATGTTGTTTTGTGTTCTGGGCGGGCAGAAGATGCAATTCTTCCTTTTGTGCGTAGGCTCCAGATTGCGGGGCTTGAGGCTGGTCGATTTTTGATTGCTATAAATGGCTGCAGTGTTTTTGATTTACATAAACGTCAGAATATTTTTTGCAAAAAGGTAGAGCCTGAAGTTTTGCTGCGAACAAATGAACTTGCCGAAGCTGAAGGTTTGCGTTCCGAAGTTTATACTCCCGATACAATTTACTATCGTGAAGCAACAAAATGGACTAAGCTTGATGTTGATCTTTGCGGGCTTAAAGGCCTTGCTGTTGACGACTATGAAAAATTCCTTCTCACTGGATTTACAAAAATGCTTGTGCCTGGCGAACCTGAACAGCTGCTTGAACTTCAGAAAACTCTTCGTGCTGAATTTAAAGAACGTGCTGTGATTTTTACAAGCAAACCGTACTTCCTTGAAATCCTTCCGCCTGATTGTGGCAAGGGTGAAGCGGTTACTTTTCTTGCAAATGCACTTAATATCCCAATGGAAAAAACAATGGGCTTTGGCGACAGCATGAATGATGAAAGCCTTATAAGAATGTGCGGTTACGGTGTTGCTATGTGCAATGGACTTGATGCTATAAAAGACATTGCCGATTTTGTAACTCAATACGATAACAATCATGATGGTGTAGGCCGCTTTTTGCAGGAGGCAGTTTTATGACAAGAATCCTTTTTGTATGTCACGGAAATATCTGCCGCTCGCCAATGGCTGAATTTGTTATGAAGGAGCTTGTTCGCCGCGCAGAACGCCAGGATGATTTTTTGATTGAATCTGCTGCCACCAGCCGTGAAGAACTTGGTAACGATATGCATTACGGAACCCGTACAAAGCTCCGCGAAATGGGCATTCCTTTTTCCCGTCGTGCTGCCCGCCAGATTCGTCAGGATGATTATGACCGTTACGACTATCTTGTTGCTATGGATGATGAAAACGTTTACTACATGAATCGTGTGTGGGCACCTGATCCAAAGCACAAGATTGTACGCCTTCTTTCTTTTGCAGGTCAGACCCGCGACATTGCAGACCCATGGTATACAGGAAATTTTGATCAGACTTATGATGACATTTTAGAAGGCTGTACGGCCTTCTTAAAATTTCTCGGGTAGGGGTTTGCCTTCTTTTTTCCAGGCGTAGTATTCTGCAGTAGCAGTAAATAAAACATCGCTTGAAGAATTGAGGGCTGTTTCCATACTGTCCTGAACAACTCCAATAATAAAGCCTACTCCAACAACCTGCATTGCAATATCGTTTGAAATTCCAAAAAGTGAACATGCAAGCGGGATAAGAAGCAGTGAACCTCCGGCAACTCCCGAAGCTCCGCAGGCACCAAGTGTTGCAAGTACACAAAGGATAATTGCTGTAGGAAGATCTACAGAAATGCCAAGTGTATTTGCGGCGGCCAGAGTCATTACAGAAATTGTGATTGCGGCTCCATCCATGTTGATTGTTGCACCAAGCGGAATTGAAACAGAATACATATCTTCATCAAGTCCAAGTTTTTCGCAAAGCTCCATGTTTACTGGGATGTTTGCGGCAGAACTTCTTGTAAAGAATGCTGTAATTCCACTTTCGCGTAAACATCGCAAAACGAGCGGATAAGGATTTCTTTTGAGAACTATTGCAACAATTACTGGAGAAACAACAAGTGTCATAAAAAGCATTGAACCTACAAGTACGAGCAGAAGCTTCCCGTAATTTGTGAAAATGCCTAATCCATTTGTAGAAACTGTAGCAAATACGAGTCCAAGAATTCCAAACGGTGCAAGGTTGATTATCCAGCGGACAATCTGCGAGATTCCCTGTGCAACTTCTGTGAACATGAGCTTTGTCTGTTCGCTTGCAAAACGCTTCATTGCGAGTCCAAAAATCAAGGCCCAGGTAAGAATACCAATATAGTTTGCGCGGACAAGTGCGTCTATCGGGTTTGAAACTGCATTTATAAGAAGATTATTTAAAACCTGCCCAATGCCTGCAGGAGCTGCAGAAACATCTGCTTCCTGTGCAAGTACAATTGTCTGTGGAAAAATAAAGCTTGCTGTAACTGCTACAAGGGCTGCGAGCAATGTTGTTGTAAGATACAAACCTATAACCATGCCAAATCGTTTGTCCAGTTTGGCAGATCCTTTAGCAAGTGAGCTTGAAACAAGTGCAAAAACGAGTACCGGAGCAATTGCCTTTAAGGCGCCAACAAACAGGTTTCCCAGAACAGAAATCCATCCGGCCTGTGGCAACAAGATTCCAATTATTGCTCCAAGAATAATTCCAATACAGATTCGCAGAATGAGGCTTGCAGAGTTGTAAGCCTTAATAACTTTAGTAAAAATATTTGTGTGTTCCATAAAAAAGATTATAACATAAAAAAATATTTTTTTTACAATTTACAACACTTTTTTTACTATGTGAATTGATTTTTGTGGAGTATAATAAATCCATAATTTGATGTGATATGGGGTTTTAGGGGTGAAACCCCTAGGCGAAGGGGTAGACCGCAACGAAGTGCGGGCGCAGGGGGAGACTTCCCCCTCCTTTATTAATACATAGGAGCAAAAAATGAAAAAACTTGGATTTGGTTTGATGAGACTTCCATACACGGAAGATAAGACTTGGGGAAACATTGATCTGGAAAAGACCCGCGAGATGATTGACGCTTACATGGAACAAGGTTTTTCTTATTTTGATACTGCCTGGGTTTATCATGGTGGATTTTCGGAGCGCGTATTTGGGGAACTTGTTGCTAAGCGATATCCACGGGAAAAGTTTCAGGTAACTACAAAGATGCCGCTCTGGGGTAAGACTGACCCTGCTGATTTACAGAAGACTTTTGATGAACAGCTGAAGAAGTGCGGTGTTGAATATTTTGATTATTACTTTTTGCATGCCTTGAATCGAGATGTTTTTGCTACTGCCGAAAAGCTTGGCGCTTTTGAATGGATGCAGGAAATGAAGAAACAGGGGAAGATTTTGCATCCGGGATTCAGCTTTCACGATGATGCAGACGCTCTTGAAATGATGCTCAGTAAACATCCGGAGATTGAACTTGTTCAGCTTCAGATAAATTATATTGACTGGGAAAGCGATAACGTTCAGAGCCGTAAGTGTTATGAAATCTGTAAGCGCTATGGTATTCCTGTTTCTATTATGGAACCTGTTAAGGGTGGAAGTCTTGCAAATATCATGGACGACGCAAAAAAAATCTTTACCGACTACAATCCAAAGGCAAGTATGGCAAGCTGGGCTGTTCGTTACTGTGCAAGCATGGATAATATTCTTGTTGTTCTTAGCGGTATGAGTAATATGGAGCAACTGCAGGATAACATGTCTTATATGAAGGATTTTGTGCCGCTCAACGAAGAAGAGCAGAAGTGCGTGCAGAAGGCAACTGATTTGATTAAATCGACAATCGCAATTCCTTGTACTGCCTGCCGCTACTGTGTTGATGAAACAAACGGCGGCTGTCCTATGAATATTAATATTCCACGCTTCTTTGAAATTTATAACGAAAGCAAGCGCTATGGTGTTGGCCCTTACAAGTGGCACTATAACAATGCTGTAAAAGAAAGTGGGGATCCTGCGGGCTGTATTGGCTGCGGAAACTGTCAGGGACACTGTCCTCAAAAGCTTGAAATTATTGAACTGCTCAAGGAAGTTGCAAAGACTTTTGCGTAGGCTAAGAATGTGTTATACTTTTTAGCATGAAAGCCGTTACCATAATTCCACCGCTGGTGCAGTTGAATGCTCCTTATCCGTCTGGTGCATACCTTACTTCGTTTTTTAAGAGCGAAGGTTTGGATGCTGTTTGGGCAGATTTGAGCATTGAACTTTTTTACCAGATTTTTTGTCGCGAGGGGTTGGAACGGCTTTTTGAAATTTCTGGGGCTCGTGCACTTGAGCTTGCTGATCGTGCCGAAAAAGATGGGGACGATAATACTGCCTTTAATCTTCGCCGCTACATTGCAACAAAATCAAACTGGATTGAATGGATTGATTTTATTACTGCTGTTTTAAGTGGTGGTGGCGCGCGCGAAAAAGAACATCAGTTTTTGTATTCTCCGTTTGCACCAAGAGGTCAGCGAATGGAGGATTTTCTGGCGGGGATTGTTGATTCTGGTCGGGAGCCTTCCGTAGACGATGTGCGCTTTTTATGTTCCTACGCCCTTGCCGATTTAGCCGATTATATTACCGCAGCCTTTGATCCTAATTTTTCTTTGATTCGTTATGCTGAACATCTTACGGTTGATGAGCGCAGTTTTAGTGAACTTGAAAAAGAACTTGATTCTCCTGTGCTGGAACATTTTTATAAGCCGGTGCTGGAGACCCATCCTGTCATTGTCGGACTTGCCCCGACAATCTCTCTTATATGCATTTCCATCCCATTTGCAGGCACCTTTATTCCAGCTCTGTACACTGCACGTTTTCTCAAACAAAAATATGGCGACCAGGTTTTTATCTGCATTGGCGGTGGCTTTGTAAATACTGAACTGCGTGATGCCCGTGAGCCGGCTCTTGGTAAATATATAGATGCAATTTCGTATGACAGAGGTTATGGGTCGTATCATGAACTGATTAAACTGGCAACATCGACTTCCTTGTCATTGTCGGGCTTGATCCGCGAGTTTTCGCAAGGCGAAAATCTCGGTAAGCTTGCGACACAATCTCTCTTTAAAATGCGTCTCTTCTTAAAGCAGGGCGCCACTCCAAAAATCCTCGACCCGCTCTGGACCTCAGACGAACTCGAAAAGTTTGAAGCCACGGTTACTCCAAAAATTATCCCGGACTACAGCGACATTGATTTTACCCGCTACCTCCGAGTATGCGATGACGCTAACAGTATGCATAGGCTTTGGACAGACGGGGCCTGGATAAAGGCATACCTTGCTCATGGCTGCTACTGGCATCGTTGTGCGTTCTGCGATACAAACTTAGATTACGTTTGCGGCTACAAACCTGTAAATACAGATGCTCTGTATGACGGACTTTTACAAACCGCGCATGAAAAAAATATCTGGGGAGTTCATTTTGTAGATGAAGCTATGCCACCCGCCGCACTCAAAAAGTTTGCGCTCAAAAATGCGCGTGCAGGAAATCCTCTTTATTTTTGGGGAAACATCCGTTTTGAAAAAGCCTTTACAAAAGATTTTGCTGCCTTTTTAAGCTACTGCGGGCTTGGTGGAGTTTCTGCAGGCATAGAAGTTGCAACAGGCACTGGCCTCAAATACATCAATAAAGGAACAGATATTTCTTCTATTATAAACGCGTGCGCAGCCTTTAAGGAGGCAGGCATTCTTATTCACGCCTACATGATTTACGGCTTTTGGTACGACACTCCTCAGACAATTATTGATTCAATGGAAACCCTGCGCCAGTTTTTTGCGGCCGGGCTACTGGACTCTTCCTTCTGGCACAAGTTTGTCCTTACCAGAAATTCCACAGTTTACACAGAATGGAAAGAGGGTAGGCAACCGGATCTTCATCCCATAGAAGCAAATGGCGGTGCTAAGGAAGGGGCGCTGTTTGCAACTAACAATCTTCATTTTAAGGGTGAAGGCAACTTCGACAAATTTGGCGTACCTCTTGAAGCAGCGCTCAACGCCTGGATGCACGGTCAGTCTCTTGAAAAGAAAGTAACAAAATGGTTTGATTTTGCAGTCCCTTCTCCAACAATCCCGCGGGACTTTGTAGAACGCCAGATTCAGAAATATGAAAAACAAAATAGTGAACGCGCGCAGTCTCTGACCCCGGAAAAAGTGTTCGGCCTGTATTGGCTTGGCGGCACCCCTGTTCGCGCGGGCAAGGAATATCGCTGGATTTATTTAATGGAAGAACAGACCGCCGCTGCCACCACTTTCAAACAAATAGAACAGGGCCTTCTGCAGGGTCTTGCACCGGAAGCAACAGATGCCGCCCGCGCCGCTGCGCTGAAAAAACTTGAACAGGATGCCTCTTTGCTCCCAGCCTTGAAAAATTTCTTTGGGCGCGGGCTTGTTTTACTGGATTTTTAGTGAAAATGGGTGGATAGTACATAGAAAAACGTGTGTAATGCTAAAATCTATGTACTATGTATCTTAAGAGCCCACTTTTCTACCCCAAATAGATAAATTCTGTTTCCCAGGTACATAGAAAAATCTACAAAATATTAAAATATATGTACTTCCCGTCGGAAATTACATTTTTCCATCTCCAAAAACTCTGCTTGCCTTTGTGGAATACATAGAAAATACGCTCATTCTCTAAAATATATGTACTCTCCCTTGTTTTTCTCTTCAAAACCTGATAAAAACAGCTAAAACACATAAAAAAAAGCTGAAATTTACTTGCCGATGTCTAATTATTTGCTTATCTTAAATTATAGAAAGTTTATACCTGGGAGTTGCCTATTAAAAAACTGGAATTAATCCCTCCTGTTCAACTTCTTCCTCTTGTGGAAGAAAGAATCACCCATTTGGAACAGGCCCTCAAATTAAAACAAGCCTCTGTAAAACGTGCGCCTAAGGGGCAGGTGCGTATTGCCATACGAAAAGGTCAGTTCCAGTTTTATAAGAGAGAAAACCCCGCCGACAAGGAAGGCAAATACCTGCCTCGTTCACAAGACGCCCTGGCCCGAGCTCTTATTCAGAATGATTACGACCAGAAGACAATCCCTGTCCTTGAAGCAGAAATAAAATATCTTAAAGAATTCCAGAAAATATATAAAAACAAAAGCAGCGACAAGGTTTACAACCGACTTTCTAAACCTCGACGCCAGCTTGTAAGCCCTCTGACTTTGGATGATACTCAATATGCAGAGGCCTGGCTCAAGCAGGAATATCGCCGCAAAAAAATCCCACCGGAAGTTCCGCCGCTTTTTACTGAAAATGGAGAACAGGTACGCTCAAAATCGGAGCTTATAATTGCCAATTCCCTTAAAGCGGCGGGCGTCCCTTACCGCTACGAGTTCCCACTTTTAATGGACAAAAAAGCCAGTGACCCAGACTTTCCTGATTATGATTTTTGCAAGTTTCACCCGGATTTTTACTGTCTGAATCTGCGAACTCGAGGGGAGTTTGCCTGGGAACATTTTGGTATGATGGACGACCTTGAATATGCCGCCCGCGCAGCCGAAAAAATCCAGCTTTACCAGGAAAACGGATTTTTCCCGGGCAAAAATCTTATAATAACAATGGAAACTTCAAAAAAGCCGCTTTCCTCCAGAGGTTTGAAAAATTTGATAAAAGAATACTTATTGTAAGAAGAATACGGGGTTTTAGGGGGCGGGGAGCCCCTAGGAGAAGGGGTACATCCAGGCATAGCCTGTCTGTGCGCATTTTGTCGGACAATCCTAAAACGACCCTAACGGCTCGTTTTTTAACGGATTCCCGATAAGAGCGGGGGAAGGCGTTCCCCTTCCCAAAGAACACTAAATGTAGTATATTACTCGTATAAACTACACTATATAAGAGGTCTATTATGCCTTATACCGAGCCAACAAGTCTTGCGATTGTTGCCTGTCCTGGTGGCGAAGCTTTCGCCGATGAAGTCATAACGCACCTTAAGCATATGTACAAGCATCGTTTTACTTTGAAGAACGATGTTGTGTCAAAGCGTTATGAGCTGACTAAAGAAGAGCTTATACAAAGGATAAATCTGCAGAATGATTTGCAGACAAGCGATCTTTGTATAAGAGGTGCTACTAACAAATACAGACCGCCTGTTTTCAAAGTAAACACACGATTCTCGTATTTTGCCAATGGTGAAGTTAAAACTGAGCTTTTGGATACTGTCCGCGGAAAAGACGTTTTTATTTTCCAGGATGTTGAAAACCATGAAGTGCTTAGTCTTAACGGTGGAGCCAACAAAATTCGGATGACTGTAAACGACCACGTTATGTCTCTGCTTGTTACTATTGATGCAGTGCGCATGGCTGGTGCTGGAAAAATTACTCTTGTTGTTCCAGCTTATCCTTATGCACGCCAGCATAAACGTAAAGGCCGCGAAGGTTTGACTGCAAGTCTCCTTGGTCACATTTACGAAATGCAGGGTGTTTCAAGAATTATTACACTTGATATTCACTCGCGCGAGATTCCTAATGCATTCTCACGCCTTAATCTAGATAACTTACATGCCAGCTATCAGGTTATACGCGAGCTTAGTAAGATTGTTGATCTTACTGGCAAAACTGAAGACCTGGTTGTTGTTGCTCCAGATACAGGTGCTATTGACCGAAACAAGTTCTATGCATCTGGTCTTAAACTTCCACTTGCTTTGATTTACAAAGAGCGCGATTACTCTATTGTAACTCAGGATGCTCACTCTACAAACATCAAGGCTGTTAAGCTTCTTGGTGATGTTAAGGGTAAGGTTGCCTTCCTTGCTGATGATATGCTTGGTACTGGTGGTACTTTGCTCAAGGCTATGCAGTTCCTTAAGGAGCAGGGTGCTACAAAAGTAATCTGTGCAATTTCGCTTCCATTCTTTACTGGTAATGCTATAAAGGATTTTGATGAAGCTTACGAGCAGGGATTGTTCTACCGCATTATTGGTACTAACGCTGTTTACCACGAAGACCTTCTTAATCGCGAATGGTACATCAGCACCGATGTAAGCGGACTTTTTGCAAACGTAATTACTCGCATTCACTATAATCAGTCGCTTGCTGAACTTCTTGATAACCGTTCAATTATTGAAAAGGTTGTTAAGCAGACAGCTCCTTCTATTGCAGCACAGGATGATAAGAGTGGCGCTGCTAAAGCTGGTGCTTCTGGGGACCCTGAGCCTGTCGAAGGGGCCGAAGGTGCTGACGCTGAAAAGTCACAGGGAAACAACTAAGCAATATGTCTGACTGTGTTCTTGCTGTTGATGTAGGAAGCACTTCGCTCAAGGCTGCGTTGATTGACCGGGACGGTACGGTTGCTTCTATTTGCACCGTGCCGTATTCCGCTCCTGAAAATCGCTTTGTTGCCGAAGGATGGATCTGGGCGCTCAAAGGTGCTGTTGATAAACTCGTGGTCCCTGAGCCTGTCGAAGGGCTGCAAATAAAAGCCCTTGCCATCTCCGGAAACGGTCCAACCCTGGTAAGCGAATCAGGTCTTACTTTGCGCTGGAGCGAATATCCTGCAGCACGTCTTAATATTGATGAAACTTCTCCAGACGAAGCTCACGAGTTTGCTCATTCAATTTTTTTACCACGCATCCTTTTATTCCGTGATTTAATTGGCGATGAATATGAATCAACGTCTCATCTTTTTTCGGGTCCTGAATATTTAATCTGGCAGCTTACAGGTAATGCTGTAACAATTCTTCCAGAGCCTCGCTACGAAACTGCATACTGGAATGCACAGGTTTTGGAAGGCTTTGGAATTATGACCGGAAAGATGCCTGCGTTTGTTGAACTTGGTCACAACTGCGGAACTCTTTTGCCTAACGCGCAGGAGCTCTTGGGGTTGCCAGCAGTTCCTGTTATTGGTGTTGGCCCTGATTTTATTGCAGCCCTGATTGGAACAGATACAACAGAACCAGGACGCATTTGCGACAGAGCCGGAAGTTCCGAAGGCATTAACATGTGCGTAGATAAAGAAATCCGCGCCGAAGGTGTAAGAACGCTTCCTGGTGTAAAAGCCGGACTTTGGAATATTTCTGTTTTGATTCCTGATAGTGCGAGCCTGCCGGAAGATGTTCGTTTGCAGAAGGTAACAGATGCCATTGGCTTACTCAAAAATCTTGCTGCGCAAAACGACATTGCCTTTCCAACTGTAATTACAACAACCGGTGGTCAGGCAAAAGACAAAGCATATTTTGAAAAGAAAAAAGCTGCACTCTCAGAACTGGGACTGGAGCTTGTTATTGGAACGTGTGTAGATGCTGAATTAGAAGGAGACGCTAAAGTAGCGTGGAGTGCCTTGTAATATGTGGATTGCTTCGCTGCGCTCGCAATGACCGTCATTGCGAGGAGCGTAGCGACGTGGCAATCCACGTAATAATATAAACTATGAAAACCTACAATCTTCCTTCAAATCCTA
>CAMKDH010000072.1 GCA_946411215.1 uncultured Treponema sp. | reverse complement strand
AGTCTGCCTTGCGTCCCTGATTGTCTGTAAGAATACCGTAATCCATTACCTGAAGAAGTATGTTGAAAATATCTTCATGTGCTTTTTCAATTTCATCAAAGAGAATAATTGCGTTTGGATTTTTGCGTACATCTTTTGTAAGAAGTCCGCCTTCTTCAAAGCCAACGTAGCCTGGAGGTGAACCAACAAGACGGCTTACAGAATGCTTTTCCTGATATTCGCTCATGTCGTAGCGGAGTAGAGGTTCGCCTAAGGTTTGTGCAAGAGTACGTGCAAGCTCAGTTTTTCCGCAGCCTGTTGGACCTACAAAAAGGTAGCAGGCCTCCGGTTTATCAGGATTTCTGAAGCCGGCACGAGCGCGCTTAACTGCTTTTGTAAGTGTTTGAATTGCCTTGTCCTGGCCAAAAATCTCTGCGCCAAGACTGTGCTCAAGGAATCTGAGTGTGTCTTTCTGGTCGCCTGTAACTGTATCAATAGGAAGCTTTGCCATTTTTGCAGTAATTCGGCGAACAGTTGCAACGTTAATTTGTGCAGTGTTCTTGTGAATCTTCTGGTAGGCACCAGCTTCATCTATAATATCTATTGCTTTGTCTGGCAGGCGCTTGTCCGGCATGTATTGAACAGAAAGGTCTACCGCAGCTTCCAAAGCAGAAGGTGCATATTTTACCTTGTGGTATTCCTCGTATTTTGGAAGAAGGCCCTTAAGAATTTTTACAGTTTCTTCGCGGCTAGGTTCAAGAATATCAATCTTTTGGAATCGGCGAGAAAGGGCACGGTCCTTTTCAAAATGAGAAGAATATTCTTCAAAGGTTGTTGAACCAATAATACGGATACTTCCATCTGCAAGGGCAGGCTTGAGTAAGTTTGCCGCATCCATCTGAGAGCTTCCGTTTGAACCGGCTCCCATAATCATGTGGATTTCATCTATAAACAAAATTGATTTTTTCTTTTCTTTTAATTCATCAATTACAGAGTGAAGACGCTCTTCAAAGTCTCCGCGGAATTTTGTACCCGCAAGCAAAAGTCCCAGGTCAAGCGAATAAATTGTAAAGCCTTTAAGAGGATCTGGAACTTCTCCATTAACTATGCGCTGAGCAAGGCCTTGTGTAATTGCAGTTTTACCAACGCCGGCATCTCCAACATGAAGCGGATTATTCTTGCTTCGTCTGCACAAAATCTGAACTGTGCGTTCAATTTCTTCGTCGCGTCCAACAAGAATATCGTAGGCACCTTTTTTTGCCTGTTCGGTCATGTTTACTGCAAAACGGTCAAGGCCACCTTCGTTATTTGTCATCATGCCTTCTGGAAATTGCTGCTGGTTTTGTGCTTTAGAACGATCCTTTTGTGTTGCAGTTCCGTGAATGCCTTTTATTCTGCTGATTGTTTCAAGAAGTCTTAATTTATCGAGTCCGCTTGAGCGCATATAATAAGAACAGTAATTCTTTTTTTCATCAAACATGCTCACAAGTACATCGGTAATATCAATCATTTCTGATTCGCTTGAAACACAGTGGAAAACGGCTCTGTTCATAACAGACTGAAAGCCTATAGATTCAACCGGGGCATTCAAAAGCTCCTGGTTAGCATGTTCAGAAACTACTGGTACTTTGTTTGCAAGAAAGTCGGCAAGGTTTTCTTTGAGGGCATCGGCATCGCTGCCACTTTCGCTAAGGATGTGGTATACAAAATCATCCTGCAACGCAACAGACAAAACGTGCTCAGGTGTGAAAAATTCATGGTGAGAAGATTTTGCTTTTGCAAGCGATTCGGACAGAATCTTTGTAAGCATAGGACTTACTTTCATCTGCCTTACAATCGATTTTGTTATCTTTTCCACTGCTAATTATTTCCTCTGAGAATAGGGTTATTCAACTTCAACCCTTAGCGGAAAACCTTTCTTTTTTGCAATGCTCCGCGTAAGATTTGTTCTGGAAACTGCAACGTCATAAGTATATGTACCAACTACTGCGCTTCCAGCTTGATGTACTGTGATCATAAGTTGTTCTGCGTCTTCTGGTGATTTATTAAAAACAGAAACAAGAACGTCTACAACAAACTCCATTGTTGTAAAATCGTCATTGTAAAATACAACATCTTTTTCGGGAGGAACTTCAATTGACGTAGTTTCTGCAAGGCCGCTGCCAATATTAAGTGGCTGATTAATAAAATCACTCATACTATTAAATATAGCACATTTTTTGCGTGTAGGCAAACATGTTAAAAAAAATTGCTTCCAGCCGAATTACCTCTCGTAAAACCAGGGGTTCACCCCTTATGCGCTGAAGTGCCTTGTAATTATATACAATGCCGCTCTCGCGGCAGCACTTCAGAGCATTTTTACGAGCTGTAATTCGGCTTACGCAATTTTTTTTATATCCATTCTTCTATAAAAAAATAATATATTTTTCCCGATAATTCAATTATGAAGAAAAAACTAAAACTTAAATTTCATTATGATTCGCCGGTGATGATTACTTTTGCATTGATTACGCTGTTTGTGTTTATTCTTGATGCGTTTGCGTTAAAAGGCAAGCTCAAAGCTGTGTGGCTTGTTACACCAACTGCGGCTGACGGTCAGTTTCCTTTTGCTTTTTCTGATTTCCGTTCTATTTTGCGGCTTTTTATTCACGTTTTTGGATATTCTCAGAACGAAGTGCTTATATGTAATCTCATTTTTATTCTGTTGCTTGGTCCTCAAATGGAAGAGCGCTACGGTTCTGTAATAATCGGCATTATGATTTTTGTGTCTTCGCTGTTTTCGGGTGTTCTCAATGCCTGCTTCTGTAAAAATGCAGTTTGCGGGGCTGAACCTGTTGTTTTTATGCTCATTCTTCTTTGGACTATGATGCAGCTTTCTCGCAGTAAAATCTCTGCCAGTGCAATTGCGGTAATTGCGCTTTTTATTACAATGCTTGTTTTCCGTAAAAATCCAAACGGGGTAGTGGGTGTTGTTGTGATTGCAGCGGGAGGCTTGTGCGGAAGTCTGTTTGCCTTCTTAACTTCGCCAAAAGCACACAAAGCTAAAAAGAACGAAGATGCTCTTGCAGAATTTAATGATGAAGCAAGTCCACGGTTTTCATTAAAAAGTACTGGTGCCAAAAAATCAGCCCCAGACCGCAGCAAAAAATCAAATATCGACGAAGAGACTACTGTTATTGGAAGCATAGAACTTTAAAGATTCGTTACAATTCCACAAATTTGTGATATAATTATCTACATTAAATTTGTGGAGCATGTAAAAATGAATCAGTTAAAAATTGCTTTTGTGCTTGATTCAAGTGGCAATCTTTTACCCGCTGAATATAAATTTGTAATTCATCATATCCGGTATTGTCTTTATGAACTTAGAAATTCAGCTTTTGATGACGACTGTAAGTATTCACTTAGTTTTGTAAAGTATGGTGCGCATTCTGAGGTTTCGCTTTACGACCTTGATTCATTTTCTATTAGCAAACAAAATCAGGATTCTATTTTTCAGGAATGCGATGCGCAGAACCTTAAGGATTTTGATTGTGTAATTAATTATTCTAGTTCAAGCTTTGAGCCGTCGCAGGTTATGAAGCTTGTAAAAAATCCTCCGAAACAAAAGGAAACAAAATCTCAAAAAACTGCCACTGCTCCAAAATCAGAAAAATCCAAAAAATCGGCAAAGCCTTTAAAAATCATTATTCCAACTATTGCGGTTTGTCTGATTCTTTCGCTGCTTCCGTTGCTTTTCTATTTGGTAAAGGGTGGAATGAGCAAGTATCAGAAGGTTTATACCGGCGATGGAGATAGACTTATTTTACGAACAGAACCTGATGTGTCTTCTATAGAATTGCTTCGTCTTAATGAAGGTGAAGTTGTGCGGATTGTTCAAGAGAACGAATATTGGAGTCAGGTTGAATATCATGATTTTGTTGGCTATGTAAAAAATCAGTATCTTACAAAAGCTTCAAAGAAAGAATACAAGATTGAAAATCCTGATTCCCTTTTTAATTATGGAGTTGCCTGTCTTAATGTAGGAACCTTATGGCTCGACGGAGAACCGTGGATTAAAAAAGCCGCTGAACAGGATCTTTTGCAGGCACAGTGGGAAATGAAAAAAATCAAGCGTGAGGATACTGAGGAAAATCTTTACTGGCTCAAAGCGATTGCCGCAAATGGTTATCCTTATGAATATACTCTTATAAACGAATGGACACAAAAACGTGATATAGCACAAGCTCGTGGTGAAACTGAGATTGCAAATAAATACACTGCTAAAATTGATGAACGAAAACAGCTGGTTAAAGATATCAGTTTTGCTGCCTTTACAAGACTTGCAGATGAATATCTTGATATTAATCCTTCCTTAGCCGGAGAATATTATTTGGAATCAAGAAAATGGGGAACTGATACTGATCTTGATTTCCTTGAAACACTTGTAGATAAGTTTGAGGGCGATGAAAGAATCAAGTGGCTCGAAAAAGCGTATGCCCTTGGAAGTACAAAAGCAGCATGGGAGCTTGCTGTTCATTATGATGAAACCGGTGACTACGGTAATGCAGTTGCCTGTTACGAAACCTGTTACAAAAATTATTATAAAAGAACAGATGCTGCTGGATATCTTTATAAATATTATAAAAAAACAAATTCAAAAGAAGCCTTTAAGTGGCTCGAAAGGGCATTCAGTTCAAGTTACTATAATTCAAACGATTATTATTACTTTGCTTATTATCTTGGCGATGCTTATGAAAATGGTAAAGGCTGTGAAGTCAATTATTACTATGCGTTGAGTTATTATAAAATTGCAAAAGAAGTTTATACTCAGGCACAGGAAGCCTACGATAGAGTTTACTATTACTATTACTGGTATTAGGGAGGTAGATATAATGAAGAAGCTTAGAACAATTTTATTATTTACAATCATCAGTGCATTTATGCTGCTTCCTGTTTTTTCAAATAACAGTGGTACAGAAAAAAGAGTTGCGCTTGTAATAGGAAATGAAAATTACAAAGCAGAACCGCTGAACAATGCAGTAAATGATGCAAAGGCTATTCAGAAAAAACTTAAGGATTTAAAATTTAATGTAATCGAAGCCTATAATACAGACTCAAAAAAGATGAAGGAAAATCTTAAGAGTTTTTATGCTGCTGCAGAAAATGCGGATCTTGTTTTGCTTTATTATTCGGGACACGGTATTGAATGCGAAGGCAAAAATTATCTGCTTCCTGTTGGTGAAGAATTTGATGATGATGTTGAAAGCTTTGATGCAAAGGCTGTAAATCTTCAGTATGTTATGAACAAAATTGAAGCAACACAATGCTCTCAATATATAGTGCTTCTTGATGCGTGCAGAAATAATCCTATTAAAAAGACTCGCGGTGGAACTAGCCGTGGTATTACAACAATTCCAACTTCCAGTTCTTGCGAAGGAATTATTTTTTATGCGTGTGCAACTGGTGAAACTGCAAATGATGGAGACGGAAAGCATAGTCCTTTTACCGAAGCCCTGCTTGAGCATATTGCAGAACAGAATGTTGGTTTTACAAAAATCACACAGGATGTTACAAAGGCTGTAAAAGAAGCTACAAAAAATAAACAGGCTCCTTATACTTCGGGTTCAATTACCACAGAGATTTTCTTGAATGGAAAACCGGAAAGTTATGATTTTTATAAAGAAGATAATATCCGCCCTGATAATTCTAATCTTGTAAAAGTTTCTGTAATTCTTTTTGTGATTTTCTTTATAGCAATGATTGTGTGTTTTGTAATATTCACCGAAAAAGGACAGAATGCAATTGTTGCTGCTAAAACAAATATAAAAGAAAAAGCTGCTGTTGTTCAGGAAAAGAAAAATGAAAAGCTTGCAGATTTGAAACAGAAGATGCAGGAATCAAAAGAAAGAAAAGAAGAGCAGGCAAGGCAAGCAGAACAAGCAAAACAAGCAGAACAAGCAAAACAGGCAGAACAGGCAGAACAGGCAGAGCAGGCCGCAAAGTCGGAACAGGTTGCGCCGGAGCCTTCTTATTATCTTAATTCTATTCTGGTAGACAAAAGTTTTTATTGTGCAGTTTCGCCTGTTACAGTTATGCAATATAAAGAGATTTCTGGAAAAAATGATTTTGACCAGGAAGCTCAGAACGACGAACCTGTTACAAATATTTCTTATTTTGAAGCCGCTCAATTTATGAATGAGTTGAGTACTAAAGATAATCTTGAATGTGTATATGATTTATCGAATCCACAGGAAATCAAAATAAACAAAACTAAAAACGGCTGGCGACTTCCTGATGAAGCAGAGTGGAAAAAAGCTGCAAATACAAAACAGGTAAACAATATGCTTGGTCAGGTATGGCAGTGGTGTAATGATACAAATAAGAACAAATATGTGCTTAAGGGTGGTTCCTGGGACAGCCCTAAAAATCTCATTAATACAGATTCAAAAATGATGGTTATTAAAGAGTTTAAGAGTGATGCTGTTGGCATGATAGGAGTTCGTAATAAATGAAAAAATATGGAAAACTGATTCTTGCGGGAATTCTTGCGGCTGTTATATTGAATCTGTGTGCCTGTAAAAATGAAGTACAAAAGGATTTTGTATATCCTACAGGACTTAAGTTCGACAAGAAACGATATAATAAAGTTCCAAAAAAGGCACAGCTTGTTAAACGCAGTTATGAAAAACTTCCTTCGTATGTTGTGCTTACAGATTACACGCCTCCTGTTGGAGATCAGGGAGCGTTTGGAACTTGTGTTGCATGGGCTTCTACTTATGCAGGCATGACAACTGCCGAAGCGGTAGTATCACAGCAAAAAGAAAAATACACTTTAGAGGCACAAGCCTTTTCTCCATATTATCTTTACCGCAGCTGTAATCCAGATCAGATTAAAAAAGCAACCGGAATGTATTGTGAAGATGCGCTTGACTGGTTAAAGGATAATGGTGTTCCAAGACGTTCCATTAATGAAATGCGCTCTGATTATGCAAGTTTTAGTATGGATTATTATAAAACGTCTGATTTATTCACAATTGAAAGTTATAGCCGTATTCACGAAGCAGAAGATTTTAATCATAATGAGATGTCGGAAACAGAAATGTGGTCAGTAATCCGCAGTATAAAAAAATCCCTTTCCGAAAAAAAGCCTGTTCTTGGTTCTTTTTTAGTTACGAGTGAATTCCAAATGCTCAAGGGTGTTTCTGATTATATTCCAAAAGACATTGATTACGATTTTGCCAATTATAAAATTGACAAGGGCTTTGGTGCTCATGCCATGCTCATTGTTGGTTATGATGATAATTATTACCGTATTGATGGTGAAAACTATGGTGCATTTTTAATTCAGAACAGCTGGGGTACAGAGTGGGGTGATAAAGGTTGTATCTGGGTTAATTATGAAATTGCCTGCACTTATATGCTTGGTGCGTATGAGATTAGTAATAAGATTTCAAAAGTACCTACCGAAGACGATGAAGTAATTATTGTTGATGAAGACGAAGAGTATACTGATTATTATGATTATTACGACCGATATGATCCGGAAAAAGATTTAGATGATTGGTTCTGGAGCTTCTTTAATGATGACTGGTGGACTAAGCAAACTGATAATCATGAAGAAGAGCCTGATTATAATCATGATAAAAAAGATCCAAAGGTTATTCCTGTTATTCCTGAGCCAGAAAAGTTCTACTGTATTTTTGAAGGTGAATTTAATTTGCCAATCTACAATGAAGAGGGTGAAATTACAGTTCGCTTAAATAATAATCTTTATGAAACAAGTCAAAGTTATGACAGCTTTACACGCTTTCAGTTATACATGACTAACAAACGTCCTTGTTATGTTTATGCATTTGCTTCTGATGATTCGTTGCAAAGACCAAACAAGCTGTTCCCTCCAGATGATGTAAATGCGCTGCTTGATTATCACGAGAATACAGTTGTGTATCCGTCTGAAGATTCCTGTATGCGTCTTGATTCTCATGTAGGTACTGATTATCTTGTTGTTCTGTACAGTCTTAAAGAACTCAAGCTTGAAGAAATAATGAGTGCGTATAATCTTGAAATGAAAAAGAATCCAGATGATGTATACCAGGCTGTTGTGAATGCCTGCGGTAAAGAAAAAATTGTTCCTGTTAATAATCAGGCTTTTGATAAAGATTCTATAAGATTTGCTGCACAGGTTTCGACAGTTTCAAAAACTTCAATCATGCCAATCGTTATTAAGATTAAGCATGATTAAAGCATTAAAGGTTTTCTAAATATTATATTCTACTCTTTTACACACGCGCTGAAGGAACTGCTTTGTGCGGGCTTCCTTTGGATTGTTGAAAATTTCTTTCGGAGTTCCCTGTTCTACAATTACGCCGCCTTCCATGAAAACAACCTGTGTTGCAACTTCTTCTGCAAAGCTCATTTCGTGTGTAACAATAATCATTGTTGTGCCTTCTTTTGCAAGCTCTTTAAGGACGGCAAGAACTTCTCCAACAAGCTCAGGGTCAAGCGCGCTGGTAGGCTCGTCTAACAAAACTACGTCCGGATTTGTTACGACTGCGCGGGCAATTCCTACACGCTGCTGCTGACCACCACTAAGCTGTGAAGGGTAAAAATCCATGCGGTCGGCGAGACCTACTTTTTTGAGTGCGCCTTCTGCAAGTTCGCGTGCAAAATCCTTTGGTGTATTTCTAGCTACAACAAGTCCTTCCATTACATTTTCAAGCGCAGTCTTGTTTGCAAAAAGATTATAGTTCTGATAAACAAAGCCTGTTTTGCGTCGTACATCAAGAATTGTTTTTTTATGTGCGTGAGCAAGCGGGGTTTTAATATCATCAAAAACAAGTTGGCCCTGGTCTGCTGTTTCAAGAAAATCAATTGTGCGGAGCAGGGTAGTTTTTCCAGAGCCGGAAGGGCCTATAATTACAACTACGTCTCCTTTTTCTACTGTGAGGTCTACACCTTTTAAGATTTCATTTTTTCCGAATGATTTATGTACGTTAGTTACTGATAACATGTTGTGCCCCCTTGTAAATTGATGCCTTCTGTTCCCATAGCTTAAAAAGTCTTTGTACAACAGTACAGATAATTATGTAAATTACAAAAATATCAAGATATGCTTCTATGTAATTATATCCAAATGATGCTTCGATTTTTGCAAGCGCAGTAATATCCTTTACTGTCATCATAAATGCAAGTGAAGTATTTTTAATGAGCCCCACCGAAGCATTACAAAGATTTGGAAGTGCAGCTGTAAGTGCCTGCGGAATAATTATTCTTCTATAGGTCTGTGCTTTTGTGAGTCCACAGGTGTATCCTGCTTCGAGCTGACCTTTATTTACTGTAAGCAAGGCTGAACGGAAAACTTCGGAAAGTGTTGCAGACATATTAAGGGAAAATACTACAAACGCATACCAGATTGGATTAAGCTCAAAAATATTAAAGCTGCTGCCCGACTGTTTTAAGATTGCATTAAGCAGCGAAGGAAACAGCGAATACACTACAAGAATCTGAAGTACAATTGGAGTTCCGCGCATAAAAGAAACATAAACTGTGCTCAGCTGATTAAGTACCTTTATTTTATGAATCCTGGTGAGCGCAATCAAAAATCCAAAGAACGAACCAACAAGCAGCGAAACAATTGTTATTAAAAGTGTTGTTGGAACTCCCTTCCACAAAAGCAGAAAGGTTTTGAATAAGAATGTAACATCAAACATAATCTTCTCCTCCTGCTATTGCGAAATAGATTTTCGTCCTTTTGAAAATTTCTTTTCAAGGAACTTAAACAACTGTTCAAACGCAATTGTAAGAACCCAGTAAATGATTGCCAGTGCTATGTAAGTTTCTATTGCATAGGCACCAAAGTTTAAACTTATGATAAGGTTGCCTTTTCCCATTATGTCAATCAACCCGATTGTAAAGGCAAGAGAACCTTCCTTAAGCAGAACAATCAGACTGTTTCCAAGATTTGGCAGGGAAACTACAAAGGCCTGCGGAAGTATGATTCTTACAAAAGCCTGTGTTTCTGTTAGTCCGCTTGTAAGGGCTGCTTCTCTTTGTCCTGGTGGAACTGCAAGATAGCTTGAGCGCATTATTTCTGCAGCGCTTGCTCCAAACAAAAGGCCCAGTGAAGTTATTACATAAAATCCTTTTGGCCAGCTGTTTATATCAAGCTTGAATACAGCCCAGAACAAAGTTGGAAGCCCGTAAAAAATTACGAACAGCATTACGATTGACGGTGTACAGCGAAAGGCATTGATAATAAATCCAGATACCTTTTGCTGCCATCGTTTTTTTGAAAGGCGTGCCTTTGCAAGAAAGAAGCCCAGAACAAGTCCTACAATTACAGTGCCAATCAATATTTCAAAAGTCACTGCAAGGTAGGGCAGGAGAATCGGAATGTTTTCTATTATCTTCGCTGGATAAAATGGTCTGTCCATATTAATTCCCCGGGCTTCTCAGTCAACTATTTCAACAAAGCCGAAATATCTTCTCCAAAATACTGGATTGCAAGCTTTGAAACTGTTCCATCGGCCTTGAGCTTTTCGATTGCCTTGTCGTATGCGTCTGCAAGTGCCTGCTGCTTCTTGTTGAAAATTGGCCATGTAGGAATTCCCTTGTAGGTGATGTATGTAAGCTTATCCTTGTACTGTCCAAAAGCAGCACCGTCTTTCAATACGTTGTTCTGGAATGAAAGCTTGATATCAAGATAAGCATCATAGCGTCCTTCAATTACCCATGTGTATGCATCTGTTGCAAGGAACTGATCTCCGGCAACTAACTTAACCTGTGCATCTGGATGTGCCTTGTTATAATCATCAATTACAGCATACTGAGCGCTTGATGCACTGATTGGCACTAATTTTCCAGAATATTTTGCAAAGCTTGGAAGGTCTGTAATCTGATCTGCAGTGTCCTGGCGAATTACAATACCAACAACACTTGCACCAATAGGATTTTTAGGGAAAACATATTTCTGTTTGCGTTCTTCTGTAACCCAAACACCCTTTGTACCAAATGCGTACTTACCCTGAAGTACACCAATAAGAAGGTCATCATCCGAAGTTGGATATAATTCAAACTCATATTCTGGAAGAAGCTTATCTACTTCTTTAAGAACAGCTACTTCAAAACCATCTGATTCACCCTTGTCGTTTACAAAATCATAAGGAACATAGTAGTTTGTGTGTGCTACACGAACCTTTGTTACCTTCTGTTTTTTTGCAGCAGATACTGTGCTAAGT
Source organism: uncultured Treponema sp. (assembly GCA_946411215.1). GTDB lineage: Bacteria > Spirochaetota > Spirochaetia > Treponematales > Treponemataceae > Treponema_D. Next base: position 125 of record CAMKDH010000072.1, on the reverse strand, counting down.
GCCAATGCCAATAATGTAATTCCTAAAATAATCTTTTTCATAGTAATATCTCCTTAAAAGTTGTGTTTAGTTTGCAGCTTCGCGTACCCATTCAAAGTGCGCAAAGTCTATGTCTTTTGGAACTG
>CAMKDH010000071.1 GCA_946411215.1 uncultured Treponema sp. | reverse complement strand
TTTTCTTGATAAAAAGGAATATGAAGGTCCTCTTTGCGAGCAGATAGATGGAGCTTATAAATTTGTTTTGAACTATTTGAGTATGTCAGTAGAAATTAATGGAATTGTTCACAAAGAAAAGTATGAACTTCCGCACAAGGCAATCCGTGAGTTGATTATCAATGCTGTAATTCACCGAAACTATCAGATTAGCTCCAGTGTTCAGGTTGCGGTTTATGATGACAGAGTTGAGATTTCTTCTCCTGGAAACATCTATGGTTCTTTGACGCTGGAAGAAGCTTTAGAAGGACGTTCGTCAATCCGCAATAAAACGCTTGCACGCACTCTTGAAAAAATAGATGTTCTTGAAGGCTGGGGTTCTGGATTTAAACGCATTTTTGCTGAGTGTGATGAATACGGGGTAGACAGACCTGAGTTTCTTGAAATTGGTGATATGCTTAGAGTAAACTTTTATCGCCCTTCGTATAAGAAAATCGGCGACAAATCGGCGATAAATCAAAAAATCGGCGACAAATCGGCGATAAATCAAAAAATCGGCGATAAATCGGCGATAAATTATAAGGACAAAATTCTAGAGTATCTTTCTGATCATCCCGGAGCCCGTTCACAGGATATTGCTTTGTTTATTGGTTTGAAACAATCTCGTACAAAAGATTATCTTTCAGAACTCGTAGAAAATGGCAAAATTGTTGCCAATGGCGCAAATAAGAATAGGACATATTCGTTAAAGTGAAATGATTATTGCTTTCTACACAAATATCACGGGGGCGTTACGGGGGCAGAGCCCCCGTTAGAGAGGGTAGCGGAAGACCGTTATAACGGGCTGAAGCGAGGGGGAGACTTCCCCCTCCTTACTTCTTAACAATATTCCTTATCCCTTATATAATATTCTTATGAAAATAACTCCAATCATTCTTAGTGGCGGCGCCGGGACCCGCTTATGGCCTCTTTCGTGGGGGGACCATCCAAAACAATTTTTGCCTCTTGTTACTGAATATACTATGATTCAGGAGACTTTGCTTCGTCTTAAGGGGCTTGATATTGGCAGGCCTATTATTTCTTGTGGAGAAGGGCACAGGTTTATGGTGGCTCAGCAGATTGGGGAGGTTCTGCATGAGATGGATTCCCGGGTCAAGCCCGAGAATGACAAGGCTATTATCCTTTTGGAACCAATGGCAAAAAACACGGCTCCGGCTATTGCGGCGGCTTGTTGTGCGGCTATGAAGCAGGATGAAGATGCTGTTGTAATTGTTCTTCCTAGTGATCATGTAATTAAGAATGGGGACACTTATAGAGAAGCTGTTGTAAAAGCAGCAGAACAGGCTCAGAAAGGGTATATGGTTACCTTTGGAATTGTACCGACGTTTCCTGCTACGGGGTATGGGTATATTAAAGGTGGTGAGGTTTGCGCAGGGGCCACAGGTGTTATGACGTTGGAAACATTTGTGGAAAAGCCGGATCTTAAGACTGCGCAGGAATATCTTGATTCTGGCCTTTATTACTGGAACAGCGGTATGTTTGTGTTTAAGGCAAAAACTTTTTTGGAAGAGCTTGCGCGCTTTGAACCACAGATGGCAGAGCTTTCTAAACAATCCTTTGAAAAAGCAAAAGAGGAAAAAGATTATATCTGGCTTGACAGGGCCTGCTTTGAACAAATCAAGGGTAACTCTATCGACTACGCCGTTATGGAAAAAACCAGAAAAGGCATGATTGTAAAACTCAACGCCGGCTGGGACGACGTAGGTTCCTGGTCTGCCCTTTACGACATCAGCAAAAAAGATGCCAACATGAACGTTATCAAAGGCTGTGACGTAATTGCCTTAGACACAACCTCTTCCTACATCCGCGGCGGCAAACGAACTATTGCAACAATCGGCCTTGATAATATTGTAATTGTAGATAGTGATGATGCCCTTCTTGTTGCTGCTAAAGGTAAAATTCAGGATGTAAAGAAGGTGGCGGAGGAGATAAAAAAACGTAGTGAGTAAATGATGCAGTTTGCAACTATGTTTCCTGAATAATAACTTTAAATCTCCTTCCAGCAAATATAAGCACCGCTTCCTTTTGTTGCAGACAGGCTTTTGCCGGAATAAATTACAGCGGTGTTTTCTGCTTTTAAGCCGGCAATTTCTTTGATTTTCTTTATATTTGAGAAAAAGGCGGTGTTCATAGTTTCTGATGTCTTTATCTCATACGCTTTGATTTCGAGATTATCTTCTTCAATTACGTCAATTTCGACTCCGTTTGAATCGCGCCAGAAATAAAGTTCGTCGGATTTACCCGCAAAAAGTCTTCTTTTAAGCAGTTCTGAAACAACAAAATTTTCAAACAATGCTCCGCGCATATAGAAAGTTTCAAGCTGATTGGCACTTGTAATTCCCAGCAATGATGAAACAAGCCCTGTATCGTAAAAATACATTTTTGGATTTTTTATAATGCGCTTGCCAAAATTTTTGTAATAAGGCTTTAGCATATAGATGATATAGCTTGCTTCAAGAACAGAAAGCCATGCTTCTGCTGTTTTTCGAGTAATGCCTGTGTCTTCTGCTAATGCTGTTACATTCAGGATTTGTGAGCATCGGCCGGCACAAAGCTTTAGAAACTTTGTAAAAGCTGAATAATCAGTTATATTGCGTAAAACCCTTACATCACGGTCAATATAAGTCTTGATGTAGGAAGGGTAGAAATCTGTTGCTTCAATTTGCTTGTCATAAATGCGGGGAAAGCAGCCTTTGAAAAGCATTTGATTTGTTGTTTGCGGAAGAAGATTTGCAGAACGTAATTCGGCGACAGAAAAAGGAGCAAGTGATAATAAGGCGGTGCGCCCTGCCAGACTCTGGCTTATAGACTGCATAAGTAGAAGGTTGTGGCTTCCTGTAAGCACATACATTCCGCTTTCATTTACAGAATCAATGTGCGTCTGCAAATAGGAAAGCAGTTCTGGAACCTGCTGAATTTCATCGATTATTACTTTTTGAGAATAATTTGAAATAAAATGCCGAGGGTCTTCTTTCGCAATTTGACGCAAGTCAAGATCTTCCAATGAAATATAGGTGTAATCTGGAAGCAAATGCTTCAGAAGCGTTGATTTTCCGCATTGTCGGCAACCTGTCAGTGTTACAACTGGAAATGATTTTAGTAGTTGAAAAAGTTTCGTGTTAATGGTTCGTTCAATTAGCATGGATATATAATAGCATTAATTATGCAATTTGTATACTCGATTACTCAATTTACATAAAAAAATGATTTGCGATGAGCAAATCATTTGATTTTCTTTGAAATGTATGAGAGAAATAAAAACAAAATTGGCAAAAATTTGTTTGGTTGTGTTACAATTCCAACTGAACTAATGCCATAACTTGAAACCCCTTCAAATAAATGCTACTGTAGTCTCATGACTCTAGAAAAAGCCCTCTACTTAATTCCCGTAACCCTAGGCGAAACTGAGATCCGCAGTGTGCTGCCTGATTACAATCATGATGTGATTGTGCAGATTAAACATTTTATTGTTGAAAATATCCGTTCGGCTCGACGGTTTTTGAAAAAGGTTGAAAAGTCTATTGATATTGACCAGCTTACTTTTTATGAGCTCAATCGTCATACAGACCGTAAGATTATCGGGGAGTATCTTAAGCCTCTGGAGCAGGGGCAGGCTGTGGGAATAATTTCTGAGGCGGGGTGTCCTGCTATTGCTGACCCTGGGGCTGATGTTGTGGCTCTTGCGCAGAGTCGCGGGTTTAAGGTTGTGCCGCTTGTTGGACCTTCTTCCATTATTATGGCTTTGATGGGCAGCGGCTTTAACGGGCAGAGTTTTGCATTCAATGGGTATCTTCCGGTTGATGTTGCGGGGCGGGTGAAAGCGCTTAAGAAGCTTGAAAATAAAGTTTATAACGAAGACCAGTCGCAGATTTTTATTGAAACTCCGTACCGGAATTCTAAAATGCTTGAAACTATGCTTAGTGCGCTTCGTCCTAATACTAAGATTTGCGTTGCTGCAGGTATTACCACCGAACAGGAATTTATTGTTACCAAAACAGTAGAGAAGTGGAAGAAAAGTAAGATGCCAGATTTTGAAAAAGTCCCGTGTGTATTTTTGATTGGGCGATAGATCGTTCCGTCATTGCGAGGAGCCGCAGGCGACGTGGCAATCCACTTAATTGTATGGTTTAATTCCTTTTGGAATGTACTCCCCATTCAGTGCCGCCAGCATTGCCTTTAGCGAGTACTCGCATCTCCAGCTGTAGCCCAGCAAAATTGTGTCGCACCAGCTCAGTTTTTTTGTGAGCTCTGGTGACATGGTCGAAAGGATTATTACCTTTTTTCCTGTGTCTTTAAAATAGTTTGCAATCTTTACGTGATTTTCGCTCGAAACGCAGATTATGATTGTGTTGTAATTTGCGCTGATGTCTGGCAGCTGGTCGATTACCCATTGAGTTTCGTTAGGGCCTGTTTCGTAATTAAAGTAAACCTGACCAGCGTTAGGGTAGCGTAACAAAGCATCCTTGAAAAAGCAGTTAAGTGAGCCTAACAAAAGTATGCGGCCTACCTTAGTTGTGTCTAACGGCATGGAGCCCTGCTTTTGAACTGTGATTGAACGGCATGCTTGCTCTACAAAAAACTTTTCGCCTTCTTTATCTGGTATAAGGGAATCTATGCCGTTTGGGTCCGGGTAGAGTGGGGCAATTTCGTTGCCGCTTTTGTAATAATCAAGTTTGGCTTTTATTACACGATAGGCTGCATCTTTTACGCGCTCGTGGAAGGCCTGGTCGTCGCTCATTAAGTTTAAGTTTCTGTACCACAAGGCTTCATTAAGCTGTGCTGTGCGTGAAGAAAGAATTATGTCGTTGCCGGCTTCTATTGCCATTTTAAATGCGTTCGAAATTGTTCCCGCAAAAATTGTGGCGCCTACCATTTCCATGTCGTCTGTAATTATGAGGCCCTGGTAACCCATCTGATTTCTTAGCAAATCTGTAAGGAAATATTTTGAAAGCGATGCCGGTGCTTTTGATGCTTCAATCTGTGGAAAGCTCAAGTGTCCGCTCATTACGGCCGGTACGTTTTCTTTTATTAAGTACATGTATGGCACAAGTTCGCGGTTTTTAAAAGTTTCAAAGTCTATGTCAATTTCAGGGAGCTTTCCGTGGCTGTCGAGTTCTGTGTCTCCGTGCCCCGGGAAATGTTTTACTGTTGGAATTACTCCCGCTGCCTGTGAACCTGCGGCAAAAGCCGCTCCAAGGATTCCGGCCTTCTGAGGGTCGTCTCCAAATGAGCGTGTACCAATAATTGACGAGTCGTGATTTGTAAACAGGTCAACTGTTGGCGCAAAGTTCATGTTTATTCCAAGCGCTCGGATTTCGCGGCTGATGTAATAGGCACTGTACCACGCGTCTGCAGGATAGCCCGCTGCTCCAATTGCCATGTTTCCCGGTGTTATGAGCGTGTCTCCCTTTACGTGTCTGATTGATCCGCCTTCCTGATCTGTTGCTACAAAAAGCGGGATTTTGAATCTGTTTGTTTGTGCGCTTGTCTGCAATGACGAAATTGATTTTGCAACAAGGTGGATGTCATTTGTGTTCCAGCCAAATACCTTTACGCTTCCAAGTCCTCTTTTTACCCAGTCGTACAAAAGTGTTTCGGGCTCTTCGCCGGCCCAGCCAAACATCAGAATCTGAGAATACAATTCTGTGTCTGTCATCTGGTCTACTATCTGACGGGCCAGACTATCGTTAGGTATATTATCCCAAAAACTTACTGTGGCGTTTTTGCCTTGCGAAAAAAGTGAGGATGTTAGTATAAACAAACAAAGTGCTGCTGCAAAAAATCGGGTTTTCATTTATTTGATAAACTCTTTTGCAGCATTTGCTGCGATTGCTCCATCGCTTACTGCTGTAACAATCTGGCGGAAAGGTTTTGACCTTACATCGCCTGCTGCATAAAGTCCCGGGATTGATGTCTGCATGTTTTCGTCTGTCATTATATAGCCGGAGATATCTTTTTTAATCATATCTACTAAGTCGGTTTGAGGTGCCATGCCTGCAAAAATAAATACTGCTGCACATTCAAAGTCTGTCTGTTCTCCGGTCTTTACATTTTCAAGTGTAATGCTTTCTACTTTATTCTGTCCGTTTATCTGCTTTACTACGCTGTCGTAAACTGGTTTTACTCCGGCTTTGAGCATTTTGTCTACAAGTGCCTTTTGTGCGCGGAACTCGTTTCTGCGGTGAACAATTGTTACATCCTTAGAAAGGCTTGCAAGATAGATTGCTTCTGAACAGGCAGAATCTCCGCCGCCAATTACTACAATCTTTTTATTGCGGAAAAATGGTCCGTCGCAGGTTGCACAATAAGAAACTCCGCGGCCTTTAAGTTCTTCTTCGCCCGGTACACCAAGATTTTTATGAACGGCACCGGTTGCTATACAAAGAGCCGGAGCAGAGTAGGTTGCGTCCTTTGTCTGGATGATAAAGTCTTTGCCTGTTTTATCTATAGAAGTTACCTGTACCTGCTTAATCTGTGCACCAAAGGCTTCTGCCTGTTTACGCAGGGTTTCTACAAAATCAAATCCGTTTACTGCGGGAAAAACGCCGGGATAATTTTCAAGTTCAAAAATCTGTGCTACCTGGCCACCAGGTCCCATGCCTTCCAAAACGATTGTCTTCAAGCCACTGCGAGCGGCATACTGAGCCGAACTCAAGCCTGCTGGGCCTGCGCCAATTATAATATAATCAAAAGTTTGTGTTTCCATACTTATAGTATAACAAAAAATGGCGTAAAAAAAAAGATAATTTATGGTTATATGTATACATAAGAAAAAAAATAGCTACCGGTCGCGCCGGCAAATTTGCAAAATCGGGGGCTCGCCCCCTATGCGCTGAAGTGCCTTGTAATTATATACGTGGCCGCTTCGGCGGCCGCACTTCAGAACATTTTTGAAATTTGCCGGGGCTCCCTACCGCTATTTTTTTATGCCTTCATATAGGTTCTTTATATAAGGTTTTTATATAAGATTTTTTTTATAAATAATCCGGAATCGTTTTGATTTTATTATATTTGGCGTCGTAGTCGTGGGAGTTTGTACGGATACCTAGGACCCGTTCATTTTCTGCCGTCAGCTGAAGCTTGATCATTGCTTTGAAGATATTCATAAGTGGTTCGGGGTCAATGGCGGCGTTTAGGAAGCCGGAGGTCTGAAGCTCTTTTATAACATAGTAGCAGCATTCAATAGTAGAAATACACTCCGGCGAAGGTTCGCGTTTGAATGTGAAAATCGACCTATAGTTGCCTTGAAAACTTAATTTTGGCAGTTCCAGCAAAAATGGATTATGTTGAATCATTTTTTTGGCGCAGAACCAGGTGGCGTCTAGAATTAAAAGTAAAAGCTTTTTGCCGGCGGGTAATCCTGTGGTGATTGTCTGAGGGGTGAGGGCGTCTTCTCCGGGGTACATTAAGGCGGCGTAATATTGCGGGTCTGCAAGCAGCTCCTGGAGGCGTGCGTTTTTAGAAAAATCCAGACCTACAATTACCTCAGAATCCTTCAAACACAAATGCGAAAGGTAGCCGGTGCCGGTGCGCTGTCTGCGGAATTCTTTTGGGTGCATGAGAAAAATGAATTTTATTCCTGTATCTATTGTGGCGCCATATTTGCAAAGGCACACCGATTTGGGCTTAAAGCACTTAAAGCAACGCTCACTCATAAATTGAATAATAGCATAAAAAAGGATATAGTAAAATATAAAAAAATGAATCTGCTGCAGACTTTTTTGGTAAAAACACAGTTCTCTACTTACGAAGATTTTGAAAAAAACTTCAAGCTTAAGCTCCCTGACAATTTTAATTTTGCTTTTGATGTGGTGGACCTTTATGCACAAAAGGCTCCTTCCCAGCGGGCTTTAGTCTGGTGTAACGATGCGGGCGAAAGTAAAGAATTTACTTTTAAAGAGCTTTCTGATTTAAGTAAACTTGCTGCTGATTTTTTAATTCAAAAGGGCATTGGCACAGGCGATGTTGTAATGCTTTCTCTTCACCGACGTTATGAATACTGGATTTTTATTTTATCACTTCATCGTCTTGGTGCAGTGGCCTTTCCGGTTTCCAGCCAGCTGACTTCTTCCGATATTGCTCTGCGAAACACTTTGGGTAAAGTCCGCCTTTTTATAAATCAGGATTTTTTAAAAGATGAGTGGGAACCTTATTTACAGTCTCACCCCGATTTTCAAAAATCAGTTCCAGACCTTCCTCGCCCGCAAATTTCTGTTCATGACCCAATGCTTTTATATTATACTTCGGGCACAGAAGGGGAGCCAAAGCCTGTAATTCATAACTGGCTTTATCCTCTGGCACATATCATCACTGCAAAATACTGGCAGAAAACTTATGATGGTGCGCTTCATTATTCTGTTGCAGAAACTGGATGGGCAAAAGCAAGCTGGGGAAAAATCTATGGTCAGTGGATTTGTGGTGCTGCTGTTTTTGTTTACGACAGGCAGGGCTTTAATCCTCAGTCAATCCTACAGAAAATCAGTGACTACGGTGTAAATACTTTTTGTGCTCCTCCTGTTATTTACCGCTACCTTGTTGAACAGGATTTTTCTAAATACAATCTCAAGAATTTAAAACACTGTTGTTCTGCAGGAGAAGCGCTTGATGCACAGGTTGCCCAGAAGTTCTACGAAAAATCGGGACTCAAAATTTTTGAAGGCTACGGCCAGACTGAATCTGCTCTTCTTTGTGCCAATTTTGATTTTGATGAAAATTCATCTGCCCCTTCTAAAGCCTGTCTTTCTTCTTTAGGAAAACCTTCTCCTCTATACAAAATCAGCCTTGTTGATTCTAATGGAAAAAAATGCGCTCCAAATGAAACTGGCGAAGTTGTAATTGATATTTCCAAAAATCATCCTGTGGGACTTTTTACAAACTGTAACCTCGCGCCAGGCACAACGCTTTATCATACAGGCGACCTTGCCTATTACGATGCCAACGGATATTTCTATTTTATTGGGCGAAAAGATGATATAATAAAATCTGCAGGTTTTAGAATCAGTCCGCATGAAGTTGAAGCGGTAATCAACAGACATCCGGCTGTTTTGGAAAGTGCAGTTTACAGTCAGTCAGATTCAAAGCGTGGTCAGATTGTTGTGGCTTGTGTTGTGCTGAAGGATGGTTTTGAAGCAGACAAAAAACTTGAGAGGGAACTTTCTGATTTTATAAGACAGAATACGGCGCTTTATAAGTGTCCGCGAAAAATTGAATTTGTAAAAGAGCTTGCAAAAACATATAATGGAAAAATATTTCGAGGTAAAAAATCACAGAAGGAGGATGTTGAATAAAATGTGCTTTATTAAAAAATCAGCATTTATTTGCGCTGCCATCTTCCTGATTTTTTGTGCAGCCTCATGCTCCCTTAAATACAGCGAAACTGTAAATGCCGAAGAAACTAATCCGGAATTTGTTTTTAATCATGCAAAGCTTGTGCGCTACGAAAAGGGCAAAGAAACTGTTGTTGTTAATGCAGATAATATAGAACAATATAAAGATTCCGATATTACCTACGGCAAAAACGTTACCTTTACAACTTATGATGATGATCACGAAATTGAAACAGAAGGCTACTGCGGACTTTTATATGCCGATAACGACAAGGAGCTTTACGAACTTTATGATGGAATCAAACTGTATAATAGAAGTCAGAATACAAACTTTTTTGCAAATATGTTAAAATGGAACGGTAAAACAGAGCAGCTTACGGGTGCACGCCGCGATACTGCAAAAATCGAAAAGGATGGAACTGTAATTTACGGTACAGGATTTTCGGCAAGTGGTGTGAGCAAGACCTATAGCTTTGCAGGAACTGTTTCGGGCCAGATTGAGGCTAAAGATAAAAATCAGGATGAAAATCAGGAAGAGCAGGGGAACGCACAGGAATGAAAAAGCTTTTTGTAATTATGTTCAGCATTTTTCTCTTGTGTGGCAGCGCTTTTGCAGAAAAAATTACTTTCTCTGCAGGAAGTATGAGCGGTCAGGCTGGTGATTCTTCTGCAACTACGACTCTTTCTGGCGGTGCATTTGTCCAGACTTCTTCAATTGAAATCTCTGCCGACTCTATTGAACTTTCTGGTGATGATTACCGTTTTATAAAGGCTACCGGAAATATTAAAGGAAAGAACCTTGAAACAAAAATGGAATTTACCTGCGACTTTATGCGTTACGACAGAACTTCAAAGGTTGCAAATCTTCAGGGCAATGTAAATCTTACCGATACCGACAACGATGTTAAAGCCGATGCCCAGTTAATAGAATATAATCAAAATACAAATATTGCGGTGCTTCAGGTTGGCATTACGCTTACTCAAAAAAAGAACGTTTGTACAGGCGCCTATGCGGTTTATCAGAAAAACGAGCAGATTCTTGAAATAAGCGGAAACGCCCAGGTTAAACAGGAAAATGATGTTTTCCGCGCCCAGCAGATTACGCTTGATCTGGATACTCAAAGCATCACGCTTTCTGGAAATGTAAAGGGCTCTGTTACCGAGACAAAAAAGGCGGAACAGCCAAAAGAAGCGCCTGTAGAAGGTCAGTCTGCGGAAGACCAGAAGGTCTTGCCTGGTGAAGCTCCGGCCAAAGAAGAAGTGCCGCCCCCAGAAAAAAAGGAGTAGAGAATGGAAGAAGATATGAATACAGAAGCCGTGCACCCTGCGGTCCATGAGACTGTCGAAGGGGTCGAAGGACCTCAACCAGATCCAATTCCACAAACCGAACCCCCTCTCCTCAAAGTAAACTCCCTCTACAAATCCTTTGGCCGCAAAGAGGTTGTAAAAGGCATAGATTTTTCCATGAAAACCGGCGAAATTCTTGGACTTTTGGGGCCCAACGGTGCCGGAAAAACAACAACCTTCTATATGGTAGTAGGCTTTTACCGCCCCACTGCAGGCGAAGTTTTTTTGAATGATAAATGCATTACAAGGCTTCCTATGTACAAGCGGGCACGTCTTGGCATTTCGTACTTGCCGCAGGAACCTTCGGTTTTCAGAAAGTTTACTGTAGAAGAAAACATCTGGTCTGTTTTGGAAACCCGCCGCGACCTTACCTACAAACAGAAAAAGCAGCGCCTTGACGATTTAATAGAAGAATTTTCAATTGGCCGCATCCGCTACCAGAAGGCTTATACACTTTCCGGAGGTGAACGCCGCCGTACCGAAATTGCCCGTTCCCTCGCCATTGAACCAAAATTCCTCCTTTTGGACGAACCTTTCGCCGGAATTGACCCAATCGCCGTTGCCGACATCAAAAGCGTCATAAAACTCCTAGCTTCCCGCGGCATCGGCATCCTCATCACCGACCACAACGTACGCGACACCCTCGAAATTACCGACCGCGCCATCATCATAAACACCGGCACCATCATGCTCCAAGGCACCAAAGAAGAAATCCTAGCCAGCGAAGTCGCCCGCGAAGTTTA
>CAMKDH010000070.1 GCA_946411215.1 uncultured Treponema sp. | reverse complement strand
GCCATAAAAAATATTATATCACACTCTAGTTTCACATTCTAGAGTATGATATAATGAAGTATATGAAAGTTTGGATTAAGTATTTAATTGGAATCGCTCTTGGAGTTATTACTGCACTTCTTTTGCCTGCTGATTCTGTTTCGGCAGCATCGGTTATAACTTTTCTAACAGATTTATTTGTACGTTTTGGACGATATCTTGTAGTTCCAATTGTTTTTTCTTCTGCAATTATTTCTATTAATAAACTCAGAACTTCAAAAATCCTTTTAAAATCTACAGCCTGGACAACAGGTTTTATTGTAGTTTCTTCTTTGATGCTTGCACTTGTGGGACTTCTTTCTATATTAATTGTAAAACTTCCACGAATCCCTATTACAAACGAGCTTGCAGGAGAAGTTGCGGGCATAGATGTAAAAGCTCTTATTTTGAGTCTTTTCCCAGATTCTGCATTCAGCGCACTTAAAGAAGGCTCGTTCCTGCTTGTTTCATTCCTTTTTGGATGTCTGATTGGCTGGGAAAGTGCAAGTGATCTTACAGCTTTCAAACCTATTTTTGCTCTTGCAGATTCTTTTTCACAGTTGTTTTATCATATTTCTGTTTTCTTTACAGAGCTCATGGCAGTTTTTTCAATTGCAATTATGTGCAACTGGACAATCACATTCAGAGCTGCTTTTGCAACAGGCATTTATACACCGCTCATTGTGATGCTCTTTTGTGATTTTATTCTGATTGCAGGTGTTATCTACCCGCTTATAATCAGATTTGTTTGTCATGATCCTCATCCTTATAGAGTTTTATATGCAAGCCTTGCTCCAATGATGCTTTCGTTTATCAGCGGAGACACAAACCTTGTATTACCTTTGACTATTCGCCACGGAAAAGAAAGTCTTGGAATTAAACGCCGTTCAAGTGGTTTTACATATCCGTTGTTCTCTGTTTTTGCACGCGGAGGCTCGGCTCTTGTTGTAATTATTTGTTTTATAATGATCTGGCGTTCATACACAGCACTCGCAATTTCATTCAGCGATATAAGCTGGTTGTTCTTTACAGCTTTTGGACTTTCATTCCTCATGGGAGCAATTCCAAGAGGCGGTGTATTCATTCTTCTTACAATTATTTGTACTAAATACGGAAAGGGTTTTGAAACTAGTTATCTGTTGCTTCAACCGGCAGCAGTAATTTTGTGTTCCTTTGCAACTCTGTTTGATACAGTTACTGCAATGTTTGGAAGTTATGTAGTTTCCGTTAAAACAAAGATGGTTGAGCATCATAGGATCCATCACTTTATTTAAGGGGCAAGTTTTGGATATTTCTGTTAATGAGATTGTGACAGGCCGAAAATGTTTTTTTATTTTGCCTGATCCTTCTCTTATGCCAGTTTCCTTTTTACAAGATTTTTTCTCTCTTGGCTTTGAATGCTATTACATAGGAAATGATGGGCGTATTCCTGTTCAGAAAAAAATAGAAACAATCCTTAATCTTTTTAAAGACACTCTGATTTTTATAAATATCGACTATGAACTTCCAGATTTACAGTGGGATGAATATTTAAGTCAGCTTAAGAATAAGAATATTAATCTTGATCAGTTTGGAATTATTTTCTTAAAGAGACAAAGTACGGCAGATATAGAATCAATTCAAAAACAGTATATTTCTGATTTTGGTTTAAAATGCGGATTTATTCAGCTTGAGTATCAAAAAAAATATAATCTTGAGCTTATTGCCCGTGCTTTACATAATAATCAGGCTCAGGGACGACGAAAAGCTATTCGTGCCCTTTGTACAAGTGCCTGTACTTATAAGTTTAATTATGGTGAAAAGAATCAAACCTTCTCTGGTTCTTTACAGGATATAAGTCTTTCGCATTTTAGTATTCTTTGTCAGGATGAACCTTTGCCAGTAAAGCTTTATGAAAAAATACAGGATATTCATTTTAATATAAGAGGTTCGTTTTTTCATTCTGATGCGATTCTTGTTATGGAACGTCAGATTGGCGAAAAGATGCTTTATGTATTTGCATTTGTAACTTCAAAAGGAACAAACGGACTTGATGAACGTTCAAAACAGGCTCTTGTTCCGGTTCTTCACGACATGGTTTCCAGTGTCTGTCTTGATCTTTTGGAAAAAACCTATCGTGCAGAGGAACAGAAAAAAGCAGAAGCCGCCGCGCAGGCCGAGGCTGCAAGAGAAGAGGTTTTTATAAAGAGAAAAGATCCTGAAATTGACCCTGAAATAGCGGCTCTTTGTGAAGAATCAGAAAAAGAAAAAGAATAGAGTATTATGTTCGGGTCACGCCCGGCAATGACAAATTTTTTAAAGGTGGGACATTATGGATTTCACAATCGAAAGCATTGACGCATTAGCTGTCAACGAAGTAGAAATTATGAAAAAAATTGCGGAGGAGCTTAACATCCGCGTGCAGCAGGTAAGCGCAGTAATCAGTCTTGTAGAAGAAGGCTGTACTATTCCGTTTATCAGTCGTTACCGCAAAGAGAAGCACGACAATCTTGATGAAGTACAGGTACGTGATTGCGACCATTTGTATAAGTCATATCACAATCTTGAAGACCGTCGTCTTGAAATTGTAAAGGGGATTTTTGCACAGGGTAAGCTTACAGAAACTTTGTACAATGCTGTTATGTCTGCAACAACTCTTACAGCGCTTGAAGATCTTTGGGCACCCTTTAAGAAAAAGAAGAAGACACGCGGTATGCTTGCTGCAGAAAAAGGTTTGGAGCCGCTTGCTGATTTTATTCTTGCCGACCACGACGACGCTGCCTGCGAAAAAGAAGCCGAGAAATTTATTAAGACTGATAATGAAAATACAGAGCTTAATGTAGAAACTACTGCAGACGCTCTTGCCGGTGCAAAGGATATTATTGCAGAACGCGTTAGTCAGGAAACTGCAAACCGTGATACTGTTCATGCGCTTTATATGAAAACCGGAAACATTGTTACAAAAGGAATTGTTCCGGAAGGTCAGGACGCAACTGTTGCAGAAAATACTTCTACTTACAAAATGTACTGGGATTATAAAGAGCCACTGGACCAGGTAAAGCCACACCGCATTCTTGCAATAAACCGTGGAGAACGTGAAGGGGCTCTTGAAGTTACAATTGACGTTGATGTAGACGCAGCGGTTTCTGCTCTCCAGCGCCATGCAGATATTCACAACACTTATCATAAAGATGCTATTGAAGATGGAGTAGTGCGATTGCTTTCTCCTGCAGTTGTCCGCGAAATCCGCAGTGACGAAGCAGACGAAGCAGACGAGCACGGAATTGGAATCTTCAGTGAGAATCTCAAGAATCTTCTTATGACTCAGCCAATTAAGGGAAGCCGCGTTCTTGGAATTGACCCTGGTATTCGTACCGGTACAAAGTGTGCTGCTCTTGATGAAACAGGAAAGTACCTTGGTTACTTTAAGTTCTTCCAGGTAACTGACCCGGACGGCTCTTACAAAATGATTAATGATGCAATTGACAAATATGATATTCAGGTTGTAGCAGTTGGTAACGGAACAGGCAGCCAGGAAGTTCAGGCAATTGTAAGCCGTGTAATCAGCGAAAATTATACAGACGTTGTTTACACAGTTGTAGATGAATCTGGTGCTTCTGTTTATTCTGCAAGCGACATTGCGCGTGAAGAATTCCCTGATCTTGATTTGACTATTCGTGGGGCAATCAGCATGGGCCGCCGCTTACAGGACCCGCTCAGTGAACTTGTTAAGATTGACCCTAAAGCAATTGGTGTTGGACTTTACCAGCACGACGTAAACCAGAAAAAGCTTGCAGAACAGCTTGATGAAGTTGTTGGCTCTGTTGTAAATAATGTTGGTGTAAACCTGAACACAGCCAGCTACTCGCTTCTAAAATATGTTTCTGGTATCAACGCGACTACTGCTAAAAAAATTGTTGCATACCGCGATTCAAACGGAAAAATCACAAGCCGCGAAGATCTTAAAAAAGTTCCGGGCCTTGGTCCAAAAGCCTTTGAACAGTGCGCAGGCTTCCTTAAAATTGCCGAAAGCTCAGACCCTCTAGACAACACCTGGGTTCACCCTGAAAATTATGATGCAGCCCGCGAAGTTCTTCCAATGATTCAAGCAGGTCAGACAGTCAGCGCAAGTAAGATAGATGAAATTGCTGCTAAATACAGCATTGGTGTTACAACAGTCCGCGACATTGTAGACGAACTTCAGAAGCCAAACCGCGATCCTCGTGACGGATATCCTGCTCCAATTATGCAGAAGGGTGTCCTCCAGTTTGAAGACCTTAAAGAAGGCATGAAGGTAACCGGAAAAATCAAAAACGTTGTAGACTTTGGTGCGTTTGTAGATATCGGTTTGCACGAGACAGGCCTTGTTCACCTTAGCGAACTCAGCGATAACTTTGTAAACGATCCTATGGAAGTTGTAAAGGTTGGAGATGTATTTGAATTCACAATCATAAATCTTGATAAAGATCGCCGCCGTATTGGACTTTCCCTCAAGAGTGACGCAATGAGCAGAATTGGACAGAGTGGTGAAGGAAAGCGTCCTGAACGTTCAGGTGCCCCAAGACAGCAACAGGGGACCCAGAGCTCGTCGAAGGGCGCAAAACGCGTCGTTGTCGTTAAAAAATCCGAAAAAAAGGCCGATTTTAACAAAAATTCGCAAAAATTTGATAAAAATGATGACGGAATGAGTTACAATCCGTTCGCTCAGTTTTTTAATAAATAAGGCGCATTCGTCATTGCGAGCGCAGCGTGGCAATCCACGCAATGATGAAATTTGTTAAAGAACTAAAAGTATGTTATAATTTTTTTACTATAGGAGTGATGCGTATGAAAAAGAGTTTTATCCTTTTTGCTGCAATACTTTCTTTTGCAGTCATCATTACGAGCTGTGGCTTTAAAGACATGGAAATACCTCAGACAGTCTCTATTAAGACAGACGCTGTTTACGAATTTCCTATTATTAATCTTGGTTCTGATGCAATTAAAAATAAGTTTGACCTTTCAAGTATGCTTGATATAGAAAAACTTCTTGGCAGCGAAGACGGATCAGAATCATCTTTCGAAGTTTACAAATATAATAACGGCAGCCAGTTTCAGCAGTTTTTATTTCACATGCCTCTTTCAAAATTCGAGTTTGACTTTTCAAAATCTTTTGGAGACATGAACTTCTCTAATGCTCTTAAGGAAGGATTTGGTGTTGAAAAGGAATTCCAGGTTCCTGATATTCAGACTTTGAATGAAACAAAAAATCTTGACTTGAGTTCGATTAATGAGCAGTTGAATCAAGGCGTTACATTCGCAGGTACAATTCCTAACGAACCATCTTCCCACGCATTAACTGTAGAATTTGTATCTATGCCAGGAATGTCTTTTGAAAGCGTAACTTATTCAAAGGGCTATCTTATTGTTGATGTAAATGCTCAGACTATCGGTGGATATTCTTTTGGCGGTTATGCAACCGGTGATATAGACTTATGGGATGACGCAACCGGAAAGAAAGTTACTGCAACTTTTGAAGATGGAATTGCACGTCTTGATATTTCTGGAATGGAACTCAAACAGCAAGGTATGAAGATTAAGTTTAAGGACGATAGTTGTTATGGTTCCTTCCAGATAAGAATTGATCCTACAAGTAAAATGTCTAAGGCTAAGAACCTTACACTTCCTACAAGTTATTTTAATATCCCTGAAATAAAAGTAACCTTCCCGCTCGCACTTAGTGAAGACATGAGCAATGTAGTAATTGAAGAAGGTTCTTTAAAAGTAACAATTACTACAGGAGAATCCTGGTCAGAAAATGTAATCAGTGATTATTCAATTGATGTTTCTGGTGGTTTTGACTGTCACGTTGATAAAGCAAATCCAGAAGCACAGCTTGTTGGAAAAGCTCTTCAAAACAGCGACATTGAAGCAACAGCACAGGTAGATGTTACTCTTGTAAATGCAAATATCGACTTTGATAATCCTCCGTTAGTTTCTGTAAATGCAAAGATTGATAAGGTAAGTGCAGAAATTGCAATGCCAGAAGGTTTTGAAACAAACATCAGTCAGAATATGGATGTTCCTGAAGAGCTCAAGAATTACGTTCAGAAAATCAAATGGAAGAAGGTTGGATTTAATGTAGTTGCTCAGACAAATCTTCCAAAAGATAATGACATTGGAATTAATATCCGTTCTTCAGCTTTTGGACTTACAGATACAACAACAAAAACAATTTATGGTGGTCGCAAAGAAGGCGATGCAGATTATAAACAGGTATTGTCTTTTGTAGAAGTTCCTGAAGAAGGCTCTCCATTAATCACAATTTTTGATGGCGAAGGTGCTATCGATAAAATTGATATTACAGGTTCAGTAGATCTTCCTGGTGCCGCTAGTGGCAAGCTTGCTATTTCAAGTGTTTCTCCTGGTGCAACATACAAAGTTTCAATTGAAATAATTCCAGTGTTTGACTGGGAAACAGCAAGTGTTAAATTACCTGATGGATCAAACTTTGAAGGAGACATGAATACTTCAATAAACAAAAAGGCAATGTTCTCTTCTTTAGGTGATGATATTGCAGAGCAGCTTGAAAATATCCAGATAGCAAAAATGCCTCTTTATGTTTTTGCAAGTATTCCAAATGTTTTGAGCGAAGGTGTAGGCTTTGGCGGTACTATAAAAACTTATTATGGAAAGCAGGAAGGCGAAACCATTACACCAGTAACTGATGCAAAATATATTATTGGTAGTGCTACTGGTCCTGAAGATCTGGACTTTAAGCCAATGCCTAAGCTTGAAAAAAATGAGGCGGGAGAAGTTAAAACAGATTTCAGCAGTTATAAAGACCTTGGACAGAACTTCCGTGATGCTTTGAATACTTCTTCAGATGATCCGGAAGCTTCTTTGTGCATTAGTTATAATGTTGGTCTTTCTGGCGCAAATAATGGAATAATTGACCTTGATGCCGAAAAGCTCCAGCAAATGCAGGAAGGCGGTTCAACTTCTATTTCTATTGATGTTGTTCTTATTTTGAGCATGGACTTCACACTTAAAAAGCCAATCGAACTTGATCTTATGGATTTTATGAACAAGAGTGAAGAAGAAGGTTCAAATGGTTCTTCAACAAATCAGACAAAGACAACTCAGGAACGCGATTTGTTAAAACGTTCTCAAGAAGATTATGATGCGTTTGTAGATAATTATGGAACATATATTGAAGCTATAAAATCTGTTTCAATTGAGATTACGGAAACAACAATTCCTATTTATGGCACAGTTAGTTTTGGCTATAACTTGAATGGTGCTAAAAATGATGACGGCTCTCTGAAGTATCAGTGGAAACAGTTTGGTAATGGTAAAACAACAAGCATTGGAATTGATGATACTTCAGAATTCATTGAAACGTATCCTCTTGAGCCAAAGCTTAAGATTATGATAGGCGCCGATGGTGATACAAACTTTGGTCTTTTGCGCAAAACAGATATGGGCGGAAAGATTAAAGCTAAGATAGTTGCAAATAAGGACAAGCCAATTCAGGTTTATCCTTTTAATGGTCAGAACAATGGAGGAGAAGAATAGTGAAAAAACTTATACTTTCTTTCGTATTATTTACATTATTAATCGGAACCTCATTTGCCGAAAACATTTTTGCACACAGATTCTTCGAGATTAAAATTGATGTACCTGTTGAGGTTTCAAACAATCTCCTTGGACTTGATGATATTTTCAAGAAAGATGTTGTAATTGATTTGGCTAAAATTGCAGACAATGTTCAGGCTAAAGGTGCTGCAATTAAAGGTAATATTGCTCCTTCTGTAAGTATTGGCATTGATATTCCTCGCGGACTTATCCTTGGAGTAAAGGTTGGTGCCGAGGCCGATGTTGGAATTGGTCTTTCAAAAGATTTGTTTGAATTCCTTGGAAAAGGAAACGTTAATATGGACAATGAGTATGTTATGCGAACAGAAAATACTTATGCCGATATTTTCGCGACAGTTTCTGTAAACGGCGGTTGGAATACTAAAAAATCCCGTCTGGAATTTGCAGGAACCGCATTCAGCTCTGTTGTTCACTTTGATGCAAGCGATACTTATGCAAGACTTTACATTGATG
Source organism: uncultured Treponema sp. (assembly GCA_946411215.1). Classification (GTDB taxonomy): domain Bacteria; phylum Spirochaetota; class Spirochaetia; order Treponematales; family Treponemataceae; genus Treponema_D. The sequence continues at coordinate 3,444 of CAMKDH010000070.1, read as the reverse complement.
AAGACAACAACGCAATTGAGTATGGTGCTCATGTTGGTGCTGGTCTTTATTCAAATATTAATGTAGCCAATGGATTTAATGACATTCAGGGTATTCTTAATTCTATAACAAACAATCTGGGATTCGACGTTTCTGCCAGCTATAAACGCGATTTGTTCCGCTTCCTTACAGTTGGTTTAGACGCACGTGTTCCTCTTGTTCCAAGTAAGCTCAGCCTGTGTTCTGCAGTATCTTATGATCTTGTAGAAGGCGGCAAAGGAAAGATTAGTATTGCTGATTTCCTGGGTAGTTCAGATGACTCAGGTGATGGCTCTGGTAATTCTGGAGATGTTAGTGAAGCAACAGAAGATGAAGAGCCTGGAGAAGAAGCTTCCAAATTTGATTTTAATAATGTAATCAATAATCCGGTTGTTCTTGAAACTCCTTATGCTATTCACCGTCCAATGAAAGTTGGTATTAATGCTAATTTCCATCCATTTGGAACCTTGCTTAGCACAAAGGGTTATCTTGGAATTGGAATCCGTCATCCATTTGCATCGGCAATTAATGCTGGTACAAACAATGAAACAGATTTCTATGTTGATTATTCTGTTGCAGGACGCTTGAGCTTGTGGAATATTCTCAGCCTTGAGATTTCACACGAGTGCATGGATGAAGTTTACAGAAATGCACTTTCTATTGCTCTTAATATCCGTCTTGCCGAAGTTGATGCCGGAGTTTCAATGCAGTCTACAAACTTTACCAAGAGCTTCTCTGGAGCCGGACTTGGTGCATTTGTAACTGTTTGCGTAGGCTTCTAATTTTGCCCTAAAACAAAACTTTTATCTGCCGATAATCTCAATATGGCAGATAAAAGTTCAAAAAAGAAGACAGGCCTCACACTGGCTTGTATCATTTTAGCAGTTCTCGTTATTTTCATTTTTTTCCTTGTAAAGAAGGACGCAATCCTCACAAATCTTAAAGAAACAAGATTTTTTGAACGTGTATTTGGTTCAACTCCTGAGTTTGTTGAAAATCATACTCCAAGCGAAAAAGAAACAGTAAAAATCCCTCTTAATCCGCAGTCTGATGATGTAGTTATTCAGGTAGAACCAGAGCAGAAAAAATCTGTACCAAAAGAAGAATCAGACAAAAAAGATTCTGCTCCAGAAAAAGCACAGGCCGCAGAAAAAGACGAAAAATCAGATTCGCAAACCGCCAAAAAAGAAGAAAAAACTGCAGAAAAAACAAAACCTGTTGAACCAGCCTACACAGAGCTCATGCTCTGCTTTATCGAAATAGACGGCGACGGCTCAATCAACCGCAAGCTTGTAAAACGTTCTGTCCCAAAGAATGATTCTCCACTTACAACTGCAATAAAGGCAGTTCTTGCTGGTCCTGACACAACAAAATCAGACGAAAGAACCTGTATTTCTCTTATTCCAGAAGGCACAAGACTTTTAGGTGCGCGTGTTAGCGGCGGCGTTGCATATCTTGATTTTAATGATGCGTTTGAATTTAATACAAATGGCGTAGAAGGCTACAACAGTCAGCTCATGCAGCTTGTTTATACCGCAACTTCCTTCTCGACTGTAAACAGCGTTCAGTTCCTCATAGAAGGTCAGAAAAAAGATTACCTCGGCAGCGAAGGCCAGTGGATAGGCTCACCGCTTTCAAGAACTTCGTTTTAATCCTTAAAGGTTTTCAACAATTTAGTATAATAACTGCTCTTTTCCAAAAAGTTGTCTTCGTAGGCAGCAATTGAAACGTAACTGTTTAATTCTGCCTTTGGATTTGTTGTAATTTCTTTTATTACGTAAACAACCTTGTTATTGTCTGGTTGAGAAATATGAGCAGTTACTTTCGTTATGTATTTTTTTGGATCTTTTGAAAGTTCCATGTTTTCTATGTCTGTGTAAGAACCACTTGTGCTTTCTGTAATGCGGCGTAAAACAAACAGGGTGTTCACATCGTTGTCTTCAAAATATCCGGGAATTGTTGCAATTGAAATAGACGCTTCTTCGCCAAACATCCAAAGGTTATCCATTTTCTGTTCCCAGTTTGAATCCAATGTGATTGTCTGGCCATCCTGTGTTGTGAACTTTTTAGCTTTGCCCTTTACCTTTTTTACTGTTGGAGCATGATATGGTTTAGATGGAAGCAGGCCTTTGAAATCTTCAAAAGATGTATCTTGGGCATTTATAATTCTTCCGTAAGTTACGCAGGTAAAAGCAAGGTTTCCGTCCTGATTATTTTTGATGCTCTTTATATTAAAAAGAGGGATAAGGCTGTCAAAACAGATTGTTACGTTTCCGCCAAACTGTTCATATTCCTGTGTTGAAAAAACAGGTTGGGCGCCAAGTTCATCACACTTTATGCGGCGTGCAGAAAATTCATACAAAATGTCGTGAAGGTAATTTAAGATATCAACGTCGTCGCCATAAGGATCAATGTCTGAAATAATCTTTTCACCTGTCATATCAAAAAAGGCAGCCTCTGGAGCTACAGAAAAAAGCAGTGCAATAGATTTTTCTGGAACAGCAAAGTCGCGGTTGGCAGGAGTATAATATCTGATTTGATAAGACGTATCATCATAATTTAAAATTCCAATGTATGTTTCGTGTGTAAAAGAATAGTCACGGTAGTAAACATATTCTCCTGCAGTATCAGGAACAAATGGAGTATAGCCGGGAAGGGCAAACGTTGCCGCTACCTGACAAAGAAGAATAGTCATTATCAAAATCAGTTTTTTCATATTTAGCCCTTATGCGTTCAACTTAGCAAGCTCTGTGCGAACAATTTCAACAGCCTTTGCAGCAGCACTTTCTGCTGGAACAAGTTCAGGATCCTTTTCAGAGCGTCGTTTAAGTTCAACGTTAGGAAGATTCTTGTCGCCAACAACAATGCGGATTGGGTAACCAATAAGGTCAGCATCCTTAAACTTGACACCTGGGCGTTCATCGCGGTCATCAAGAATTACATCAATTCCAGCTGCAAGAAGTTCTTCATAGATCTTATCTGCAACTTCCTTCATTTTTTCCTTGTACATAACAGGAACAACTGCAACCTGGAATGGAGCGGTAGACATAGTCCACATAATTCCGTTGTCATCGTGATGTGCTTCGATAATACTTGCGAGAGTACGATCAACACCAATTCCGTAACAACCCATAATTGGAGTAACAAGCTTTCCGTTTTCATCAGGGTAAGTTACGTTCATTGATTTTGTATATTTTTCGCCAAGCTTGAAGATATGTCCAAGCTCGTTTCCTTTTTTAGAATAGAAAGTTCCGCCACATTCAGGACAGATATCACCAGGTTTTACAATGCGGACATCTGCAGTCATAAATGGAGTAAAGTCGCGGCCCGGTTCAACGTGAATAAAGTGAACATCCTTTTTAAGTCCGCCAGTTACAGCGTCGTGCATTGTCATAACAGTTTTATCTGCAATAACCTGTGCCTTTT
>CAMKDH010000069.1 GCA_946411215.1 uncultured Treponema sp. | reverse complement strand
ACTACCACAATCACATTCAGTCAATCAAAGCTATGCTTGCAATGAAAAAGTTTGAGGAATTGGACGCCTACCTTGCCACATTGGAGCAGGACTTAGACAGCATAGACATTGCAATCCGAACTGGCAATGTAGGCCTTGATGCAATTCTCAGCAGTAAGGTTTCTATCGCACGTAAAAATAATATAGAAGTAAACTGTACCGCCAAGGTTCCGGATCAGCTAAAAATTAGCGACGTACATCTTTGTGCAATTGTAGGCAACCTCCTGGACAACGCAATCGAAGCCTGCGAAAAAATCAAGGGCGAGGAAGGCAATCAGTTCCCTCAAAAATTTATCCGTATTTACATTGGCATGTTCAAACAGCAGCTGTACATTTCTGTTTCAAACTCAACAAACGCAAAACACCGTCGCCGTCTCAACGAACTTGTTACATCAAAACTTGGTGAACACGGATTTGGTCTGCGCCGCATAGACAAAATTGCAGAACAGTACGATGGCTTTGTAAACCGCAAGAATGAACCCGGGATTTTTGCAACAGAAGTTATGCTGCCTGTATAATTGCATTTCATGCACCAATTTTTGCATTTCGTGCACACCGCATCAAAACGGTGTTTTTTTATGATAAATTGACCTCAAAAATAAAATTGGAGGCTACTTATGCAGACACAGAAAGAAAAGAAAAACAACATCTTTCAAAATACTTTTATTGTCTACAAAGCTATGTTTAAGCGGTATCCCACAGCTATTCCTCTTTTGCTTGTGTACATCATCATTTCGGTGTCACTGCCTTTTATTAATACGCTCATTCCTGCAATGGCAATCAAAGGTATTACAAGCAGAAGTGTAAAGATTTTTATGGAATACATTTTAATTGCTGTTGGAATTATGTGTGTGTTTTCTGGAATCAAGTTATTCTGTGAAACCAAAATGCAGATGAAGCACACTTACAACAGAATCAGTGTTTTTATGATGGACTTTATTAAAAAAGCAATCAACACCGATTACCTGAATATTGAGCCTCAACCAAAACAAAAAATCATGGGTAAGGGTGCTCAGGGCGTTAGTGGAAATTACGAAGGTGCGGAGATGGTTTCTACAACATCTCTCCGACTGCTCATAGTTGTGCTTGGAGTTTTCAGCTACGGTACTGTTATTTTTATTCTTGACTGGAAAGTTCTTGCCGTTACTTTTGCGATGTTCGTTGCTGATATTTTAATTCGTAATCATGCCGTAAAGTTTGGTGACAGTCACCGCGAAAGCTTTTCTGAGCCTTGGCGGAAAATGAATTACTACGAGCGAAACAGCATGAATGTAAGCGCCGGTAAGGATATAAGAATTTTTGGTTTGAATAAACTTTTTGATTATCATTTTTCTTCTTTGATTAATACATACAAAAAGTTCAGAATGAAGTATCAGCTTAAGTGGTATTATCCTACAATTTCTGATACTGCGTTTAACTTTGCGCGCGACTGGATTGCTTATGTACTTTTGATTCATAAAGTTCTTTCAGGCCAGATTGATGCGGCTGAGTTTACAATTTACGTTGGACTTATTGCAAATCTTTCTCAGTATGTTTATGACGTTTCAATGCATTTTGCAGACCTCCGCGATGCAAGTCATCAGTTTAATGATTACCATGAGTTTATGAAGCAGAAGGATGTGTTTACACATTCCGACGCAACCCCTTCGACCCCTTCGACAGGCTCAGGGGCCACAGAGACCACAGAGACCACAGAGACCACATCTGCTCCATCCATTGAGTTCCGCAACGTGAGCTTTACTTACGAAGGCAGCGACAAACCTGTTTTACAGAATGTCAGTTTCAAAATTGGTGCAAACGACAAAATTGCGTTAGTTGGAAATAACGGTGCGGGTAAAACAACAATCGTTAAACTTTTGTGCGGACTTTATCCTCCAACAAGCGGCGAGATTTTAATTGATGGAAAAAGCATAAACGACATAGGCGTTGAAAAATATCAGGATATGATAAGTGTTCTGTTTCAGGATACTTCGCCAATCGCTCTTTCTATTGCAGAAAATGTCTGTGGCTGTGAACCTCAGGATGTTGATCGCACTAAGCTGCAGGATTGTCTTGAAAAAGCAGGCCTTCTGGAAAAAGTAAATACGCTTCCTAAAAAAGAAGAAACGTACATTACCCAAACCCTTGATGAAAACGGCGTTGTTCTTTCGGGTGGTGAAACTCAAAAACTTCTTCTTGCTAAGGCAATGTATAAAGACGGACCAATGCTCATTCTTGACGAGCCTACAAGCGCCCTTGATCCAATTGCCGAAAGCTGCATCTACGAAGAATACAATCAGCTGGCAGACAAAAAAACAGCTGTGTTTATTTCACACAGGCTTGCAAGTACAAAGTTCTGCGACCGCATTCTGTTCCTTGACGGCGGAAAGATTGTAGAAGAAGGAAGTCACGACCAGCTTATGAATAACGGCGGCAAATACAGAGAGATTTTTGACATTCAGAGCCATTACTATAAAAAGGAGGTTTCAAATGAAAAATAAGAAAACTCGTGGAACAGTTTCAAAAGTATTAAATCTTACTCATCGGATTGTTCCTGGATATATTACATTTGTTCTTATTGTAAGACTCATTGCTGCGGCACAGCCTTTTGTTTCAATTTATTTTTCGAGCCTTATTCTGGACGGACTTTTCCGCATGGACTCCTTTGAATCAATTTTCAAGAACGTTCTTACAATGCTTTGTATTGATTCTGCTCTGGTACTTATCCGCTGGGGACTTGAATTAATCAACTGGGTTAAGAAACACGAGCTTACACAAAAGATAAACAAAATGCTTGTAGATAAAACTATGAGCCTTGATTTTGATATCCTTGAAAAACACGAAACTCTTGATATGTACAAAAAGGCAAAAGATGGAATGACTGCCGGCGGTGATATCAGAGGATTTATAGATAATCTTGCAGGATTAATTGAAAAGATTGCAACTATCGTTTATTCAATTGTACTGCTTGTGCCTCTGTTTATTCCGTGTGTTTCTGGCGAAGTTGGATCTCTTACGGGCCTGAGCTATTTCTTAAATCAGTGGTACAGCTTTGGCGTGATGATAATCGTTCTTGCTGTTCACGTGTTCATGTCCTACAGAACAAACAAAAAAGCGTCTCTGCTTCAGATGGAATTTTTTGAAAAGAACGTTTCATACAACCGCTATTTTGGTTACTGGTTTAATTTGATTTTTGATTACTCAATCGGTAAGTATATCCGTCTTTATAAAATGCAAAAACTCATGACAAAAAGAGTTCAGGAAACAAATGATAAGCTCGAAGCAGAAGGAAATGCGTGGGTAAATAAAAATCTTAAAATTTCTATAATCCCGATTTTCTCGCAGTGCTTTATGCTTTTTGCAAGTTATATCTTTGTAGGTCTTAAGGCTGTGTTTGGTTTGATTAGTGCAGGAAAATGTATTATGTATGTTTCAAGTTATACACGCCTTGTAGAAAGCATTACAGGAATTTCCAACAACTTTGTGCAGCTCAAAATGGAAAGCCAGTATCTTTCGTTCTTCTATGATTATATGGAAATTCAAAACAAGCGCTACGACGGAACAATCCCAACCGAAAAGCGCGACGATAATGTTTTTGAAATTGAATTCCGTGATGTTTCGTTTAAGTATGCAAACTCAGAAACCTGGGCGTTGCGTCATGTAAATCAGAAAATCACGCTTGGAACAAAAAATGCAGTTGTTGGAAAAAACGGTGCGGGCAAAACAACCTTTATCAAACTTTTGTGCCGTCTGTATGAACCAACAGAAGGACAGATTCTGCTCAATGGTGTAGACATCCGTTATTACGATTACGAAGAATACGCAAAGCTTTTTGCAATTGTATTCCAGGATTTCAATCTGTTCAGTTTTCCGCTTGGCGAAAATGTTGCCTGCGATGTTGAGTATGACCGTGAACGTGCTGTTAAATGTCTGGAGGATGCTGGTTTTGGAGAGCGTTTTGGTAAAATGGAAAAAGGCCTTGATACTCCGCTTTATCAGTATGATGATGAAAACGGTGTAGAAATCAGTGGTGGTGAAGCCCAGAAAATTGCAATTGCCCGCTCGCTTTACAAGAATGCGCCTTTTGTAATTATGGATGAGCCAACAAGCGCCTTGGACCCGGTTGCAGAATACGAAATCTATCAGCGTTTTGATCAGATGGTAGAAGGAAAAACTTCTATATATATCAGTCATCGTATGAGCAGCTGCCGTTTTTGTGATAACATAATTGTTTTTGACGAAGGTCAGATTATCGAACAGGGCAGTCACGACAAACTTATGTCAAACAAGGGCTTATATAGCGAACTTTGGAATGCACAGGCTCAGTATTATGCTTAAACTGCACTTGTCATTGCGAGCGCAGCGCGGCAATCCACAGTACCAGAATGCATAAAATACAGATGAATAATTCCTTATTCTGTGGTAAAATATCGTTCAGAGGCTTAAAATGAGTAAATATCTTGAACGTGCAAAAGAAATTCGTGCAATTGTGGAACCACATCATAACTGTGCGCAGTCTATGTTGATGACTTTTAATAAGGATGCCGGTGTTAGCGATGAGCTTGCTTTTAAAATGGGTGCCTGTTTTGGACTTGGCATGAAAACTGGTGGAACCTGCGGAGTTATTACAGGTGCTCTTATGCTGCTTGGTCTTTTTGGCGTAGACGATGTTCCTACAACTAAGCGCGTAGTTGAATTTGTAAAAGAAAAGCACGAAGGTATGATTTACTGTGCCGATCTTTTGCGTGTAAATGCAGAACGTGGTGGTGAACGTAAGCCTCACTGTGATGCAATGGTATATGAAATGGTTGAGTTTGTCGAAGGTATTTTGAGAGAGAAGGGGAAAATAGAATAATGTCATTCAAGGTACTTGGAATTTATGCAGACGGAATGGTTCTGCAGCGAAATACTACAAACTGCATTTTTGGAAAAGGCGAGTCTGGTTCAAAGGTCGATTTGACTTTCCGCGAGACCACAGCTTCTGCAACAGTAGATGCCGATGGCAACTGGAAAATTGAATACAATCCTGGCGAAGCAGGCGGACCTTTTGAAATGCATCTAACTTGCGGGGCCAGCACTATCACTTTCAAAGACGTATGGGTTGGCGAAGTTTGGGTAAACTCTGGTCAGTCAAATGCACAGCTTCCAATGGATCGTCTTCGCTACAGTTATCCGTATGAGATGAAGCTTCCAAAAGACAATAACATCCGCATGATTACAATTCCAATTACTTTCTCTTATGATGGCGAAAAGGATACTGTGGAAAATCCAACATGGATTGCAGCCAGTCCTGAAACAATTGCCCAGATGAGCGGAACAGGATATTTCTTTGCAAAAAATCTTTCTGCAGAACTTGGAGTTCCTGTAGGAATTATTAATGCAAGTCAGGGTGGTTCTCCAATTACTTCCTGGATGAGTGAAGAGTCCCTTAAAGAGTTAGGTAAAACTAACTATTTGGAGCAACTCAACAAATGGCGCGTACCAGATGCTGTTAAAAATCAGCAGGAAAAAGAATTGCGTGCCGCTGCAGAATGGCAGAAAAATCTTGAGGCTACTGATACAGGCCTTCGCGAGCATTGGGAAAATCTTTCCTTTGAACAGATTGCAGACGATTCTTACTGGAAAGACAGTTTCATCCCAAATAATTTCTTTGACTTAAAAGAAGGCGGTGTCTGCTGGTTCAAAAAGGAAGTTGACCTTACCGCACAGGATCTTGCTGTTCTTAAAATGTCTGGTGAAGATATCCGTCTGTGGCTTGGCGTAATTGTTGAGTCAGACCGCGTTTGGGTAAATGGCGTTTATTGTGGAGAAACGGGTTACTGCTATCCACCACGTCGTTATAAAATTCCACAGGATGTTCTGCATGTAGGAAAAAATACAATTACAATCCGCGTAGTAAAAACTAATCAGACACCAATCCGATTTTATGAAGATAAAACATATGCAATCTTTACTTCAAAGGAACGCCTGAGTCTCGACGGCGAATGGAAAAAACGCGTTGCCTGTGATGCACCAAACCGCCCGGGCAGCACCTTCTTTGAATGGCAGCCTACAGCTCTTTATAATTCCATGCTTGCACCTTGTTTTAATTATGCAGTTGCAGGTGCCTTGTGGTATCAGGGCGAATCAAACACCTGGGGCGCTTTTGAATACGCAGACCTTCTAAAAAAAATGATAGAAACCTGGCGGACCAAGTTTGTCTATGCACCAGAAAATATGCCTGTTGTTGTAGTTCAGCTTCCAAAGTGGGGCGACGGCTACAAGGATGAACAGAGAAACTTCCCTGAAGACTGGGCATGGCTTAGAAAATCACAGTTTGACGGAGTTGTTTCTGCAGGTAACGCTGCACTTGCTCCAATGATTGACGCAGGCGAATGGAATGACCTTCACCCTGAAGACAAAATTGTAACCGGAGAACGTGCCGCCCGCGAAGCTTTGAGAATTGCATACGGCCACGAAAAAGCTCCAGCACCTCTTATGAAAACTTACAAGGTTTCTGATGACAAAGTAACAATCCAGTTCGACCAGGAAATTATAATGAATAATTCAGAACTGGTTGGAGTAGAAGGCTTGTATTTTGTCTGCATGCGTGACGAAAAAGCTGCTCCATCCGGCATGGATAAAAATTCTGTCTATGCCGGCGGCGACCATTTTTCTGTCCCAATACACTACGCCGGAATGGACAGCCTTCACATAAAAGCCAAAGGCACCGTAACAGGCTCCGACACCATAGAAGTAGAAATCCCTTCCCAAATAAAAGAAAGCGGCTACCCTATAAAAGAGCTCCGCTATCTGTGGACCAACTGTCCTGAATTTGTAACCTTGTATTCTAAGTCTGGGCTGCCGGTAATGCCGTTTATTGTGACGCTTTAATTATTCCCTTCCATCCCAACAGTAAGTACACAACTTACAGTGGTCGAGCCCTGTGCTGTCGAGCATGTCATCAAGACGGTGGTAGCGCAGGGTTGTGAAGTGAAGCTGGTTGCGGATTTCTTCGAGCATAGCTGCATATTTCGGACTGTCTGGGTTTGCATATTCGCGCAAAACTTCATCAGTAACATTGTCGCCTTCGAACTGCTTGATAATGCGGCGTGTAATTAAATCCATTTCGCTCTTAGAACGACTGAAGTTGAGATATTTACAACCAAAAAGCAGCGGTGGACAGGCAGGGCGAACGTGAACTTCCTTTGCACCTGAGTTATAAAGGAACTCTGTTGTTTCGCGAAGCTGTGTTCCGCGGACAATTGAATCATCTATCAAAAGAATCTTTTTACCTTTAATAAGCGACTGAACAGGTATGAGCTTCATGTGTGCAATCAAGTTTCTCTGTTCCTGATTTGTTGGCATAAATGAACGTGGCCAGGTTGGTGTGTACTTAATGAAAGGACGTGCAAAAGGAATGTTACTTTCGTTTGCATAACCGATTGCGTGTGCAGTTCCAGAGTCTGGTACACCTGCAATGATGTCTGGTTCAACAGAACCCTTGTCGCGTTTTGCAAGATATCTTCCGCAGTTGTAACGCATAGATTCTACATTTACGCCTTCGTAACTTGCTGTAGGGTAGCCGTAGTAAATCCAGAGGAAGGTACAGATTTTCATTTCTTTGCCAGGCTGCTGGAGAATTTCATATCCGTCTGCAGTAAGTTTTACAATTTCGGCAGGTCCAAGCTCGTGGCAGTCTGTATATCCAAGATTTACATATGCAAAATTTTCAAAAGAAAAACAGTAGGCTCCGTCTTTTTTACCAATCTGAAGCGGTGTGCGTCCAAGGCGGTCGCGGGCCCCGTAGATACAATCCTTTGTAAGAACAAGCATTGTGATTGAGCCTTTGATTTTGCTCTGAACATATTTAATTCCGTCTACGATTGTTTTTTCGTGATTGATGAGGGCAACGATGAGCTCTGTCTGATTGATTTCACCACCGCTCATTTCAAGGAAGTGTGTGTAGCCAGAATCAAGAACTTCTTTTACAAGCTCGTCCTTGTTTGTAACAATTCCTACAGTAGTGATTGCCCAGCTGCCAAGATGAGAGTTTACAAGCAGAGGCTGTGGCTCGTAATCACTGATACAGCCAATTCCAAGATGGCCGTGCATTTCTTCAATATCGTGCTCGAACTTTGTTCTGAACGGCGAATTCTGAATGTTATGAATTGAACGTTCAAATCGGCCTTCTTCTGAATATACAGCAAGTCCGCCTCGTCTTGTTCCCAAGTGTGAATGATAATCAACACCAAAAAATAAATCTAAAGAACAGTCTGTTTTTGAAGCAACACCAAAAATGCCACCCATACTATAGCCTCCGTAATGAGAGTTTTAGTATAGCGAAAAGTGAGATTTTGTGCTATAATTTTAAAAAATTTTGAGGAAGCATTATGAAAGGTATTATTCTTGCCGGAGGCTCCGGAACTCGTCTTTATCCTATTACAAAAGCCGTTAGCAAACAGATTTTGCCGCTTTATGATAAACCTATGATTTATTATCCTTTGAGCGTGCTTATGCTCGCAGGAATTCGTGAGGTTCTTATTATTTCTACACCTCGTGATCTTCCTGTTTTTGAAGAGCTTTTTGGCGATGGTGCATGGCTTGGAATGAAATTCAGTTACAAAGTTCAGGATAAGCCACGTGGACTTGCAGATGCTTTTATTGTTGGCCGCGAGTTTATTGGAAACGATGATGTTGCCCTTGTTCTTGGCGATAATATTTTCTACGGACAGAGTTTTACACAGACTCTTAAACGTGCCCGCCAGACTGTAGAAACAGAAAAGAAAAGCGTAATTTTTGGATATTATGTAAAGGACGCAACTGCTTACGGTGTTGTTGAATTTGATGCTGCAGGCAATGCTCTTGGTATTGAAGAAAAACCTGCTAATCCAAAATCAAATTATGCAGTTCCAGGTCTTTACTTTTACACAAATGATGTTGTAGATATTGCTGCAAATGTAAAACCAAGTGCACGCGGAGAAATTGAAATTACTTCTGTAAATAACGAATATCTTGACCGCAAACAGCTTAAGGTAGAGAAGCTCGGACGTGGTATGGCATGGCTCGATACAGGAACTTACGACGGTTTGCTCGAAGCAAGTAACTTTATTGCAACAATCCAGAAGCGTCAGGGACTTTATGTTTCTTGTATAGAAGAGATTTCTTTCAAAAATGGTTGGCTTACAAAAGATCAGTTGCTGGAACTTGCAAAAGGTTATAAGACTGATTATGGCCGCTATCTTGAATTTATTGCGAGCGTATAAAAATGGCATTTGAATTTAAAGAATGTATTTTAACAGACGGAACAAAAATCCAGGGTCTGTATGAAATTCAGCCAAAGGTATTTGGTGATGCCCGCGGATATTTTTTCGAAGTATACAGCGAAAGGGATTTTTTTAAAGCTGGTCTTACAATGAAATTTGTACAGGACAATCAGAGTGCGTCTACTAAGGGCGTGCTCCGTGGTCTTCACTTTCAGACACAGCATCCGCAGGGAAAACTCGTGCGTGCAGTAAGCGGACGGGTTTATGATGTTGCAGTTGATATCCGCTGCGGTTCTCCAACCTTTGGGAAATATTACGGTGTTATTCTTGATAGCGAAAAGCAGAATGAATTTTATATTCCACAGGGCTTTGCTCACGGCTTTTATGTTTTGAGCGACAGTGCTGTTTTTGCCTACAAGTGTACTGATTTTTATGATCCAAAAGGCGAGGGCGGACTTATGTGGAATGACCCTGTAATCAATATTGACTGGGCAAGTGTTGCACCAGGACTTACTCCATTGTTGAGCGAAAAGGATGGCAAACATCCTGCGTTTGATTTGAATGGAAAATATTTTGATATAAATGCTAAATGGATTGGTGTGTAAATCCACAGGAGAAACATTATGCGTAAATTAAAGAACATCCTTATTACTGGCGGTGCCGGATTTATTGGTTCAAACTTTATACATTATCTTTTTGGAATGAGCTCAGCCGAAGGAAATCTTTTTGGCGATGCAAACTTTGACGGAACAGTTGTAAACGTAGACTGTCTTACTTATGCAGGAAACCTGGAAAGCCTTGCAGATGTAGAAGCAAAGTTTGGTGGAAAGCGATATTTCTTCGAAAAAGTTGACATCTGCGACCGCCCACAAATCGAACGCATTTTCAAGCAGTACGACATTGATACTGTAATTCACTTTGCTGCAGAAAGCCACGTAGACCGTTCTATTCTTGGCCCTGAAGCATTTATGAAAACAAACGTAATGGGAACCTTCACTTTGCTTGATGTTGCCCGCAATTACTGGAAGCGCGAAGACGGAACTCTCCGCGACGACGTACTTTTCCATCATATTTCAACAGACGAAGTTTACGGTTCACTTGGAGAAACAGGTTACTTCCGTGAGGATACTCCTTACGATCCACGCAGCCCTTACTCAAGCAGCAAGGCCAGCAGTGATCACGTAGTAATGGCATACTTCCACACATACGGTTTGCCAATCACTTTGAGTAACTGTACAAACAACTACGGACCATATCAGTTCCCGGAAAAATTGCTCCCGCTTATGATTTCAAATATCCGCGACGGAAAAAATCTTCCTGTTTACGGTAAGGGCGACAATATCCGCGACTGGATTTATGTAGAAGACCACAACCGCGCTGTATGGCTCATTGTAAACAAAGGCGTAACAGGCGAAAAATACAACATCGGCGGCGAAAACGAATGGCAGAATATTAAACTTCTCCACAAAGTAATTGAACTCACTGCTGCCCAGCTGGGAAAAGATCCTGCAGATGTAGAAAAAACAATTACTTATGTAAAGGATCGTCCTGGTCACGACAAGCGCTATGCAATCGACTGTACAAAAATCAAAACTCAGCTTGGCTGGGAACGAAAAATGACCTTTGAAGAAGGCCTCCAGGAAACTGTAAAGTGGTACCTTAAAAACAGCGAATGGATCAACCACATTTTAAGTGGAGATTACAAGAACTGGATTAATCAGAATTATACTTCCCAGGGAAGATAACCTGTGACAACCGAAGCAAAAACATTTTATAAAGACCTCCGCAATGTAGTAACGCCAATGGCAATTCAAAATCTCATTTCTGCCGCTGTAAACTCAGCAGACGTTATCATGCTCGGATACATTGGTCAAACAGCAATTGCCGCTTCTGCTCTGGCAGGAAACGTAGCCTTTATTCTTTTTATGGTTTCTACAGGTTTATCATCCGGCCTTGTTATGCTTGGCGCCCAGTACTGGGGTAAAAAAGATACAGAGTCAATTAAAACCCTTTTGGGAATTGGTTTAAGAATCTGCTGCTCTGTTGAATTTATAGTGGCTCTTGTTGCCGCCTTTTATCCAAGAATCCTTATGCTCATTTTTACAAAAGACGAAGCTCTGATTCTTGAAGGTTGTAAATATCTGCGGGCAGTAAGCGTTTCGTATGTCTGTCTTTCCTTTTCGCAGATGTTCCAGGCTGCATTCAAAAGTATTGAACGTGTAAAAATTGTAACAATTGCTTCTACAACTTCTTTGTGCTTAAACATCTTTTTGAACGCTGTATTTATTTTTGGATTGTTAGGCATTCCTAAGATGGGAATCCTCGGAGTAGGAATTGCAACCTCAATTGCCCGTTTTATAGAAATGTCAATCTGTCTTATTTATGCGCATATGCAGAAAGATGTCCGTTTTTCTGTTTTGTG
>CAMKDH010000068.1 GCA_946411215.1 uncultured Treponema sp. | reverse complement strand
AAAAATAAAGTTTCAAATTTTCTATTTATATTGTATAATTATACCGATAATAATAAAAGAATAATTTATTATTGAGAGGAATTACATGAGCGATTCTACAGAGAATACAAATGAACTCGACAGTTATGGAGTATGGGTTAAAAACACAAATGAGGAAGGCGGTGCAGAAGACGATTTGAATTTTGCAGATTCACTTGATCTTCCTGATTTTGAAGAAACTGATAATATAGAAGACGGAGATTTCTCTGATATGTTTAAGGAGGATGATTCTATCAACCTTGATTCTATGTCAGATGATACTACCCTAACCGACGACGAACTTATGAATATTACTTCAGGAGATGGTATCCAGCTTGAAGAAACAAGCAGCGATGGAATGACTGATGATGTCGATTTTAATACCGAAATCAGCGACGACTTTGAAACTGACCAAAACTCTCTCGATGATATTTCTTTTGACTCTCTGGAAGAAAACTCTGTAAGCGACGCTGACCTCTCTAGTTTTGAAGATGTTTCTATTGATGAACCGGTAGCCGAAGAAACAGAAATTGCAGAAGAAACACCTGCTGAAGAACCAGTAATGGATGATATTCCTTCTGAAGAACCTGTAATTGAAGAACCGGCAGCTGATGACACTGCTGTTGAAGAAATGAATATTGAAGACTTTGGAGTTGAAGAAAGCTCTGAAGGCGGCGAAGAAGAAATCTCACTTGATGACTTTATGGATTCTGGATTCTCTGATGAATCAGCTGCTTCTGGAAACAATGGATTTGCTTCTGATTCTGCTCCTGCCGATGCTTCTGCTTCTGAAGAAGTTTCACTTGATGACTTTGTAGACATGAGTGAGTTCGGAATTGAAGAAGAAGCTCCTAAGAAAGAAGAACAGATTGCTGATGAAAAGCCACTTGATATGGATATAAGCTTTGATTCTTCTGCTGATTCAATTACAACAGAAGAAAACGTTGATTCTGATTCAGATATGCTTGATGATGATTTCCAGGAAGAAGAAGTTGTTGAACAGCCTGAAGTTGAAACAGAATCTGTTGATGTTTCTTCGTTTGGAAATGATGTTGAATCTGAAGAAGTAGACCTTTCCGACTTTGGTATTGATGCCGATGCAGAAGAAACACCAGTTACACAGGATGTTGAAGGCGAAAAGAACAAAGAAGCTGTTGTTGACTATGACCTTTCTGTTGGTGGAGACAGCAACATGAATACAGCTCCTGTAGTAAATGAAATTAAATCACCTGTAGAAGATATTTCAGAAGCTGAACCTCTTGCAGAAGAAATTGTTTCTACTCCAGAACCTGCACCTACTACATCTAATGTAGATAATTCACTCTTACAGCAGATTGTTGCAGATCTTTCTAATCTTAAGAATGAAATTAATACTCTCAAGAATAATCTTGAAGAAATGAAAGCAGCCCCTGCCCCTGCTCCAGCAGAATCACAGGGAATTATTTCTGAAGAAATTGCAGTTGATGAACCTGTTATAGAAGAAGATTCTAAAGAAGATACAGGATTCTTCTCTGGTGATGACGGAGATGACACAATCGCTCTTTCTACAGATGAGCTTTCAAATATCTTGAACACAGCAGACTTCAGTGAAAACACAGAAGAAGCTTCTGTAGAAGATGATACAGCAAGTTTCGAAGAATCTGCTGAAGAAGAGCCTGTTGTAGAAGAACCTGCTGTTGTAGAAGAACCTGCTGTTGTAGAAGAACCTGCTGTTGAAGAAGAAACTTTTGTTGATGAATCTGAAGTAGAGGAAACACCTGCTGAAGAACCAGCTGAAGCATCATTCGAAGATGAAGCAATTGGTGAAGAAGTTTCTGAAGAAGCTTTAGGTGCAATTGATGATACAACAGAAGATATCAACTTTGACTTTGGAGAAGATAACCTTTCTGAACCAAATCTTGATGATATAGAGATTGATGAAGAAGTTCTTGAAGATGACCTTCCAGATGAAATTGAAATCTCTAAAGATGATGATATTCTTGTTGAATCTTCATCTTCTGATTTCATGGATTCTGTACAGGATACAACTGATGAACATACAGATGAAGGTGTTGTAGAAGAAATTGAAGATGAAGCTCCTGCAACAGAAGAAACTGTAATTGAAGATACATTTGTTGAAGAAACAACAGAACCAGAAGACTTTACTGTTGAAGAGACTTCAGAACCTGAAGATTTCACTGTTGAAGAAACTTCAGAACCTGAACCACAGGAAGAGTTCACAATTGAAGATGAGAACTTCTCTACTGTAGATAATCTTTTTGATCAGCCAGAGATTTCTGAAATTGAAAATATTACTTCTGAATCAGTTGCTGAAGAAGCTCCTGTTGAAGAAGAAGTAACAATCGAAGAAGAAGCTCCAGCAGAACCTGAAGTTGAAATTCAGGAAGAAGAACCTATTGTAGAAGAAACTGTAGTTGAAGAGCCTGTTGCTGAAGAAGAACCTATTATAGAAGAGGAGCCTGTCGTAGAAGAAGAACCTGTAATTGAAGATGAAACTTTTGTAGAAGAACCAATTGTAGATGCAGCTCCTCTTCCAGTAGATATTGATAACGATTTTGTAACTCACGAAGATGACAACAATGATCTTACAGACAGTAACATTGATTATCTTACAACAGAAGAAAAACAGTCTGATGAAACAATCGATGAAAATGCTGAATTAAAGAAGGATATTAAATCAGTTCTTCTTTACATGGATCAGCTGCTTGAAAATCTTCCAGAAGAAAAAATTGTTGAGTTTGCTAAGTCAGACGAATTTACTACCTATAAAAAATTATTCTCTGAACTGGGATTATCTTAATGGGATTGTTAGACAAATTATCCAAAAACGGGCTTGATACTCCAAAGCAGGAGACATCAATTCCCGTTAAGGATAAACCAATAATTCAGAAAAAATCCAATTCTGTCGGATTGTTAAAAAAGTCTTTGATGGCTTCGCAATATGACAAATTGGATTTTTTTGAATTCATACAAAAATATAATTTTTCTCTTTGTTCATATTTAAAACCCCACAATAATTTTTATTGCATTACAAAATCTTTTGGCTTTGACGGAAAATCAATCTGTCAATCATATTCAACAAAAGATTTCTGGGATGGAACAATAAAAGAAAAAAACAATCTTTATACATTTGAAGCTCCTGGAACAGACATACTCCCCTTTTATCAATTCTTTTCTGAAAAATTAAAAGACAAAATTGAACGACTTCATATTTTCAAATTTGACGATGATTCAATTTTTGTTTTTATCACCGATAAAGCATTTACAGTTCCACAGACATTAATTTACGATTTACAGCACACAGATTTTGATACTGTAAATAAAAATATCGAGGCTTCACAGGAACAATCAGCAACTTCATTTAATTATGAAATTAATCTTTCAGAAGCTGTAGAGTCTTTTGTTCTTTCTAATTCTAAAGATAATGAAATGCTTATAAATGCAATTTCAGAACAAATATTTATAAACTTGTGTTTGTATTTTCCAAAACCAAATATTATTACAAAAAAAGCTGTTGGAATCTATAACGTTGTAATTTATTCATCACAGTCGGTTCCTATTGAACTTTTCACAGCACATCTGCAAAACCAGATTAAATTTGTACTTGATAATCATTCTGAACTCATTTCGATTGAGTTATTAAATAACGGTTCACAGGCGGAATGATAATTGCAATTACTTTTTTCAACCGCTAAAGATAATTCTCAAACCTTTAGTGTAGATGGTGTATTTTTTCATTCAACTTATTCTCCATCTAAAGAAGCTGACCGATTTCTTCAAAGCATCAATTTTACTTTTAATCCCGATTTAATTCTATTTGTTGAACCGGGCTTAAACTACTATAGTGAAATTATAAAAAAAAAGTTTCCGCAATGTAAAACAATATGCCTAAGAATATTTGAACAGCCGCTTGGCGATGAAGCAACCTGGGATTATTGCATTAAATATTCAGAAGGCATAAATCTTAAATCGTTCTTAATAAATAATTTTGGTGAAGAAAAGCTTTTAAGTTCTACAATTATAATTACTAAACAGGCAGAAACACTTTTTAAAGAACAGATAAATCAAATTATCTTACAATACAAAAACGCACTTGAAGATTCAAAAACCCTTCTTGTAACAAGACAATTCTTTGAAAAAAAATGGCTTCTTAACAGCTGCAATTTTATTAAATATGCAAAGACTTTTTGCGACACAAAAATAAAAACAACTTTACCTGTAATTGTCTGTGCTTCTGGGCCAACCCTTTTTTCTTCAATTCCTGTAATCAAATTAATAGAAAATAAATGCTTTATTGTCTGCCTTTCTTCTGCAACAAGTGTACTTTTACAAAACGACATTATTCCAGATGTTGTCCTTACAACTGACGGCGGCTGGTGGGCAGGAGAACATCTTAAAGCTCTTAAAAAACATAAAGAGATTCCGGTTGCAGCTCCATGTGAAGCATTTATACAAAAAAACATTTTGCTGAATAATCCAATTCTTTGTTTAGAATATAATGATTCAAGTTCTTTTGTTTCTACTCAAATACTTGAAAATGCAAATATCAAAGGACTTCCTGTTTTAAGAAATCCTACTGTTAGCGGCACTGCCCTTTCTTTTGCAAAAGCAATTACACAAAACAAGATTTATTTTTGCGGGCTTGATCTTGCATCTGGTAAAGGACAGCAGCACACAAAACCAAATGAAATTGAAAAAGACAGTAATATAAAAGATTTTAGAATTAAGAATACAGAAACAAGAATAGCGTTTTCAAGATATAATACCGGTTCGCTCAGTATTTACCGCGACTGGTTTTGTGAACAGGAAGCGGTTTCAAATGTTTATAGAGTTATTGATTTAGAAAAATCAAATCAAAAACCGCTTGGAAAAATTAAGGACATTTCGCCAAAAGATTTTTCTAAGCAGTTTGAACAGCTTTCTGATTCCCCAAAAACGAAACTCTGTTTTCAAGAAACGCAATCAAAACAAAACAATTCCACAATACATTTTATCTGCGACAGACTTTCAACCCCAGAATGGCAGAAACAGATTTTCCCAGCTGATTTTATTTCATTAAAAAATTGCACCGATGAGAATCAAAAGAAAAATCTTGAAGAACGGTTGTCTGCAAAAATAGAAAACCTTACCGAAAAAATAAGGAAGCTTCGTGATGAGTGATAATGTTTTTTATTCAGAGCTCATCAGCTCAAAAAGTGAAATAAGCATTCCTGTTTTTAATAATGGCAAAACAGTAGATTCACGTTATGATCCTGAACGTGAAAGCACAAGACTTTGCGAACAGATAAATGATAAAACAAATTTTGTAATTGTCCTTGGAATTGCAAGCGGTACTCTTATTAAAACAATCCTGCAAAAAAGAGAAAATATTTTTGTTCTTGCAGTTGAAGCAGACCAAAAAGATATCGATTTTTTAATGCAGCTTGAAAATGTAAAGTCACTTAGTTCCCATAAAAGAGTTTGCCTTTGCACAATCAATCAATTATTTGAAAAAATTACACAATTATATATCCCCGCTTTTTATGGAAACTTAGAAGTTATTGAACAGCGCGGTTGGACTGCAGAACATAATTCAGTTTTACAACAAATTAATGAACAGATTCAAAAAGCTGTTGGAATTGTATCTGCCGATTTTTCAGTTCAAAGTCATTTTGGAAAATTATGGCAGCATAATATTTTAAGCAACATCAGGCTTCTTGAAAAAACAAGGCCAGTCAATTGCAGTGAGATACCCGTAAATAAAACAGCAGTTATTTTTGCAGCGGGACCTACAATAGATAAAACTATTTCACAAATTAAAGAAAACATTGAGGAATATTATTTGATTGCAACGGACACTGCATTTTCTATTCTTCTTTCATATAACATAATTCCAGATGTAGTTGTTTCGCTTGATGGTCAGAACGTTTCAAATTCTCATTTTATTCATTCAAAGCAATTTGATTTTTCAAAAACAGTTTTTCTTTTTGATTTATGTGCTAATGATTCTGCGGTAAAAAAATTACTTCGCGAAAATGGAAAAGTAAGTTTTTTCGTGAGCGGACATCCGCTAGCAGATTATATAAATCAAAAATTTAATCTTTGTCTTCCAAAGCTATTTTCTGGAGCCGGAACTGTTACAATAAGTGCCGTTGATTTTGCTATACAGTCAGGTTTTAAAAACATTATGGTTGCAGGCGCCGACTTTGGTTATTCAAATGGAAAGCCTTATGCTAAAGGAACATATTTAGACAGGATTTACAATAAAAACAGTGAACGATTGAATAATATAGAAAATCAGTTTTGTATGCTAATGTATAGAACTCCGCTTATTCAAAAATCCCCTTCTCTTTCAACAACGCAAATTCTTCAGGCATATAAAACTTCATTCGAAGATTACATTTATTCAAAGGGTATCAATTTTACTAAACAAAATGAATTATATAATATAACAAATCAAAACGCAGTTAATTCTTTAGCAAAGAATACAAACACTCAAAAAAATCCGGATGGAAATTTAATAGTTGAACAGTTATACAAAGATTTTTCCTCGCAGGATATCAACAGAAAAATTAATTCAATATTTGATTTAACAAATGCAGATATTTGTCTTTTACCGTTAATATCCTGGCAAAAAAATAACGATAATATAGATAACACAGATTTTATGTATTTTTATAGAAAGGTGTTGGGAGGAATTAAAAAATGAAAAAATCGTTTATCATTATTTACTCAGTAATTGTTTCTATCGTTCTGATTTTTGCAATCTCATATTTTGCAGTAAATATTTATAATGAAAACGCACATGGAGATCTTCGAACAGAAATCCGGTTTGAAAAAATTGTTTCCGGAATAAAAACAACATATGAGAAAAACAATATTTCTTCTTCCGAAAAAAACAGACAGATTCAAAATACAATTGGTGATACAAAAGATTTCTCATATATTTTAATTACTGTTGATGGAAAATCTTCTTACGTTTTCCCAGAGAATCTCGATGTAAATACCTCATTACAAAACACTTCTAAGTTAGTTATACCTTACAACAGGACTATAAAAATCAACGGAAATCTTATTATTATTTCTGCGGGATTATATTCTTTACGTCCTTCTTCGATTTTTGATTATGCAAAAATTTCCTTCTTTATTATTTTAATTGTAGCCCTTCTTACAGTCATTCTTATTATTTACAATAATCATTTTGGAAAAGAACAGCCTAAACAGGTTCCTCTTCGCAGACAAAGAATTATTACAGAAGACATTGAAGACGAAAATGATGTTTATGAATATGATGAAGATAATGAAGAGAATGAAGAGGATGAAGTTGAAGAACCTGTCGTAGAAGAAAAGGAAGAAGCAGTAGCCCCTGCCCCAGCTCCAGCGTCTGAACCAGCACCAGCACCTGCTGAAGAACCAGTACAGGAACAGAAAGAAGACCTTACTAATCATGAAGCCTTCAATGATAAAAAAGAAGAACTTCCGTTAAAAGATTTTGAACCGGTTGAAATTATTCCTGATGCAGAACCTGTACAGGAAAACGGACTTTTCTCTCCAGATACAGGCTTTGGTTGGGAATCATATTTGAAAACCCGACTCGACAACGAATTGAATCGCGCAACAGCAAGTGAACTTGATCTTGCACTTTTTATAATTAAGCTCGATGGCCTTGGTCGCAAGCATCCTTTAATGAAAAAAATCTGTGAATATTTAACAGTTGAATTCCAGTTCAAAGATTTACTTTTTGAATATAAAGATGATTCAATTTGTGGTTTAAAAATCAGCATGAATATTGATAATGCAATTACATTTGCAGAAAAGCTTGTTGCCGAAATTAAAAATATTACTGCAGAAGAATCGCCAGTTATTCTTGCAGGTGTTACAACCAGAGGAATTCGTATGGTTTCTGCAGAACGATTATTAAAAGAAGCAGATGAAGCAGTTAAGCATGCGGCTGAAGATCCAAAATGTCCTGTTGTGGGCTTTAGAGCAGATGCTGTTAAATACAGAAAGTTCTTAGAGACTAATTAATTTATTTACTGTTTATTTGTTCTTCTTCGATGGTAGTTGTTTCTGACTCAAAGGTTTCTTCTGTCTCAGAAGCTTCACCTTCTTCTGTTTGCTCAACTTCGAATTGTTTACTTAATTCCTCGATTCTTTTGCTTTCGGGGTATTTTTCTTTTAACAAATCAAATTGAGCAGAAGCCTCTTCTTGTTTTTCAGCGGCTAAAAGAACACAAATATAGTTTTCAAGAATTTCTGAAGATTCCGGAGTTTTTTCAATCAACTCGGCATACAATTCCAAAGATTTATCAATGTTTCCGTTCATTGCATAAATATATGCAATAGAAGATTTTATTGTATTATTATCTGCATCACGCTTGAGCATTGTTTCATAAGCAGTCTGTGCATCGCCCCACTTTGACTGATATACATAACATTTTGCAAGCTTGTAGTAGGCTGTCCAATAAATATCTTTGTTTCCCATCGCAGCTTTATAATAAGTTTCTGCTTTGTCAAATTTTTCAAGGCCAAAATAAATATCTGCAATGTTTTGATATTCAATATATATATTTGAAATTACAGCATCACTTTGTCCTGGAATTGGAACAGCCAATTTTGTTGAGGAACAGGAAATGTTTAAGCAAAGGACTGCGGCACAGATTAATACCGCAGCACAACTTTTAGCCCAAGACAATCTTTTCAATTTCATAAAGCTGAGACTTATAAAGGCCTGAAATATTATGACCATAATCTGCAATAAGCTGAATCATATTGCGAGGAGCATCTTTTGTATCGCAGCCATTCAAACGGTCGCCTGCATCACCAAGACCTGGCATGATGTAAGCTTTTTCGTTCATTACAGGGTCCATCCAGAGTGTATAACAAGTACAATTTTCCAAAGCACGTGTTACACGAATAGATCCTTTGAATGTAGAAATTGTATTAAAGAAAGCAATTGATTTTGGTTTTACACCCTGACTCTGAAGATATTTTACAACAGTAACAAGAGAACCACCGGTTGCATTCATTGGATCTGCAAAAATCAAATCTTTTCCGTCGAGCTGTTCAAGGTTGAAGAAAGATTTGTTCAAATCCATGATGTATTCCATATCTGCTTCGTTCTTTGTATCGTTGCGGCTGATTTTGAAAAGTGCAAATGGAGTTTTATAATCGTGGCTTGAATATTCCTGGATTTCTTTTGACATAATCATACTTGGCAAAAGAGCACCACGAAGCATTACACAAATTGCGCTGTTTTCAATTTTATAATCAATATCAGGGATTTTGTGAACTGCATAATTTTGAACTGGGAAATTAACAGGAGTTTTTACAACAATATGACCTTTCTTGTCGCTATGCTGATCTGTATATGCCATACGGAAAAGCATTTCGTAAGCGCGCTGGCTGTAATACATAAATTCCTGATGGTCTGTTCGAACATCACGGAGCTTTGAAATTACACGGGAACATTCTGCATGAGCACCTTCTTCAGTAACAAAAGAATAAACTTTTATAGCAGGGTGCTTTGAACAAATCTTCTGCATTTCGTGTCCAAGCTTGTCGTATCCTTCAATAATTTTTTCCTCGTTTAAAGGATCAAAGAATTTCATAGTTTCCTTGAACATTACTTCCAGGTTTTTCAAATCTGACATATCTTCTGCTGTAAGATATCCGTCCAGATCCTCTGCTTTAAGAATAATCTTGTTGTCTGACATTTTGTGCCTCCTGTTTTTTTATAATGATAAAATATCGTACAGCTGTTTTTTGCTCAGCTTAATTCCATTAATTTTAACTTCGGTTGCTTTAAGATCTTTGTCGTCACCGTCTGCAAGTCCGAATGCAAAACCAAGCATAATCTTTCCTGCTTTAGCAGCCTTTTCATTCTTAAAATCAAAAATAAAATCAAGAATATATTGATTATCATTTTTTGGATCACAAACAAAAGAACCGCGTACAGTATTAAGCTGCAGTGTCAATTTTTGTCCTGTGAGCATAAGAAGGAAAGTTTCAGGCTTGTTTGTAATAAAACGGATTTCTGAATCTGATTCTGTTATATGAGAATATGTAAGTTCATCAAGATCTTCATAAGTTACACCAACAGATTCTTCTGCAGGAATTGCATGAATCTTATCGTATTTGCCAAGCATACCTTCTACATCTTCACCCATTAAAGAGATTTTGTCAGAAGGAAAAGCCAGAGTAATATCTGACTGTTTGAATATTCCATATTTTGTCTGACTTGCAGGACCTGTAAATTCAGAAACTTCCCAACCGTTTTTCTTATTCAAAATCTTTGGAATATATTTAACCGGGATATTTGAATCAATTGCAAGCTGGAGTTTTGGATCTTTGTTATCGGCATTAAGACCTGCATAAGCTCTGTTTACTCTGCTCAATATTTCTTTTAAATCGCTTTCAGAAATATCTGGAATATTGCTTTTAATTACATATTCTACAAGCTGTGGATCAGCTGCAGTTGGAATAGAAATATAAAAATTCTTATTCTTGTTCAAAAGGTCCGGAGCCTTTACAACAGTTCCTGTAGGTACAGTTTTACAAGAGGCCATGAGGATTGTTAATGCAATCAGAAGGCCCTTCGACAAGCTCAGGGCCCGCATCATACTATGCTTTTTCAATATTCATACTCCATGTTTTATCATCAGCTTCAATCTGATTTCCTTTGAGAGAGGAATCCCAATCTATTTTACTTGCAAGAGTTTCGTTTGCAATAAAGTCGGCAAACATTTCGTATGCAGCTTTAAGTTCATCATCGCCGCCAAGAACAAGCTTGATTCTGTCAGTTACATTGTAACCGTTTTCCTTACGCTGATTCTGAATACCGCGGATAAGATCACGTACATAACCTTCTTTCTTGAGTTCGTCTGTAATCTTTGAGTCCAGTCCAACTGTAAGAGTTCCGTCGTTCAAAACTTTAAGGTCATCTTTTTCAAAGCGGTCTACAATAACTTTTTCTGCATCAAGTTCTACAGAAGTTCCTGCAACATCAATAGTAAGCTTTGTTCCGTCTAAGATTGACTGAATC
Source organism: uncultured Treponema sp. (assembly GCA_946411215.1). Lineage (GTDB taxonomy): Bacteria > Spirochaetota > Spirochaetia > Treponematales > Treponemataceae > Treponema_D. The sequence continues at coordinate 912 of CAMKDH010000068.1, read as the reverse complement.
TGTTCGCTTGTAAGCTCTGCAATAATTCCGGCAGCCTGCTTCATAAGACCACCAAGCTCTTTACCAAGAACCTTAAAGTTAGCCTTAGCTTTATATTCTACAAGCTCATCTTCGCGGTCGTGGAATTCAACCTTCTTTACATTGAGTTCTTCGCGGATAGAATCTTCCATTTCGGCAAGGACACGCTTTTCATCAGGATTACGAGTAACAAGTGCTACGCTTGCAAGTGGCTGACGGTTCTTGAGATTGAACTGGTTACGCAAGCTGTGTCCCATAGAAACTGCTTTCTGAACAGTTGCCATCTTGAATTCAAGCTCTTCGTTAATCCAAGCTTTGTTTGGAACAGGATAATCACAAAGGTGAACAGATTCTTTATCACCTTCAACTTTGAGATTCTGATACATTTCTTCTGTAATGAATGGAACAAATGGAGCAGCAACCTGTGCAAGAGTTTTAAGTGCTATATAAAGTGCTTCGTATGCTTCTGCTTTATCGCTGTCGTTTTCTGATTTCCAGAAACGGCGGCGGCTTCGGCGGATATACCAGTTATTAAGTTCATCAATAAATTTAACGATTGGGTCAATTGAGCCAGACAAATCGTAAGCATCAAGTGCAGCACCAACTTCGCTGACAAGATTCTGAGTAATTGAAAGAAGCCAAGCGTCCAAAGGATTTGAAGGAGTCTTGTCGTCAAACAAATGTCCTGTTGGAGCAGCCTTATCTATATTTGCATAAGTTACAAAGAAGGAATAAGAGTTCCACCATGGAATTATGATTGACTTAAGAACATCGCGAACACCTTCATCGCTGTAGCGGATTTCATCAGCCTTAACAACAGCAGAGTGCATTAAGAACAAACGGATTGCATCTGCACCAAACTTGTTGATTGCTTCTACAGGGTCTGTGTAGTTG
>CAMKDH010000067.1 GCA_946411215.1 uncultured Treponema sp. | reverse complement strand
AACACCAAATCCACCTTCGAACAATGTCTTTTCGAATGAAGGATTCTGTGCAACGTTGAATGAAGAAGCATCTTCATCTTCGCTCAAAGCCTTTCTTTCACCATCATCACTTACTGTAGAAAGTGGTTCGTAAGCAGGGATGTCAAAAGGAGGAACAATCTTAGCGTTTGCATTTGAGTTCCATGATGGGAATACAATGCGAACACCCATTACGTTCTGTCCTGCGAACGGTACATCTGCGGACTCTTTTACTGGTGCTGCAACAACCTGTGAATCAGCCAAGCTCTGAACAGTCTTTGCAGAAGAGTTCAATGTAACTTCCCATTCAGGAAGAGACAAAGAAGTTCTCATAAGATCTTTCTGTTGCTTAGTAAATGTTGAACCAGCACTAATAGCGTAATCCATAGTTGTACGCTTATTCTGCTTTGATACTACATTACCATCTGCGTCGGTAAGTTCGTAATCAGCATCCAACTGTGTAAAATCGATGAGCATAGCTTCTTCAGCAAAAGCAACGCCACCAACCAGCAGCATAGCAGCTGCAATTAAACCCAAAGTCTTCTTCATTTGAAGCTCCTTTTTTTATACTAATTCGATGTAGCCTTGTATAATAAACTATTATCTTATAAGTATGCTAATTTGTCAACGCTTTTTTTTCTATTCAAAAGCATATTTTCCATCTACAAACACCTGCACCTGCTCGATATTTGTAAAATTTTTCATGATATTCAGCTTTAAAAGCTCAATACCATCCTTTATTTGAACAACATTGTGTCCCATATATATAATATCGGCAGAAAGGTCAATAAACACTGTTTTATCTCTTTCAAAGCACGAAATTACCTTTGTTCCAGGTGTAAATAGATACTTTGTTCTTTCAAGTCCAGAGCCAAGTACAAGCTCATCAACAAAATAATTAAGCTGTGATTTGTTTGGATTTTCTTTTAAATATCTTGTTTCAAGAACATATTTTCCTTCATCAACGCAAGGAAACATGAATACATATTTTGTACCGTAATTCTTTTTTGCATACATACCCGAAGAAATCAGAAGTAATACAAGAGATACAATTACGGCCGCAATAATAGGAATATATTTTTTAAGGTCAATTTTCATTTGCAGATGTAAATCCTTTTGAGCGTTCAAAGTGAGTTATGAATGCTGCAATTCCATTATATATTCCAAGGGCTGCTTTTTTCAAGTATGTATCATTATTCAAAAGAAGGGCTTCTTTTTCGTTTGAAACAAATCCAAGTTCAATTAAAACGCTTGGCATGTTAGAGTTTTTTACAACGAACCATTCTTCTGCTTTAATTCCCCTGGCCTTTGATTCATTACCAATCTGACTTTGAAGTCCGTCCATAATGAATTTTGCAATCATAATTGATTCTGTTGTATATTCCTCTTCGAGCATTGAATTCAAAATCGGGAATAAAGATTTATCATCTGTTGAAGATTTATCAAGAACTGTACGGCGATATCCCGGAGAAAGATACCATACCTCATAGCCTGATGAAGTTTTATTAAGCGAAGAATTAACATGAATTGAAATAAACAAAACTGCTTCGTCTTCTTTTACTTTTACATTATTTGCAATTTCTGTTCTTTCCTGAAGTGTTAGGAAAACATCTTTATTTCTTGTAAGGATAATCTGTTTGTCTGGATATGCAGTTTTAAGTCGTTCACCTAAAAGCCTTGCGACTTTAAGATTTACGTCTTTTTCCTGGATTGTTACGTCTTTTCCATTGATTTTATATGTTTTCAAAGCGCCCGGATCTTTTCCTCCATGGCCTGCGTCTACCAAAATAGCACCAACCTTGAACATTGTAGAATTATTTTCTTTGAACATCTGGTCGGCATCGTTCATGAATTTTTTTGAAACATATATTTTATTGTTTTTTAGTTCAGGTGCATCTGTAAGTTCAAAGCGCACATTGTCGAGCATTACAATACTTTCATCTTTGCGGAAGGTTATCTGATGTCCGTTTTTTTCGAGCATTCCTGTTTCTGAAAGAGAATCCCAGTAAAGTGTAATACCCTCTTTTTTTGCAGTATCCATAAGTGAAATATCATTTACTGCAAAAAGTACTGAGACTATTGAAAATATGGCTACGAACAATACGTGTTTTTTCATTTTTTACCTGCCTTGCAAGTATCGGAATAATATACGGCTCCCTGAATACCTCCGCGCATAAGGGCTTTGAAAAAAGCTTTTTTATTAAGCTCGGGATGTTTTGCACGAAGAATATCAAACTTGTTTAAGGTTTGTGAGATTGTATTAAAGTTCCAGTCTGTCAATTCTTTATATTCATCTGTATTCAAAAAATCAGGAAGGGCTTCAGAAACAGGAGAATCTGCGGCAATTACGCCCCCAAGTTGTGCAAGCTGAGCTTCGTTAAGTCTACCAAATGCATCAGGCGGGAAATTTTCTTCATCTGATTGCGTTACGCAGTTAAGGTAATCATCAGTTTCTTTTGTTTCGGGTTTAAGGGTAATAAACACATTTGATACAGCATCTTCAGCTGCTTTAATTGCCATATTCCTGTCGTGACTTACTGCAATAATATTTCCGCATTTTTCTACATTATTTCTTGGGAAATTAACTTTACTTCCAATTGAAACTGTTGCACGAGGTAAAACATCAAAAACAGCTTTGTCTGTAAACTCTGTGATATTTTCTATATATTCAACAGTTCCCGGAATGCTCATCCAGGCGCGTTCTGCAGATGTTCTAAGGCATGGAACTTCAAAAAGCTCGTAAGGGGACGGAAGATTTTTGCAAAGGTCTGACGGGGTGTATGTTACAGGTTTGGCACCATCAAGGAGCTTTTGTGGAACGTTGCCTGTTGCTATGAGGATGCCCTGCTCTGTAAGATTCAAATCTGAAGCATAAGGATATGTCCAGCCAGACATGTATCCGCCTGAAAGTCTGGCAGCAATTTCCCCGATCATCGGACCGTTTTTTGTATATTTAATATCTGCTTTTGCAGCACCGCATTTAAGGCCTTCTGCTTTTGCACCAAGCGCAAATACAGAAATAAGTTCGTCGTGCATTTTCTGCGGGATGTCTGCGGGCATTGTGTGACCAATTTCAATAAAATATGGAGCGTATTTAATATGACGGATTGCAAAGCCCGTTACAACAAACTTTCCGTCATAAACAAGTGCATCAATTGAAAACTCAGGGCCGTCCATATATTCTTCTATAATTGCATAGCCTGTGCGCGAGTTTTCAGAAGCAACTTGAACTGCAGGCAAAAACTCTTCCTTTGTTCTTACCATTCTGCAACCGCGGGCGCCCATATTATCTACAGGCTTTACAACGAAAGGAAAATCCATTTTTGAAAGTACAGTTTCTAAAAGCGCAGGTGTAATATCTTCTTTACCAGCCCGTACAAACTTTGGAGAAGGAACTCCGTTTTTTTCAAAGCAGGCGCGCATCTGTGTTTTTATACTTGCATTTGTTGCGGCTTCAAAGCTGTGGGCAGGCAGTCCTAATTTTTCGCAGACAAAGCTTACACTTGCAGAAAAATCTGTTCCCGCTGTAAAAACACCATCAAGTCCGTCTGGAGAATTTTTAAGGCGCCTACAAAGCTCTAAGATTCCTTCTTTATTCTTTAAGTCAATTTTATAAAACTCATCTGCAAGTGGAATGCAAACTGCTTTTGGATCTGCATCTACAACAATTGTATGGAGTCCAAGTTTTTTTGCGCTTTGTATAGCAGGACGCTGCATAAGGCCTGCACCTAATATAACTATATTTTTCATTTCTTTTCCGCCTTTTTACGGCAATAGATTTCTACTGTATCGCCAAGCTGCATGAGCTTTGAATAATTATCTATCATATTCCATCTTACACTGCCCTTTTGAATGTTTTCTTTTTTACAAACAGGAAAACGTTCCGGGTGATGTCCTGTAGAAACAACCTTTACTATTTCAAAGCCATATTTTTTAAGGATTTTTTGTGCACGAGAAGGTTCCCAAATTGAAAAATGGTCAATAGGACTGATTGTGTAAAAATGGTCTATGTCGCTTTTTGCAGAAATACCTTCGCCAGAAGGAGTTGCAAACGCAAAGATTCCCCCGTCTCTTAATATTGAAGAAATCTTTTCCAATACAGAATCAAGATTTTTAAAATGCTCAATTACATACCACATTGAAACAGCATCGAACTGAGTAATTCCAAATTCTTTTTCAACATCAATTTGCGGGAAGGCACTGCATGAGGCTGGAAAATGAAGATTGCTTTTTACATAATGAATTGCATCATCAGAAATATCTGTTCCAAAAGGATTAAGTCCAAGTTCATTTGCAGCAGCTAAAGATGGTCCGTAAGCACAGCCAATATCAAGATAGTTTTTTCCACCCTGATTATCATGAAACAAATTCATAACTTTAATTCTGCGAACACACTGTGCTTTTATAGAATCAAAATCTTCTTCGTAAGTTTTTCCGTACTGCTTTTTATAATCTTCAAAGAAATATGATTTTTTATACTGCATTTCTTCTTCGGCAGTATAGGACATGTACACAATTCCACAGGTTTTGCAGCGTCTGTAAGTTCTGCCTGCGTTACGGGAAATGATTGGATCTGGAACAGCTTCCACATTAGCCTCGCCTTCTTTTTCACCACAAACAGGACAACAAAGCTTTTTACCAAATGCAAGCTTTTGAATATACGAACCAAGCGATTTTTGCTGTAAGCTCATTTTGATTTCTGGATGAAGGAACGGAGATTCAAGAGCCTTCTGCATTTTTAATGAATCGATTTTTCCGTGCGGAATATATGCAAAATCATATTTTTGAGCAAGTCGTTCATGAAGCTTTGTAGTTGCAACCATTATAACAGCACATCCTGCAAACGCTGCTTCAAAAGCTGTAAGTCCATAATGAGAAACAACTAAATCATATTCAAAAATTTTTTCGCGAAGATTTTCTACAGGAGGAATGAAATTTATATTTAAAACATTTCTGTATTTATCAATATCACTTACAATTGCTGTAATCTGGGCCCCTGGAAGATTTTTTACAAGAGCCTGAGCAGCCGGGAGCGTAAGACCAGCAGGATCTTCACCACCGATGCAAACTAAAACTTTTTCTATATTCAAAGACTTAGTTTTTCTTACATTCAAAGGCTTTGTAATATAGCTTGTATCAAAAAGATTTGGAAGGCGCGAAACATCGTAAGAAGGAATAATATCTAAAAGATAATCGCAGTATTCAGAATAATCAGAGCCTTCATCAAGAGAAATGAGCTTTTTACATTTTGAAAATGCTTCTGCCTGATTTTGAGAAAGCTTAAAATTATCTGTAACAATAACAGGCTTATATGTTTCGTCTGGAAACTGATTAATTATCTGCCAGTTCTGAAGGCCCTTTTCTTTATATTCATCAATAATTGTGATTGTCTCTGCAAGAGTACAATCATCTGGAATATATACAAATCCGCTTGTTTCAATTGCTGTACTAAGACATCTGTGAAGGTGTCCGGTTCCCTGCCCTTTTACAACAGAAGGTACAAAAACAATTGGATTATTTACTGCATCTGATTTACATGCGTCAACAATCTGTTCTGTTGTATACGGTTCTTTGCAATCCTTGAGGAAATTTACAATGCAGGAAGCGCGCATATAATCAGAAAAAGTATCTATTGTTGTTCGTAAATCTGGATAATAAAAACGAGTTGGAGCCTTTAAAAACTCACATTTGAATCTGTCTTTATGATTGTATAAAGCTGGCCCAACATGCTCGTGGTCATAAGGATTATCTGTAAGCTCTGCGGCTTTAAGTAAAGATTCTGCACTAAATATTTCTACACCAGAACCATGAGGAAGGCCTGTAAATGTAAGATAATCGCAAGGCTTTTTGCTTTTATTTCTTTGTTCAAACTCTTCTACACTAGCCTCTGCAGCTTCGTAAAACAAAAATGGATTATCTGCAGTAGCGCGGATTATTGTATCAACCTTAAGAGTTTTAATAAGATCGCAAAATCGCTTTAAAACATCATTTAAATCTCCGGCAAAACAATCAAAACCATTTTTTTTGCAGATTGGTTTAAGAGTTTCATAAGACTCATGATCTGTAGCAACAAAATATTTATCGGCCTTAACTTTTTTCATGGAAGTTAAAACCCAGGCTAAAACAGTTTTTTCACCAAGGATTTTTAATGCTTTACCAGGCAGACGCGAAGAAGATAAACGACACTGAACAATTACTGCTCTTTTAGTTTTCATTGCTTTCCACCTGAGGTTGCTGCCAGTTTTTTATAAAGGTCTGTAAATCCATTTTGAACTGATATTTGTTTTTTTCTACCCATTCTTTTGCGGCATTAAACTGCTTTTTTGCTTCAAGATATCCGCAGGAAGAATGAAATAAGAATTTATAAAAGGCTGAATTCTTTATAAATGCGGCTTCGTTTTTATATTTTGGCACTTCGTTTTTAAGATAGTACTTCAGATAATCCTGATTGATTGTTTTGTCATCAATTGAAGGTTCATCAATATAAGAAAACTGAAGCATTGTTGTAAGTTTAGTTTCTTCGCCCCAAAGCCATGAACGAACTGCAAGATCAAGATTCTGCCAGTAAGGGGTTTTAATTGTGTGATCAAATCCGCCAAGCTGAATGAACTTTTTACGGTTATAAAGTGCTATATAATCCTTTGGATAGATTGTTTTCTTTCCGTCTGTTACAAATGATGAAGAATCAATTACAAAATGAGATTTTTCAGCCCCTGGTGTAAACAATGTATAAAGTCCGTTTTTGTTTTTATCTAAAAGACGTGGAACAATACAATAAATCTGAGAGCTTGTAAGTCGATCTGCAAGATTTGTAAGCACAACACCACTTGGAATATAAAGGCTGTCTCTAATTACAAGCACATAATCAGCGTCAATTTCACTCATTGCAAGATTAATAAGTTCGCCGTCAGATGCTTTTTCGAGCGGAATAAAGAATTTTATATCAGGAAACTTTTTTGAGATATCTTCAATAGAATAATTACTGCTGTCATGTTCGATAGAAATAATTGAACGAAAATTACAACCCATCAGGTTTTCAAAAACATTGAGCTTAAGATGACTTGCACTTGAATGAAGAAGGATTACAGATATATTCAGTACATCAGGAGAATTATTAACTTTTCCCCCGATTACTGTCATGTTTATCTGGTGTTCATCAAAAGTTGAAGGTATAGAACTCATCACATCCTCCGCATTTTTCACAATAATTCTGATTTATATGTTTTTTAAGTTCGTCGTTTAGTTTTTCCCATACTGGTGCGATGCCCTGTTCAAAAACATTGCCCTGAATGTCATCAAGTACGCGGCTGTGACAAAGTGGAACATCACCATTCCATAAAACAGTAAGGTCTCGTCGCAGGTGCCAGCAGATATTTCGTTCTAATGGAGAAAGGTCGGCAGGCTCTTCGTTTTTAAGCAGGCCTGCAAAGCTGTTGAATTTCTGGATTATAAAGTTTCCGTTACTTGCGTTTGATTTTTCTTTCCAGTAGCGGAAGAAGTTTTCAAGCTCTGGTTCGTTTGCATTCATGCGCACAAACTGAGGATAAACACAATCTGGAACTGCTTCCTGTAATTTTTTTACAGCTTCAACCGATTTTTCAAGATTAAAGTCAGAACCACGTAAGCTGGCACAAGTTTGAGCAGTAAAGCCGTCCATAGAAACAACTACCATTATTTTTTGCCAGCCGTTTTTACGTTCAGGAGCTGCATTTACAACTTTTGCAAGCTCTGTTGCAAAGGAATCTGGAATTGAACAGCCGTCTGCTTCTATAAATACAGAAAGTCCTTCATACGAAAGGATTTTTTCTATTATTTTCAATAAATCAGGGTGATTAAAACATTCTCCCCAGGCAGAAAGACCTACAACAGCTTCGCCGGAGAAGTCTGCAATCTGGGCAATCAGGCTACAGGCTTTATCATAATCCATAAATTTTGAAGCAGCCGCAGGTTCTATTCCTTCTTTCTGGCTAAGTGCCTTTGGATACGGACAATATGAACATTTACCCTGACATTTTTGAGCAAGCTGAAGATTATAAAACGAAGGAATTGTCTTTAATATACCAGGATTTGAAGCAGCAGCCTTTGAAAGTTCAACAGGATTTGCATTTGCAAAACCTTCAGCTGCAGACAATTCCTTTTCAAACTGCTCAAACAACTTCTGACAGGCAATAAAGTTTTCTTTTTTACGGCAATCAAAAGCAAAACGGAACAAACGCCAGTCTACAGGAGCAAGAACAGTTTCTACTTCAAAGGAATTTATATCCGTTTTAATCATATCAAAAAGCGAATGACGTGTGATTTTTTGTGAACCAAGATTCGAAGCAGTTGTTTTTGACAATTCAAGAAGGATTGCAATAGTTCCTTTATCTAAAACTTCAGGGGCAAAGCCTTCGGGATATCCTTCTGCAAAGGTATATTCAGCCTTGTAATCCTGATGAGTGCTTAAAAGGCCCTGCGCAAGCGATTTATTAACAAAAAGGTAGTCTGCATAACTAAAAATCAAAGAATCAGACTGCGTTTCGCGGCAAATTTTATCTAATTCTTCTAAAAGAGACGTAATTGTACTGCAACCGCTTATTGTGCGTACTTCAAAACCAAAGGAAGAAGCAGAAATCTGGCATAATTCTTTTGCACTTTTTCCTGCAAAAACCTTTTCATCTTCATATTTATTTTTTTCGTCAAATAAAACAACAATACTTTTCATCAACTTCTTTATCGGCAATTGGTTGAACAAGTTAATGGAATTAAGATAAAATAAGAAGCATGGGAGATCAGGACAGCCTGTTGAATCAGGTCTTTTCAGTAGCACAAATAACTTCTTATATTAAAGAGATTCTCGAAGGCGCATTTCCAACTATCTGCGTAGAAGGCGAAATTTCTAACTGGAGGCCTTCAAGCTCCGGCCACGTTTATTTTACGCTTAAGGATAATACAGCTCAGCTTAAAGCAGTAATGTTTAAAGGCTCCCTCTACTCGCTTAAGTTCAGGCCAAAGGACGGAGATAAAGTCCGCTGTACAGGACGGATTTCTGTTTACGAGCCTCAGGGAAACTACCAGCTTATTGTAAATAAAATGGAAGCAACAGGCTCCGGCGATATTCTTGCAATGCTTGAAGAACGAAAAAAGAAGCTTGCAGCAGAAGGTCTTTTTAATGAAGAAAACAAAAAGCCTTTACCACAGTTTCCACGCACAATTGGTGTTGTAACAAGTCCTACAGGTGCTGCAATCCGTGATATTCTGCAGGTAAGCCAGAGGCGAAACAAAAATATAAATGTAATTGTTTTTCCAGCCCTTGTTCAGGGAGATGGTGCGGCTCAGACAATCCAGAAAATGATAGAAATTGCAAACTTTTACAAGCTTTGTGATGTTCTTATTGTTGGACGTGGTGGTGGTTCGCTTGAAGATTTGCTTCCGTTCAGCGAGGAAAATGTAATTCGGGCAGTTGCTGCTTCTGAAATTCCTGTAATTTCTGCTGTTGGTCACGAAATTGACTGGGCATTGTGCGATTATGCTGCCGATAAACGTGCCGCTACTCCTTCTGCCGCTGCAGAGCTTGCTGTTCCACTTTTGAGTGATATTAAGCAGGATATTTCTTTTTATAAAACTGAACTTTACAATGAAATTAAACAAAAAATAGAGAAAAAACGTTTGATTGTACGTGCATTTGATCCTTCTTCTCTTGAAGTAAGGTTCAGAAACATCCAGCAGCCGCTTTTAAACAGATTTGATAATGCAAAACAGGGGCTTAGGGACGGGATTTTAGACAAAATAAAAGATTACCGCACAAGAATTGCCACCTGCAGAACTATTCTGGAAAATGCAAGTCCACAAACTATATTTAACCGCGGATATTCTATGGTAACAGATGAAAAAGGAAATATAATTAAAAGCTCTGCACAGGTAAAATCGGGTGAAATGCTTACGATAACACCTTCAGAAGGAAAAATAATAGCAAAGGTGGAGGAAACAAAATGAACACATTTGAAGAAAATCTTAGTAAACTGGAAAAACTCACAAATGATATAAAACGAAGCGATATTTCACTTGAAGATGCCCTCAAGGATTTTGAGGAAGGCATTAAGCTTGCAGGCGGAATGGAAAAACAGCTTGATGAAATAGAAGGAAAAGTTCAAATCTTAATGAACGAACCAAATCCTATGGAACAGGGAAACGAACCTCAGTTTGATATTTTCTCTGAACAAGGTGAAGTAAACGGAACAAGAAAATGAGTCTTGAAAGCCCTGTAAGAACATTAAATGCAGAAGTTGCCCGTAAAATTGCAGCAGGCGAAGTTATAGATCGTCCTAATGCTGTAGTACGCGAGCTTATTGATAATGCAATTGACGCTGGAGCCTCTCAGATAACTGTTGAAATTACAGGTGGTGGAATAGAAAAAATCCGTGTAATTGATGACGGCTGCGGCATGACAAAGGATGATTTACAAAACTGTGCGCGCCCTCATGCAACAAGTAAAATTTCAACAGAAGTTGATTTAATGAATCTTTCTACACTTGGATTTAGAGGTGAAGCGCTCGCGTCTATTGCGGCAGTAGCACGACTTTCTATAACAAGCGGCGGTTTTAAGATGCGCGCAAGTATTACAGAAGATCATATTATAGAAAGCGTTGCATTAACAAAAGGCACAATCGTTCAAGCAGAAGGACTTTTTGAAAACTTTCCTGCACGCCGGCAGTTTTTAAAACGCGCTGCTACAGAAGGTGTAATGTGCAGAAATACCTTTATAGAAAAAGCAATTTCGCGCCCTGATATTGCCTTTAGATTTGTAAGCGACGGAGAAACAAAGCTTGATTTACATGCGGGTCAGACTTTACGAGACAGATTTGTTGATGCAAACCGCTATGAATATGATAAAAACCTTTTTTATGAAGTAAAAGGCGCTGCTTCTGGTAAAGAACCAGACTGGTCATTCAGTGTAATTACGGGAGAACCCGCAGTAAGTCGTTCTAACAAAAAAGATATCTATATTTATGTAAATGGCAGACGCATTCAGGAATATTCACTTGTTCAGGCAATTGAATACGGAGGCCAGGGATTTTTTCCAAACGGAACTTACCCTATTGCGCTCGTTTATATAACAATAAATCCAAAGCTTGTAGATTTTAATATTCATCCTGCAAAAAAAGAAGCAAGATTTTATGACATTTCGGAATTACATCATGCAATAAGCTCAAGCGTAAGGACATTTTATCATAATTATACATATCAAAACTTTATAAATGATAAACCGGCAGATGAAGTTGATGCATTTGAAAGACCGGCAGTGCCTGCAGGTGGGTATGAAAGGCATATACAATACAAAAGCCCTTCGACAGACTCAAGGACCACGATGTCACAAGTTCATGATCTTCGCTCTAAATATATGCCTTCTGCAGCCAAAACTTCATATTCACGACCGGAAGTTCCTACCGCATCTCTTGCAGAACAGGCAATGCAGTCATTTTCAAAGGAGTTTATTGCACCTCAGGAAGAAAAGGCAAAGGTTCAGTATATAGGCCCTGCTCTTGGTACCTTTCTCCTTGCACAAAAAAACAACTCTCTTTATATAATTGACCAGCACGCAGTTCATGAAAGAATTCTTTTTGATAAAATCATGAATAATCAGGGTGGCCGCCAACAGTTGCTTATCCCTTACAAAATCAGGACAGAATCAAAAAGCCAGGATAATCAGCTTGAAAAATTAAAGGAAAGACTTTCGCAAATTGGTTTTGATGCAGAAAAAAAAGAAGACGGATATTGGAAAATCACATCAATCCCGGAACGCTGGACAGGCACTGAATACGATTTTCGCGCATTGATTTTTGTAAAGAATGTTGAACCAGAACAAATCATCCGTTCTATTGCTGCAATGACAGCATGTAAAGCAGCAGTAAAAGACGGATATGTACTTGATGATGAAACAGCGGCTCGGCTTGTGGAGCAGGCCTTC
>CAMKDH010000066.1 GCA_946411215.1 uncultured Treponema sp. | reverse complement strand
CTATAGAAGATTTTGAAATAGGTCAGATTTCGGACAGAACAATTATTGCCGAAAAGAATATTCCCGCAGACGATGCAAATCCTGTAACAATTGTTGCCGGAGAAAAAATCATTAAAAAAGGTTTTGAAATTACAGAAGAAGCATATGCAAAACTTCAGAAGATGATTGCTTCTCCTTTGTATATTGATTACAGAGCCTTTGCGAATAAGCTTTTGTATCTGCTTGTTATTTCTATAATGTATTACCTGCTGTTTTCTTTGCTTCCGTTTGGACGAAAAATCAAGCTTCAGGAACCGCTGCTTCAGGTAATCTTCCTTCTAATTCTTTTCTTTGCAGCTTCTTTTGGAACTAAGCTTCCTGTTTGTACAACTCCTTATGCACTTTGTATTATTATTCCGGCAAGCCTTTTTGCAATGATAATTACAATTCTTTATGGCCAGAATTCAGCCTCACTTTTTTCTTTTATAATGGCTTTTGCAGTTCTTGGCTCAGGCAACTGGGATATTGTTCCATTCCTGTTTACACTTGCTACTTCTTTAAGCTCTGTTGCAATTGTACGAAAGGTAGAACGAAGAATTGATCTTGTGTTTGCGGGTATTATTCTTGCTTTGACAGACCTTGTTTTCTTTGTACTTTTGATTGTTATATTTAATGAGACCTTTGCTGCTAATGTAAAGCTTATTCCTGGCATTTTGTGTAACGGCTTCTTGTCAGGTATCCTTACACTTGGACTTTTGACACCGCTTGAATATATGCTTAATACTGCTTCTGTATTCCGTCTTATGGATTTGAGCGATACAAATGCAGCGCTTCTTAAAAAGATGTGTATTACTGCAAGCGGAACTTATCAGCATTCTATGATGGTTTCGCAGCTTGCTGAATTTGCCTGCCGTGAAATTGGTGCTAATCCACTTATTGCACGCGTTGGCGGTTATTATCACGATATTGGTAAAATTGACCAGAGTGAATACTTTGTAGAAAATCAGCAGGGCGAAAGTGAACGTAAAAACGATATTAATCCAAACCTTTATACTACAATTATCAAGAGTCATGTAAAGAAAGGTATTGAAAAAGCACGCCAGATGCACCTTCCACAGGTAATAATTGATGTTATTGCAGAACATCACGGAAACAGCGTAATTCAGTATTTCTATAATGAAGCAAAGGAAAAGGATCCGACACTATCTCCTGAGGATTTTGCTTATCCTGGACGTCCTCCAGCAACAAAAGAGAGTGGTGTAGTAATGCTCGCCGATACAGTGGAAGCGGCTTGTCATACCTTAAAAAATCCTTCTATTCCGCGTCTTGAAACATTTATTACAACTCTTATAAATGCAAAAATCGAAGCACATCAGCTTGATAACTGTGATCTTACATATAGAGACCTTACCAAAATTAAGGAATCCTTTGTTCAGATTCTTGCAGGCTTCTATCACAGTAGAATTGAATATCCAGATCAGCAGGACCCTGATGCAGAAAAAAAGACTGAACAGACAAAACCTGTAGAGCCTGCAGTTAAAGAACCCGCAAAAGAAAGTGCTAAACCTGCAGAAAAGAAAAAGGCGGCAGAAAAGAATGGCAAATAGAATCTTCGTTTCGGTTCAGGAGGGTGTAAAAGAACCCGAATGGCTCGATAAAGTTCAGGACTTTCTTTTACTTGCAGCAAATCAGCTTGGGTTTGATAATGAAGAAGTGTCTGTGCTGTTCTGTAATGATGAGTATATAAAAGAGCTCAATTCTTCGTATCGTAACATAGATGCTCCTACAGATGTTTTATCTTTTGAAAACGATGAAGAATACGAAGATGAAGAAGGTAAATGGAAATGTGTAGGAGATATTGCGATTAGCCTTGATACATTGCCCGTAAATGCCGAATATTTTAATGAAGATACAAATGCAGAGCTAAAGCGTCTTCTTGTTCATGGACTCCTTCATTTAAATGGAATGGACCACGGAGAAGAGCATATAGAAAAAGGAGTTGCTCCAGTGTGTGAAATGCTTGTTCTGCAGGAAAATATACTTGAAAAATTAAAGGATGAAATTATTATAAAATGAGTTTGTTTGGACACAAAAAGAAAACAGCCGCAAAAAACGCTGATGAAAACGACATAATTGAACAAAAAATCCTCAATGAAGAAAAAAAAGATATGATTCAGGGTGTAGAAGACCTTTCTATAACTTCTGTAAAAGAAGTTATGGTTCCCCGCATTGACGTAGACTTTATTTCATCAGACACACCTAAGGATGAACTTGTTACAAAAATCATTGCAAGCGGTCATTCACGTTTCCCTGTATATACAGATTCTATTGATAACGTAGTAGGCGTGCTTTATGTAAAGGATCTTCTTAAAACCTTTGCAGAAAATCAGCCTGTAGATTTGCTTAAAATAATCCGTAAACCATATTTTGTTCCTGAAAGTAAGAGAATTGACTCTCTGCTTAGAGAATTCAAGCGTCATCACCTTCATATTGCAATGGCAATTGATGAATACGGCGGAATCTCTGGTATTGTTACAATGGAAGATATCATCGAAGAGATTGTAGGCGATATTCAGGATGAATTTGATAAGGAACGCGAAGACATAATTACAATAAATGAAAACGTATGGCTTTGCGATGCCCGCGTAGACCTTGATGATTTGAACGAAACTATTGGTGCTCAGTTCCCTAATGAAGATTTTGACTCACTGGGCGGATTTGTATTTGATTTGTTTGGAAAGGTTCCTGTTAAATATGAAAAATCTTCCTGGAATAACTATGATTTTATAGTCCAGGATATGGAAGGCCATAGAATTAATGTAATAAAGGTAATCAGAAACAATGAAAATCAAAAAGATGATGAAGAGTAAGAAGACTGTTGTATTATCGGTATGCCTCCTTTTGCTGCCCGCTCTTGTTTTTGGAGCAGGTGCCCTTGATAAATACAACCTTGGAATGGAAGCTCAAGCGAATGAAAACTTTTATGTTGCTTCGCAATATTATCTTGAAGTAACAGCAGAAAATCCTGCGTTTACCGATGCCTGGTATAAGCTTGCAGAATGCTCTTATAAGCTTGGTGAATTTGATCTTGCCCTTAATTATCTTGAAAACGCCGAAAAATACGAAAAAAATAATCAGAAGATTCAGAATCTCAAGGGAATGGTTTATGTTTCTCTTGGCCGCATAGATGACGGACGTGCAATCTTCAACAGTATCCTTAAAAAATATCCTAATGATATAGATGCTCACTTTGGTCTTGCAGAAATTGAGCTTTACGAAGGCCGCTTTTCTGGTGCACAAAATCAGTATATGGAAGCACTTAAAAGACAGAACACAAACCGAAAGGCTCTTTTGTCTCTGGCACTTGTAAATGCAGAACGCGGAAATACTCAAACTGCAGAAAACTATCTTAGACAGGCACTTTCTTATTATTCTGGTGAAAGCGAAGTTCATTATCTTGCATCAATCATCTATGCAATGAAAGGTGACTACATTACTGCAGAAAAACAGGCACGTATTGCTGTAGAAGTAAACAGTGATTACGACAAGGCTTACGATATGCTTTCTACAGTTTTATATAAGCAGTCAAGATATAAGGATGTAATTGATATAAGCGATTATCTTATAAGCCGCAACCGTAAGAATACAAATGCATGGTTTATTAAGGGTGTTTCTCAGTGTAAGCTTGGTAATATTTCTGGGGCAATTGAAACATGGACAGCAGGTCTTTCAATTAATCCTCAGGATGAAATTATGAGAAGTGCTTTGGAAAACGAAGTACGAAATACTCTTTCGCTTGAAGATTCTCATCGTTCGCTTTATGCCCAGTATCATGTTGAAAATGCAAAACAGTATGCTTCGCGCTATGATGGTTCCGGGGCAGTTTATGAATATCAGCGTGCGCTTTTGCTTGATCCTATGAATTACGAAGCACGTGCCGCTTATGCAGAGATTCTTGAAATAAACGGAATGCATGAGCTTTATCTTGAACAGCTTAAGTTTATTAAAGAGCATAACAGTGAACAGATTTCGAAAGCGGGCGGTAAAAAGCTTTTGACAGAGCTTAATGATAAAATTGAAGCCTATAATTATCTTCTTACAGATACACTCGGAAAAAAGTGGAATGTTGAACCTTTCTATTTAGATAAGACTCGCTGGAATATTGCAGTTTTCTATGAAGATACAAATTCTACTTTTATTCATGCAGATACAAATCGTCTTGTTGCAAATGCTGCGGCTGATATTTTTGCGGGCGTTGCAATTACTTCTGTAAAAACTCAGGTTACTCCAGTCAGTGGTTATGGTGAAGCTTTCAAAAATTCACGTGCAGGTGGCTTTGATTATTTTATAATCCTTTCACTTAGCGAAGGTGAAAATGATATGACACTTTCGAGCACAATGTATTCTGGACGCACAGGACTTGAGATTTCTAAAAACTCTTTCTACTGCACTGGAAACAACCGCTTTTCTACAGTACTCAGACGCTTCCGCAATTCAGTTCTTGAAAAGCTTACAGTTCGTGGCAAGATTCTTGCACGCAATGGAAAGACTATTCTTGTTGACCTTGGAAAATCAGAAAATATTGTAAAGGAAGCCCAGCTTAAGATTATTAAAAAAGGTCAGATTCGTACTGCAGATTCTGGCGTTGGTTTGTACTACCGTGATGCTGATGTTCTTGGTTCAATTACAATCACAACAGCAGGCGAAGAAATCTCTGAAGCAACTATAGAAAATCACGGATTTTATGATAAAATAAATATAGATGATGAAATTGTACTTGTTTCCCTGCCTGCACAAAAAGCAAATAATGATGCAAACGGAAATGCTGTAGATAACGTTCCTGCTGCAGACGAAAAAGGAAACGCTGTAGTTAAAAATGAAGTGAAGGGTGAAGAGCTTGTTGAAGAAATCCGCAATGCTGTTGAACGCCCTTCAATTCTTGATTTGTTGAGGAATATTTACTAAGGATTTGTCATTGCGAGCGAAGCGTGGCAATCTATTTTATGATGAGGCTTTATATGAAGAAAATATTGATAATCCTAACTCTGTTTTTCACAATAATTTACGCCCACGCACAGAACAAACCAATTGTAACCGACATTCAGGCTGTTGCTGCTAAAGGTACAAGAATAAATGTTTACTGGACACTTCCTCAGAATCCGGAACCTCAGATTACAAAGCTTCTTATTTATCGCGATACAAGACCAATTTCTTCATATAATCAGCTTAGCGGTGCATATTTTGTAGCAGAACTTCCTGCAGAAGCTTGCGGTTATACAGATTCTGTAATGGATTACAATGATTACTTTTATGCAGTAATTGCTTTTACAGACCGTCCGTTTGATTTGATTTTAGTTTCTATGAACTCAACTGTTGAAGGCGTTCATCTTACTGCGCCACAGCCAAAAGATATTGAGCCAAAGAAAAAGCCTGATGAAAAATTATACACAGAAGGCACAATGCGCGAAACTCCACTGCCTTTTATTAATTACGTAGAAGGTCAGGGGCAGGGCGATACTCTGATTTCTGATGATGTCGCAAAATCAGCAACTCAGTTCTCTTCATATTCATCAAAATCGGGAAGAACTCCTGTTACACCATACTTTTTTGAAGAAGATTTAATTTCCCCAGACTCAGGCGACGATTTTTTGCTTTTTGAAGTTCTTAAAAACACCTTCGTTCAGGAAAAATACGAAGAATCAATTGTCCTTCTGAACAAGCTTAATGGCACCAACATCAGCGAAAGTGTTCGAAATAGAGTATATTTTTACATTGCAGAAGCATATTTCTTCACTGGAGATTTTGAAGAAGCTGCTAAGGCATTTGTAAAAGTAGCGCATGTTTATCCACTCCAGACAAAAATCTGGATGAATTATACACTGGACAGAATCGCTTTGCCGGAATAAAGCATAATACTGTATCATATAGAAAAAAAATGGCTTCCGGTCGGATATTCGGATTCCAAAACCGCGGGCTAGCCCGCTACATGCTACAGTGCCTTGGAACGATAAACGTTGGCCGCCTTGCGGCCGCACTGTAGAATGTTTTTGTAATCCGAAATCCTCCCTCGCGCCATTTTTTTTCAATACATTTAGATATTAACGTCATTGCGAGCGTAGCGAAGCAATCCATGTATTATCTATAATCCATCCACTTATTGTAAAATACACCTAAAACTGATATTCTAAAGGTATGTTAGAAGAGATAAAATTACCAATCGAACAGTTACGCGAAGAAATTATGAATGTTTGGGGGCGTCTTTGACTCGGACGCTATTGATAAATCTATTGCAGAAAAAATGAAGCAGTCCGAAGCTCCCGGTTTTTGGGATGACCATGAGGCTGCAGAAAAAGTTATGGCACAGGTACGCAGGCTTAAAAACCGTGTGGAACCATGGCGTGACTTAATAAAAGACATGGACGATCTTGATGCCATGTATGAACTTGCCAGTGAATCGGGCGGACAGGATGAAGAAGATGAAGTTCGCCAGATGTACGAAGCTGCTAAACAAAAATTCGAAAAATTAAATATCTTAAATCTCCTTTCTGGTGAAGTTGATCAGAACGATGCTTACCTTACAGTCCATGCAGGCGCTGGTGGTACAGAAGCCTGTGACTGGGCCTTTATGCTAAGCCGTATGTACTTACGCTGGGCAGAACGTCACGGGTATAAAACAGAAGTTCTTGATGAGCTTGAAGCAGAAGGCGGAATTAAATCTATCACAATTCAGATTTCCGGGGATTTTGTATACGGTTACCTCAAGGGTGAAGGTGGAATCCATCGTCTTGTACGAATCTCTCCATTTGATGCTAACGCACGCCGCCATACAAGCTTTGCTTCTGTTTATGTTTATCCGGTTTTGGATGATACTATCGAAGTAGATATCCGTCCTGAAGACTTACGCGTAGATACATACCGCGCAGGTGGAAAGGGTGGACAGCACGTAAACAAAACAGATTCTGCCGTACGCTTTACACATATACCTACAGGAATTGTTGTTGCATGCCAGAGTGAACGCAGCCAGATTATGAACAGACAGTCTTGTATGAACATGCTCAAAGCAAGACTTTATGAATATTACAGTGAGCAGAAAGAAAAGGAAAACTCTAAGTTTGCAGGAGAGAAAAAAGATATCTCTTTTGGAAGCCAGATTCGTTCTTATGTTTTCTGTCCTTATACTATGGTAAAGGATCACCGCACAAAATATTCTGTAGGAAATATTCAGGGTGTAATGGATGGTGACCTTGATGAATTTATGAATGCTTACCTTGTAGCAAAGTGGAAGGGCCTTCCAATGGATGGTGCAGGGGATGATGACGAGGAAGTTTAAGCTCTTTCTTACATTATTAATATTTTCCTCAAATGTATTTGCTGCTACTACACAAACCGAATGGGTTATTGGTGCTCAAAAGTTTTCTTTTACAAGAAATCAGACTGGCTCTGTTGCAGACGGCATTGCTGTAATGTTCCCTGCCAGGATTCTGGAAAAACTCAGTTCAAACATGTACCGAAACCTTTACAAGGATGAAAAGGCAGAGCGTGAACTGTATAAGCTTCGTCAGGAAAAAAACTCATACTTTTTGCAGCTCTCAAGTGAAATAAAAAAACGCGACAGCCTCTTCCTTGATAAATACAGCAAATCTGAACTTGACCGCAAAATAGAAGCGCAGAATAAAAAGATTCAGGAAATTAAAACAAAGCTTGATGATAATTTAAAAAGTCAGCATGAGCTTGAAGAAACTATAGCAGAAGAACAGGCTCAAAGTTATCAGAATGTTCTGGCTAAAAAGAGTTTTTTCTCATCTCAGAGTTTCGAAGCCGAAAAAGTTTCCTTATATAAGAACGATATTTCTGCATTATTTAATGCTTCAAATATTGCAAAGGAAAGCGGTATTCAAAGTGCTCTTTTTGAAAAAGAAGTTGTTAATGCAAAAATCAATTGTCTTATAACAGGTAAAATAACTGCGTACGATGAATATCTTTCTGTTACAATAGAAGCTTTTGTTTTCCCCGGTCGAAGGTTAGTTTCAACAATTACAGAAATTGGTTCTATTGATGATGCAGACTTTATGGCTTCAAATATCGCAAGTGCTCTGGCTCCTGCAATTACAAACTCTATGCCTGTAACAATTCAAATAAAAGTTTCCGAACCCTCGTCTTACGATTCAGTAAAAACTTATATTGATGATATTCTTTATAACACTACAGATCAGGCTTTCACTATTGATTCAGGAGTTCACTTTATTCAGTTTACTGCAGACGGTTATAGAAACGCAGGAACGAATTATTATTTTGAAGGAAACAAATATTACGAAATTGATGTTGCTCTTGAACCTCTGGAAAGCAAAACAATTTATATAGATGCTAAAAAAGGGTTGGAAGGAAAATTCCTTATAAACGGATTTCCGGCTACAGTTCTTTCTGATGGAAAATCAAAAATCGAAATTAACGGAAATGCTGTGCTTGGAGAATTTATTACAGAGGAAAATACTTCTGCATTTTTATATATCCCTGAAAATAAACTTACAGATGAAGCGCTTTATACTGCAAAGGTTAAGCCGCTTGATCACAGTGAGTACATTGAAAAATACAGAAGGCGGATGTACCTTTCTTACAGTATTCTTGTAACGTCTCTTGTTCCGACAATTGCAACAACAGGACGTTTGAAAAGCTATACAAGTCTTTTTGAAGATGAAGCAAAACGAAAAGCTTTGTCAGAAAATGAAAGTGAATATAATACTTTCTTAAAGGATGCATTAATCTGGAATCAGGCGTCAAGAGTGTTTACAGGAATTTCTCTTGCATGCGGAGCCTGGTTTATATTTGAACTTTACAGATATTTCCACGCCGCAAACAGTGTTCTACCCGCCAGCACAAAAATCAGTTTTGATTATACCGAGCCAGACCCAACAGCAGTCACAGAACAAACTGAAGAAACTGAAGAACAATCCCAAGAAAATGAATCAAATACAACGGAGTAATATATGAAAAAATCTTTTGGTGAAAAATTCAAGGCGCTTTTCAAAAAGAAGTCTGCCATAAATGATGATTTTTATGAAGAATTAACTGATATCCTTGTAGAAGGAGATATTGGCGCAAAAACCGCTTTTCAGATAGTAGAAGAGCTTGAAGATATTTGTAGAGAAAAGAAGATTTCTGATGAAGCTGCTGTTGTTCAGGAGCTTAAAACACTTCTTTTGCAGAGCGTAAAAGCTGTTTCGCTTGAACCAACTCCCGATAAAACAAACATCTGGATGATTCTTGGTGTGAACGGCGTTGGAAAAACTACTTCTGTTGCAAAAATGGCACGCATGTATGCATCTAAAGGAGTACAGAATGTAGTTCTTGCTTCTGCCGATACCTTCCGTGCTGCTGCAATTGAACAGCTTGCAATGCATGCCGATAAGATTGGCGTTCGTGTTATCAGTCATCAGCATGGTTCAGATCCTTCTGCTGTTGTTTATGATGCTGCTGAAGCGGTAAAAGCAAAAGGTTCAGGACTTGTTCTTGCAGATACTGCGGGCCGTCTTCATAATAAAGAAAACCTTGTTCGCGAGCTTCAAAAAATCAATAAAACCTGTACTACAAAAGCAGATGAAGGCTGTTATAAAAAGCTCATCGTTATTGATGCTACAACAGGTCAGAATGCCTTGCGTCAGGCCGAAGTTTTTAATGAAGCAGTTGGCGTAGATGCAATCATAATGACAAAATATGATTCTACTGCAAAAGGTGGCGTTGCTGTTTCAATCGGGCGAGAACTTGGCATTCCGGTAGCATATGTCTGCACTGGTGAAAAATATGATGATATTTCGCCATTTAATCCCGAAAATTATATAGACGACTTTTTGGGTTTGTAAATTTGAATAAATATTTATTGGCAGGGCTGCTCCTGTTCGTTCTGACATTCATTTCTTGTTCTCAAAAAAAAGTAGTAGAAAAAAATCCGCCCGATAAAGAGGTGCAGAATTATATTTTCGAACGCTTAATGGAAAAGAAAGCCCCGTCATATTTTGAAACCCTTATGTTCAGGTATTCTTTTAAAGATCACACTGTCCGTTACCTTTTTGAAGAAGCCTATCCTGACTGTACCGGTATTTATGATTCCACAGGTTTTTACAGTGAATCTCTTGACGACGCTAATTGGGTAGACAGCATGCTTGTCTCATTGGAAGAAGCGCGCCTTGGAGAAGAAGTTTTTAATTTCCTTGAAGATGAAGCTAATTTTCATCCGCCGATAATTGAAGAGCTTGAAGAACCTTCCTTAGATTCACAGAATTCAGAAGAAAATGCAAACGAGGATTCTGAGCAAAATAATGCATCGGTTCCACAAGTTGAAACTGTAGAAAAACGACTTTTAGATTCGTATAACCGTCTTAAGGTAATGGAATTTGGTTCTGAACTTTTCTTCCCAATCCAAAAAGAAAAAGGCGATGCTGTTCTGATTCATTATTCTGATAGAGCCGCAGTCAGACTTTTTTATGATGAATTTTTCAGGCTTACGAAAAAAGAACACTGGAACATGGAATCTGTTCAAAATGCAAAACTCAAGCTTGTTGAAAAGTATGAGTATAACGGAGACTCAAAAAATCCTGTTCAGAAAATTATTGAATCCGACACTAACGTTTTTGTTTCCAAATTGAATGAAAATGGTTTAGTTATTAGGACTCAAAAATATGAAGTTCCTCAAACAACAGAAGAAGATTCAAAAAAATCTGATTCTAAAAAACGAAGCAATAAACTTGTTTCTACGACAACCTGGACTTACGACCAGAAGAATCGTATAACAAGCGAAACTGTTTCAGAAAAATCAAAAGTTCAAAAGCAGGTATTCATATATGACAAGATTGACAGGCTTGAAGATAATCCTGACAACATTCCGCCAGACTATGAATACTATGAAAATGGAGTTCTGCGTACAAAAACAGAATACTCTACTAAAGGAACTTACAGAACAACAATTGTGTTTGACAAGGTAAACACAGTCAGAGCTGAATACGAAAATTATATAAAGGTTCGTGATGTTTATTATGTAAACGGAGTTCAGAAGCGAATAAAGAGTTATGAATAAAGCAGGATTAGTTTCAAAACTAAAATGGATACATGCAGTCTCAAGCCGTTTTGCCCGTGTTGACAGACAGGGGCGTTCTGCTGTTACTTCTTTCCTTGCAACTCTTGGAATCTGCTTTGGTGTTATGACTCTTATTACAGTAATGAGCGTCATGAACGGTTTTCAGATGAACTTTATAGACGCCATTATGGAAGTTTCTTCCTATCATATAAGGGCAGAGCATGTACCGCAGGAAAGCTCTGAACAGTTTATGAAGCTTTGTGGCAATAATAAAAACGTTCTTTCTGTTACACCTTTTTATGAAGCCCAGACCTTAATGACAGATGAAACTGGCCGCGAAAATGCAGCGGTAATCAGGGCAATAGACCCTGAAGTTTTTATAAATGATAAGGGCTTTAATAAAGAACTTAAAATGGTCGACGGAGACTTTGATCTTTCCGAACCTGATTATATTGTGCTTGGATATACTCTTGCTCATCATCTGCGGGTTGGAGTTGGCGAAACTGTAAATCTTTTAGTACTCAGCGGCGGAAGCGATGTTTCTCTTTTAAGCGGAGACAGAAATTTTATTGTTACAGGCCTTTTCAGAACCGGCTATTCAGACATAAACAGTTCATATTCCTTTATAAATCTTGATGCGGGTGAAGCTCACTTTGGTAAAGCTGCTGAAAAAATCTATGGCATAAAACTTAAAAATTCTCAGGAAGATGCAAGAACAATTTCACAGCTTGAAAAAGAAACTGCAGACCAGAATTTCAAACCAGATTTACAGTCCTGGCGTGAATACAACAAATCATTTTTTGGAGCACTTCGTATAGAAAAAAACATGCTGCTTCTTCTTGTTGCAATAATTTTTGTTGTAGTAGGAATAAATATTTATAACGGTATGCGCCGCCTTGTTTTTGAACGAAAGAGCGAGATTGCAATACTTTCTGCAATTGGTGCCGAAAATAAAGATATAAAGACAA
>CAMKDH010000065.1 GCA_946411215.1 uncultured Treponema sp. | reverse complement strand
CAAACCATGGCGGCGTGCAACCTTTTTCATAATTTCCATTGTAAGCTGATTCTGGTCAGCAGCAAGATTGCTTGTTGTAAAAATTGGTGCCATTTCGTGCTGAGCAGGAGCAACCTCGTTATGTTCAGTTTTTGCATAAATGCCAAGCTTCCAGAGCTCTGCATTCAAATCTTCCATGTATTCAATTACGCGAGGTTTGATTGCAGCAAAATACTGGTCATCCATTTCCTGACCTTTTACAGGACGTGCACCAAATAATGTACGGCCGCACATTTTAAGATCCTTGCGTTTCTGGTAAAGCTTTTCGTCAATTAAAAAGTATTCCTGTTCAGGGCCCATTGTTGTTGTAACATGCTTTGCCTTTTTACCAAACAGCTTGAGTACGCGAAGACTCTGTTCGTTGATAGCTTCCATTGAGCGAAGAAGCGGTGTCTTTTTATCGAGTGCTTCTCCGTTATAAGAACAGAAAGCTGTAGGAATACAAAGTGTATGATCTTTTACAAAAGGATATGAAGTTGGGTCCCATACTGTATAACCGCGTGCTTCAAATGTAGAACGTTTTCCGCCATTAGGAAAGCTGGAAGCATCTGGTTCACCTTTAATTAATTCCTTTCCGCTAAAGCTCATAATGATTTTGCCCTGTTCGGCAGGAGTAAGGAATGAATCGTGTTTTTCGGCAGTAATTCCTGTGAGTGGCTGGAACCAGTGTGAATAGTGTGTAGCGCCTTTAGAAATTGCCCAGTTTTTCATAGCTTCGGCAATCTGATTAGCAGCTTCAAGATCAAGCGGAGTGCCCTCTTCCATTGTTTTTTTGAGCGCATTGAACGTTTTTGGTGGCAGCATCTCCTTCATAACAGACTGATTAAAAACCAGGCTTCCAAAAAGTTCAGGTACGTTTGTCATAGCGGGTCCTCCAACTTGCGTCATTGCAAATTATATACCCACATTTTAATGATTTCCGAGGAGATTTTCAATTATAGGTTATCGTATAGGTTATTGCGACTGAAGAACGGCTTTGTAATATTCTTCGATTTGCGGGCGGCATTCTATAAATATCTTTCCAATTGTCGGATCAAAATGTTTGCCTAAATCCTGTTGAATAAGATCAAAGGCCTGATCAAAGTCCATGGAATTTTTATAACAGCGCTTAGAAACAAGTGCATCAAAAACATCAGCCAGAGCCATTATGCGTGCTTCAAGAGGAATTGCTTCGCCCTTAAGTTTTTCGGGATATCCGCTGCCATCCCATTTTTCATGATGATAGTGTGCAACGTTTACTGCAATGCGAACAAAGTTTTTATCTGTTGATTCACTCAAAACTTCTTTTACAATGACAGCACCTTTCTGAGCATGAGTTTTCATCTGCTCATATTCCTCTGGAGTAAATCGTCCGGGCTTACGCAAAATAGAATCATCAACCGCAATTTTTCCAAGATCATGCATAGGTGCTGCTTTAATTAAAAGCTCGCAGAACTCCTGGGTAATTTCTGGATATTCCTCTTTGTGTTTTAAAAGCTCCTGAGCAAAAATACCAATGCTGTCACTTGTTCTGGAAATATGACCACCTGTAGAGTTATCGCGACTTTCAACCATCATGGCCATGCCACGAATAATTGAATCCTGCATGCTTGTAACCTGAGAGGTTTTTTCACTAACCATATGTGAAAGTTCTTTATTAAATTCACTGATTGAATTTATATAATTCTGCTGCTCGGTATCATCACGTAATTCAAGCAAATATCCCCTGCGTCTAAGTCTTGAACTCATTGGGTGAATTGTGCAGATTATTGCTTTATCATTGTTAAGAATTTTAAAATCTTTGTTACAGTTTTCATTCCAATTCCAGCTTTCACAATTATAACGAAGCTTATCGATTATGTTTGTGTAAGATTCTGGAATCATAGAATCTATACGCATTTCCCGCAATTCTGGAAAAACACTTTTTGCAAAACTATCATAACCTAAAAGTTGTTTCTTATGATCAAAGGCAATGTAACCGTAACCATCCCGCTGTTTATAAACATTCATCAGGTTATCTGCAATATCATAAGAATTTGCTTTAAATGCGAAAAACAAAAAGTATGTCTGAAGTAATATATAAGTAAAAGGCATGAGATTAAGCTTTACGCCACAGGCAAGAGGAACCACATAGGCAAGCGTTCCAAAGATAATCATTCCAAGCAGTGTGAGCAAGGTTTTTGCCGACACCTTTTTTTTCTGCAGGATTGTAACAATAATGATTGCCATTGACGAAATATTCATCAGCCCAATATAAACAAGATAGATGAACATTCCCGGGCCATTTTTACTTTTGATAATTGTAAGACCATAAAGCTTACCAAGAGAAACTTCTGTATAGAAAAAATGATTTATGCCTGTTGTTGCAACCATTGCTGTTATTGCAAGCGATATAAAAAACAGAAGGATACTTAATGCAACAGGAAGTTTTTTTCTGCACATTTCAACAATAACAAGAAACATAAAGAAAAGCGTAAAGATGCTTCCAAAATATGAAAAGACGTTTCCTATAAGAGCAGCCTCTAAGCTTGTTGTAAAAACAAGTAAGGAATATCCAAAGTTTGAAATAAGAGTTGTTGTATAAAGCAGCAGAAAGTTTTTATTAAGATTACGTGGTGATGACTCATAAAAAAGTATAAGTTCAAAAAGAGAAATAATACAAGCTGCAAGATATACTATTTTCATCACCATAAAAATAATTATATATCAACATTTTGAAATTTGCTATAATAACTGTATTCTATGAACGATATCGATGACATCAAACTTTATGCAGCAAAAAATTCTATTCCGATTATGCGCGATGGAGGAATTGAATTTATCTGCAGTTATATAAAAGAGCACAACATAAAACGCATTCTCGAAATTGGAACAGCAATAGGATTTTCTGCAATTGAGTTTGCTAAGGTTGCACCAGATGTCACAGTTACTACAATTGAGCTTGATATAGACAGGCATATTAAGGCACTTCAAAATATCCACGATAACGGCTTAGACGACCGCATAAAAGCAATAAACGCCGACGCCCTGATGATCGATCTGGACGACACCTTTGACCTGATTTTTATTGATGCTGCTAAAGGCCAGTACATAAACTTTTTTGAAAAATATAAAAAGAATCTTGCCCCGGAAGGAGTGTTCATAAGCGATAATTTGTCGTTTCACGGAATGGTAGATGACCTTACACTCACCCATAACTACAGTACAATCAAACTTGTAAAGAAAATCCGCAAATATATTGAGTTTTTACGCAATAATAAGGAATTTTCCACTAAATTTTTTGATTTTGGCGACGGAATTTCTGTCAGTAAAAAAAATTCCATGTTATAATAGATATATCTATAAAAATTAAAACATGGGAGATTTTTAATGGCTGACCAGGATGTTTCTAAACTTAGAAAAACTAGCATTGGTAGAAAGATGGGACTTGCACTTTTGGTTGCAGTACTCTTCCTTTTCTCAATTCTTTTGTTCATTACTTCAAAGGTTATACAGTCACAAACAACAAAATCGTATTACGAAATGGCACACGAAATTGTAAACGGGCGTGCCGATGAAATTAACAAATGGATTGAAGTATATATAAATGACCTTAGAATTTACTCCGACGCAGACGTTGTAAAAACTGGTGATGATGAGCAGGTAATTGAATGGCTCCATAATCATCAGAATCTTAGAAATCCTGATTATGACTATATGTTCTTCTGCGATAAAGAAGGAACTTCTTTCCGTGATACAGGTCTTATTGGTGGAAGAGGTGCTCTTGTAGAACGAGACTATTACAAAGCCATGATGAAAGAAGGAAAGGAAACTTTTGTTGGAAACGTTGTTCTTTCAAAAACATCCGGCAAATATGTAATGCCAATTGCACGTGCCGCAAAAGATGCAAACGGAAAAACTTTCGGATTCTTTGTAGGTATGCTTGGTATTAAGCAGCTTACAGATAAAGTTGAGCAGTTCCAGATTGGTGAAACAGGATACTTCCTTCTTACTGATGGATCTGGACAGATTGTAGCACACCGCAACTCTGAATATGTTCTTCAGAAAATTGAAATTATTCCTGAAGTTGCAAATCTTGTTTATTCCGGAAATGGCAAGGATTCTTATGCAGAGCTTGTACTTGACGGTCACAAGAATGTTTCGTTTGTTGCACCAGTTTCAGACACAGGTTATTCAATCGGCTATATAGTTTCTCTTGCACAGATTCATACAGCAACAACACAAACTCAAAAAGTAGTTATGGTTGTTGGTTTTGTAATTGCACTTATTCTTGCAGTATTCTGTATTCTTCTTTTGAACCGAGTTCTTGCACGACTTAAGAAAGTCAATGTTTTGATTCGTGACCTTTCAAGTGGAGATGCAGACCTTACAGTTCGCCTTGATGTTCACAATGCTGATGAAGTTGGTGAGCTTGTAATTGGTGTTAACATGTTCCTTGAAAAATTCCATGACATCATGTCTAACATCAAACAGTCAGAAGTTGAACTTAATGATGCGGGAACAGTTCTTGTTAATGAAATTGAAAATACAACAACTACAATGTCTCAGATGGCAGGAAACATAAATCTTGTAAATGGACAGGTTGGAAATCAGTCGGCTACTGTAGAAAACTCAACAACTGCAATTACCGAAATTTCTAAGAACATTGAATATCTTGATTCTATGATTCAGGGACAGGCTTCAACTGTAGTAGAAGCGTCTGCGGCTGTAGAAGAGATGATTGGAAATATCAACTCTGTAGACAAATCGGTTATTAAGATGGTTGAAGAATTTACTGTTCTTGAGCTTGATACAAAGAACGGTATTGAACAGAACTCTTCCGTAAACGAACTCATCCAGAAAATTTCTGATCAGTCAGTTTCAATGATGGATGCCAACGAAACAATCCAGAGTATTGCAGAACAGACAAACCTTCTTGCTATGAACGCTGCTATCGAAGCGGCACACGCGGGTGAAGCAGGAAAAGGATTCTCTGTAGTTGCCGATGAAATCCGTAAGCTTGCCGAAACTTCTGCAGAACAGTCAAATAAAATTGGTGAAGAACTTTCAAAAATCCAGAATGGTATTCAGCATGTAGTAGAAGCTTCTTCTGAATCAGAAAAATCATTCCAGAATGTATCTTCGCGCATTAACACTACAAGTGAATTGATTACACAGATTCGAGGTGCTATGGAAGAACAGCAGGCTGGTTCTCAGCAGATTCTTGAAGCTTTGCAGGCAATGAATGAAAGTACAAGTAAAGTACGTGATGCCGGAAATGAAATGACTCGCAGTGGTGAAACAATCAAGGGCGATGTTACAGAGCTTCGCGACAGTATGAGCAACATCAATACGGCAGTTTCTGATATTAACGAAGGAACCCACTACGTAAATGAAAGTACAGAAAACCTTCGTTCAACATCTGCAAAACTGCGCGCTGCCATCCAGAAGATCAGCGACGACGTTGGCTTGTTCAAGGTTTAATATCATTTGTACAATTTTTAGACATTTTTTTTATATATTTCTCTATAAAATGGGGTATAATATAATTACATTGGCGTTTAACTAAAATCAGGAGGTTAAAAATGGCATGTTTTACAGTACCTGCTGCTGAGGCAATTATCACAACAATCGCAGGTAGAATCATTAAATCTAAAGAAAAACATCAGACAATTGATGCTTCTAAGAATACAACTGATGCTCCAAAAATTCCTTTTTCTACAAAAATTGGCTGGCTCAATAAGATGCTCTGGGGAGGTTCGGCTCTGCTCGCTTTTGAACACGTATGGCACGGCGAAGTTGTTCCTTTCTTCCCATTCTTAACAGCAGTAGAAAATGGCGAAGCTGCAGAAATGCTTCACGAAATGGCAACAGCGGGAGTTAGTATGGCTTTGATTGTAACAGCTGTGTGGGGAATTATGGTTGGTGTTGTTTCTCTTTTTGAAAAACATTCAGATAAAACTTCTACTGCAGGCACCCTTGCCGGAGGTCTGGCATGACACTTTTGACTACAGTTTTTGCAGCAATTATTTGTACAATAATCTGGTACAAAAATGAAAATGCTCGTTCACTCAAGGTTGGAACTCTTGTTTTAATATATTGGGGGGCTTCTCTTATGTGGCTCATCGATGCAGTTTTTGCATATGCAGAAGAAGGCGCAGATTCTTTTGTTCCTGCTCCACTAGATATGCTTAATGATTTTTATCTTGGACTTTCTGTTGTAGCACTTGGATTGATTATCTGGCTTGTAATTTTGTTTGTAAAAGATCCAAAAGGTGTTGTAAGAGCAGCTTTGTTCAAGAAAAACAAATAATCTGATGCAATGAATAATGAAATTCTAGATATTTTGCAGGGCGTAAAGCTTGGAACAATTAGTCCCGAGGACGCCCTGCTTGAATTAAAAAAACAGCCTTTCAAAGATATTGATTTTGCAAAAGTTGACCTTCACCGTAAGCTGCGCCAGGGTGCGGCTGAAGTTATATATGGTGCAGGAAAAACTTCTGAACAGATAACTAAAATTGTTCAGACAATGATTCAGAACGGTCAAAAAACAATCCTTATAACAAGAATAGATGAAGAAAAAGCTTCTGATGTACAGGGGGCTTTGGCTTCGAGTGGCGAGTCTGCAAAGTTTGATTATCACAAGGATGCGCGGATTGCTATTGTTGGAGAACTTCCAACGCCTGCTGGTAACGGAAAAATTGTGATTGCTACGGGCGGCACAAGCGATATTCCGGTTGCAGAGGAAGCGGCTCTTACAGCGCAGGTCCTTGGAAATGAAGTTATACGCCTTTATGATGTTGGAGTTGCAGGCCTTCACCGTTTACTGAGCCATCTTGATGAAATTATGAGTGCTTCTGTTATTATTGCAATTGCGGGAATGGAAGGAGCACTTGCAAGTGTTATAGCGGGCCTTGCTGATTGTCCTGTAATTGCAGTTCCAACAAGCGTTGGTTACGGCGCTGCCTTTGAAGGTTTGAGCGCCCTTTTAAGTATGCTCAATTCCTGTGCCAGCGGAGTTTCTGTTGTAAACATAGACAACGGTTTTGGTGCAGGGTATCAAGCGAGCATGATTAACCAAATGGGGGAAAAATGAAAACAATATACCTCGACCTACAGATGGGTGCTGCCGGCGACATGCTTAGTGCAGCGCTTTTTGAACTTTTAGATGAAAACCAGAAGGAACAATTCCTTAAACAAATAAATGATGCTGGCATTCATGGAGTTAGTGTCAGCGCAGAGCCAAGTGTTAAGTGTGGAATTACGGGTACACATTTTACAGTACTGGTTGATGGTGAAGAAGAAGGTGAGCATGAACATCATCACGAACATGAAGAACATCACCATGACCATGAGCATGACCATGAACACCATCATGACCATGAGCACGCACATCATCACCACACTTCACTTCATGATATTGAACATCTTGTAGAGCACCTTAAGGTTTCTGATTTTGTAAAGGAAAATGTGCTTGAAGTTTATAACCTTATTGCGCAGGCAGAAAGTCATGCACACGGAAAGCCTGTTACTGATATTCATTTTCATGAAGTTGGAACAATGGATGCTGTTGCAGATATCACTTGTGTTTGTATGCTTATTGAAATGCTTGGTGCAGATCAGATTATTGCGTCTCCAATTAATGTTGGAAGCGGACAAGTTCATTGTGCTCATGGAATTCTTCCGGTACCTGCTCCTGCGACTGCTTTTATTCTTCAGGGCATTCCAACTTATAACAATCATATAAATGGAGAATTGTGTACCCCAACAGGTGCCGCCCTGCTTAAACATTTTGCAACAAGCTTTGGTAATATGCCTCCAATTACAACTGAGAAAATCGGTTATGGAATGGGCAAGAAAGATTTTGAAGCAGCAAACTGTGTGCGTGCAATGTTAGGAACAACTAACCAGAATACTCAGACTATAGTTGAGCTTACATGTAATCTTGATGACATAAGTGCCGAAAAAATTAGTTTTGCAATTGAACAGCTTTTTGATGAAGGCGCGCTTGAAGCATATACTGTTCCTGTAACAATGAAAAAGTCCCGTCCGGGAAATCTTCTTTGCGTAATGTGTAAGGAACAGGACAAACAAAGAATAATTGAAACAATTTTCAAGCACACAACAACATTGGGAATCCGCCAGAATATAAGTGAGCGCTTTACTTTGGAACGAACAATAGAAACTGTTCAGACAGAGTTCGGACCTGTGCGTGTAAAAAAATCATCAGGCTTTGGTGTAAGCAGATCAAAATATGAATACGAAGATATTGCACAAATTGCGCGTAACACAGGAATGAGCATAAGTGAAATAGAGCATGTCATTGCGAACGGAGTGAAGCAATCCACATTATGAAAAATAGATTGCCACGTCGCTCCGCTCCTCGCAATGACGAACTTAAATCAAAACTAGTTTCTCTTGCCAATAAATATGAAATTCCTTCCTTTTGCGATGAAGACCCTTCGCAGTTTTTGCACTGGTATAAAAAGGGTAAGGCAAATATTGAGGTTTCTTCTTTTATTGCTGCAATGCTCGCCTTTGGGAACCGTAAACAGTTTATTCCAAAAATCAGATTTATTTTAGAAACTGCTGATAATTCTGCGGGGGACATTTGCTCCTGGCTTAAAAACAGTGCCTACAAAAAGGATTTTTTACGTAGTACTAACAAGTACTACCGCTTTTATTCGTACGACGACATGCAGATTTTCTTTGATGAGCTGGCTGGCATACTCAATTGTGAAAAATCTATGGGGGATTTTTTTAGGAAGAGGTGGAAGGAGGCCTGTGGTAAGGCGGGAGGCCTGTCCACAGCAACAGGCCCTCACCTTGCAGATATAATTTCGCAGAGCTTTCCAAAAAGCGAGATTGTTCCAAAAGGAAAGTCCAGTGCCAATAAAAGAATCCATATGTTTTTGCGCTGGATGGTAAGGCAGAACTCTCCGGTTGATCTTGGACTGTGGGATTGGTACCCGACAGCAGATCTCCTCATTCCGCTTGATGTGCATGTTATGCAGGAGGGGCAGAAGTTGGGATTGATTTCGGAGAAGGCAAGGGCTTCGCGGAAAACGGCAATAGAACTTACTGAAAAAATGAAAGAGATTTTCCCTGGTGACCCGGCTAGAGCGGACTACGCATTGTTTGGAATAGGTATAGACGG
This sequence comes from uncultured Treponema sp., assembly GCA_946411215.1. Taxonomy (GTDB): domain Bacteria; phylum Spirochaetota; class Spirochaetia; order Treponematales; family Treponemataceae; genus Treponema_D. The sequence goes on along the minus strand of CAMKDH010000065.1, from coordinate 2,967 downwards.
GGGCGTTACGGGGGTGTCCCCCGTTTGAGGGGGTAGGACGCAACGTAGTGCGGCCGAGGGGGAGACTTCCCCCTTTATCTGTGTTAAAATAAAAAACAGGAGACCTTTATGCTCGATAACATCCCACGCTTTGATATGGCCGCAAAACCAATGCGACAACACCTTTTGCCACTTGCATGGCTGCTTTCTTTTCCTGATGTAATTTCGCACAAGAATAAGCTTACAAAAATTAATATGGAAGGTATAAAACCGCCGTATCTGCTTTTGTGTAATCACAACGCCTTTATGGATTTTAAAGTTGCAACTAAAGCGATTTTTCCACACCGTGCAAATTATGTTGTTGCAATTGACGGCTTTTGGAAACGCGAATGGCTGCTCCGATTGATTGGCTGTATCTGCAAACGAAAATTTACTAACGACATTACTCTGGTTCGCCAGCTTAAATATGTAATTGACCGTGGAGACATTGCTGTAATTTATCCGGAGGCACGATATTCGCTTTGTGGAACGACTGCTGTTTTGCCGGAGTCTCTTGGTAAGCTTGTAAAGATTTTGAAGGTTCCTGTTGTAACTCTTATTTGTCACGGGCATCATGTAAACTCGCCTTTCTGGAACTTGCCTGATCATAAGGTGAAGGGAACCGAAGCTACTATGAAATGTCTCTTTACTGCTGAACAGGTTGCCCAGCTTGATCACAAACAGATTATGCAGGAAATTGAAAAAGAATTTATTTACGATGATTTTAAGTGGCAGAAAGATAAGGGGCTTAAGATTACTTACCCTCAGCGTGCAAAGGGGCTTCACAAAGTTTTGTATCAGTGTCCTGCCTGCAAGACTGAATATAAAATGAGTTCGGATGGGATTACTCTGCGCTGCAATCACTGCGGTAAAGAATGGGAAATGACTGAGCTTGGGGAATTGCACGCTAAACAAGGTGAGACAGAATTTTCACATATTCCAGACTGGTATGAATGGGAACGCGAACAGGTTCGTAAAGAAGTTGAAGCAGGCACTTATTCCTGGTCTGGTCCTGCTCAGGTAGACGCGCTTCCAAATGCAGACCGCTACATTGATATTGGCATGGCAAAGCTTACACACAACATGGATGGCTTTACACTCACGGGAGAATATCAGGGAGAGTCGTATGAAGTAAAGCTTCCTGCGGCTTCGCAATATTCTGTTCACATTGAATATGATTATCTTGGTAAAAAAACTGACTGTGTTGATTTGAACACTATTAATGATACGCTTTACACTTACCCAACCGGCACAGAGTTTTCGGTAACCAAAATGGCTCTGGCAACAGAGGAACTTTATAATTATTGGAAGAGCAAAAAATAGGTTTATGAAAAAATTTCGTTTTCTCAAATTGCAGATTTTTATTGCCGCTATTTGTCTGTGCCTTGTTTCATGTGCTTCGGCAAAAATCGAAAAGACTAATCCTACGGGACTTGAGGTTCAAAATTATACAGAGGCAGTTTCTGTTACAGGCGGCCTTGTTCGTGGAATTTTGAATAAAGATAAGACTGTAGAAATTTATGCGGGCATTCCGTTTGCGGCACCTCCGGTTGGAGAGCTTCGCTGGAAAGAACCGCAGCCTGTTATTCCATGGGATGGTGTTCTGGACGCTGATCATTTTGCGGCTATGCCAATGCAGTTAGAAGGTAACAGTGTGTTTAATTCGCTTATGAATGCCTACACACATTCTGTGCCCGACAGAACTTATCATGGCCCTATGAGTGAAGATTGTCTTTATCTTAATGTGTGGAAGCCTGTGGATAATGCTGGTGATGAGGCTGACGCCCCACTGCCGGTCCTTGTTTATATTCACGGAGGAACTTTGCTTACAGGTCAGAGCTGGTACCAGAAATATGATGGCGAAAATCTTGCAAGCAACGGAATTATTGTTGTAACAATTGAATATAGAGTTGGCGTATTCGGATATTTTGCAGATAAACAGCTTGCTGCAGAATCTCCAAATCACACAACAGGAAACTACGGATTGCTCGATCAGATTAAGGCACTCGAATGGGTTCACAATAATATTGCTGCCTTTGGTGGAGATGTTAACAATGTGACGATTGCGGGGGAATCTGCGGGCTCTTCTTCTGTGAACGCGCTTTGTGCAAGCCCTCTTACAAAAGGATTTTTCCGTCGTGCAATTGCAGAAAGCTCTTCGGTTATTCAGCCGGTGCCTCCACATACTTTCCGCACAATGGAAGATGCGCTGCAGATGGGTGATGATATTAAAAAGGAGTTTCGTGTTGCTGATGTTCAGGAGCTTCGAAAGGTGCCTGCAACTAAGCTCATAAAAACAAAATATAAAAACAGCTCCATGACAGTTGATGGTTATGCGCTGCCACAGACTCCGTATGAAATTTACAGTGCAGGGTTGAATCACGAAGAAGCATTGATGCACGGATTTAATGCAAGAGAAGGCTTTGGATTTACGTTCTTTACAAAAGTTACCAAAAGGAATCTTGCTTCGCTGCTTGAGTCTACATTTAAGGAGCGAACAGAAGAGTTTGTGAACACATACAAGCCTGCCACAAACAAACAAGCAAAACAGTTATACAGTGATATTTTTTCTGTCGTATGCTTTACCTACCCTCACGAATGCTGGACAAAAATGATTGAATCTCAAGGAAAACCCGTCTACGAATACTACTTCACCCGCGAAAACGGCGAAATAGGCACCAACCACTCCGGCGAACTGATTTACGCCTACCGCAACGTCCCTCGCACCAAAAATTACAATGACCGCGACTACGAACTTGAAGAAATTATGAGCTCGTGCTGGCTGAACTTTGTAAAAACAGGCAACCCAAATGGTTATGACACAAAGGGCAAAACGCTTCCGATTTGGCAGACCACCAGTGAAAGCGGCGGCCTCCTGTTAGAGTTCGGCGATACCTGCGGTATGATTGAGGATCCGTATAGGTATGTTTATGGGTATTTGGAGTAGGT
>CAMKDH010000064.1 GCA_946411215.1 uncultured Treponema sp. | reverse complement strand
TTGTCGGTGATGCGGCAGTAGTGGCGGGAGTCGCTGCAGGCCATCATTAAGTAGGGGCTTGTGATAACTTCGGGCCAGGTTTGGGTGATTACGTCCTTGAGCATTGTCCATTGGTCGCATTGGGTGATGGAGGTTCTTGAAGGGTTTCCGTAACTTACAACTTTTAGTTCAACCTGGGCGTTTTTGCCCGCAGCCTTTTTTGCCACACCAAGGATGCGGTCGCAGACTTTTTCTACGGTGTCGCTTCCAAGTAGGCGAAGGTTCATTCCAACTGTTGCTTTTGATGGCAGAACGTTGTAGCTCTGGCTTCCGCTGAATTTTGTTATGGCGCAGGTGGTGTGGAGCAGGGCAAAAAGTTCTCCTCGCAGGATTTTTGAAAGTAGATTTACCAAAGGCTTTGTGAGCCACAAATTGTAAAATATAAATTTGAGCGCGGCATTATCATTTGACTTGCCCATTGTTTTGAGCATTTTGGTGACTGTCGGCGTGAACTCTACGGCAGGCATTTTCTTTTCCAGGGCCGCTACAATTTTAGACGCAATCCCCACAGCAGAATTCTTTGGCGGAGCAGAGGCGTGCCCCGGCTTAGCACTCACAATCAAATCAAGATATGTAGAACCTTTTTCTTCGGTGCCGACCATTGCGCAGGGCTTACTAACTCCCGGGAACGCATTCTCAACAATCGCACCGCCTTCATCAAGAACAAAATCAATTGTGATTCCTTTTTGTTCAAACCAGCTTACAATATCGGCGCAGGTTTTTCCGTTGATTTCTTCTTCGCCGCTAAAGCAAAGGTATAAATCTTGCTGAGGCTGCCAGCCTTGACCTAGCATTATTTCTGTAGCCTGCATGCACGCGCACAAGGTTCCTTTTGTATCCATTGTTCCTCGGCCACGGATTTGTCCGTCAACAACATCTCCTGCAAACGGGTCAAAATCCCAGTCCTCTGCAACAACGGGAACAACATCATAATGCGCCATCAAAACGCTGGCGTGCCCTGTATTATTCTTGCCGGTAATTTTATGAACAAGGCCAGTCGTTCCAACTTCGTAAAAATCACCCTTAGAATAAATATTCGGAAACGACCTTTTTAGCAGCGCGGTGAAGGAACGAAACTCTTCCCAATTCACCTTTGAACTGTCCATATCAGAAACTGTTTTGCACTGTATCATGCGGCAAAAATCGGCCGTAATTTTATCTTTTTGTTCTTGAGAAAAATCCATCAGGAAAGCCATCCTTTTTTATACATTATGCGTGCGGCTCCAAGAGAAATCAAGATGCCAACCGGAACAAGAACTCCAACTGAGCTTGCAAGACTTGGAACGCAGATAAAAAGTGCTATCATAAATAAAACAGGCACAATCGAAACCTTCCAGTTTTTGCTGATGTAAACAAATCCAAGTGCACCAAACAAAGAAGACAAAATATTGTCAAAGGCAGGCTTGAGTTTTTCACTTGCTAAAAGAGGCTGGAGCGGTACAAAGCAGAATACTCCAACTGCAATTACAATTGTTGTTACTATAGAAGCGGTTGCAATTGCAATTGTAGAAATTACTTCACCTTCTTCGGTGTTAGGTTTGATTTCTGCGCTTTCCATTGCGTTGAGGGCTGCAGGAACTTTGAGTGCGGTAACGTTTCCTGTTACAAAACTAAGATATGTTCCACTAGTTCCAAGCATTGGCGTAAACGTAATTATTTCTATAATTCCAACAGTCCAGTAAATTGGCGCAACTCCCAAAAGTCCTTTTAGTACAGCAGTAATAGAAGGCCATGCATTGTAATAAACGCAGATGGAAACTGGCACAAGCAGAATTACACAGAGCGCTGTCCAAATCCAGATCTGTCCTTTTTTATGTGAATCAATTGTAAACTCTTCAAATGTCATAATCGTCCTCCCTTATTAAAGTCCAAAAAGTGGGGCAAGGAAAACTGCCGCTGTCATAGACAAAAGCATAGAAATTGGCATTGCAAAATTTTCAAGCCAGGTGACTTTTGCTTTTTTGATTAAGAGTCCGCACACAGCCATGATGAGGGCAGAGATAAAGAGGACTATTACTGGGAGCAGGCCCTTTAATCCTTCTCGCAGGTGACTAAATACCATTCCACTAAAGGCAGAAATCATTCCCATAAAAAGCGAGGTCATAAAAATGTTTCCCCATGCAGAATCCTTAGTCTGAATCTTAATAACTCCGCCCTGGATTTTTTTGATGAGGATTGGAGTGAGCAGGATGCTTGGAAGAATACCAAGTGTCATAACCCACGCAATTGCTGTATAGATTTTTGGATCTGTAATCATTTCTGAAAGTGAAATGTCCAGCGCCTTTGCGGTAGAGGTAGCAGCCGGAAGCTCGTAGGTGATTGCTCCAATTACGCTAAGTCTTATCCACGGAAGCGGGAGCCCTATAAACTGCGAGAGCGTTACAACTCCAAGCAGAATTGAAAATGCAGGTGCAATTGTAAAGATTGTTGTAGAAGTGATTGTTTTCCAAACTAATGATTTTTGGATATTAATTGCTTTTGCACGTTTTACAGCCCGCACCAGAAAGTACACCGACTGTGCCAGAATAAATAAAATGACGATTCCCGCAACGGCATATAAAAATCCGCTGTTTGTATTAAATTGTTTTTCCATGATTTTATTATAGAACAAGAAGGAGGATTTTGCACATATTTTTGCAAATTACTCCAATTTAGAGTATAATGATTTAAATTTACAAAAAGGTGGTTTGCTATGCTAAAAAAAGTTCCTGTTTTTAAGTTTTTAACAATTCTTTTGGTTTCCCTTACATTAACAGCATTTGTTGTTTCTTGTAGTGATAATGTAGAACCGGAAAATCCTGAACCTTCGACAAATACAGAAGTTGAAAACGAAGGCGACACAGATAAAGAAACCGACAAAGACACAGATAAAGATAAAGAAACCGACAACGACACAGATAAAGATAAAGGCGGTGAATCTAAGGAAGAAAATGGTAAGGAAACAGATACCGGCACTGGTTCAAATCCTTCTCAAACTCTTGTAGCTCCGACCGAATTAAAGGTGTCTCAAGGAACTGTTAATGGAGAAATCAAACTAACCTGGAAAGCTACAACTGCGTCTTATTATTGGATTTACCAATCTTTGCAAAATAATCCCGCAGAAGCAGAATGCATAACAACAACTGCAACCTCTTCAACTGCAACCGATGGATATTCCATGAAGTTTTCAGGAAAAACCCGCACTTATTATTTCTGGGTAAAATCAGCAGACGGATATCAAGATAATGCTAAGACAAGTGATTTTAGCCAACCAGTTACATATGAGTATATTAATAACATTGCGGCCCCTAAAGATTTTGCGGTTAAAGCTGCCACTGAAACAAATAATGTTCAACTAACCTGGACACCTGACGATTTTGAATATTACTGGATTTATTATAATGACAAAAACGATACAGAAACTGCAACATGTGCCACAAAGAGTGCTACTTCATCGGATGCAACTGGTTATAAGATTAAATTGACAAAAAGTGGAACTTATTATTTTTGGATAATGGGTTCGAATTCAAAATATGAATCAGCTTATATTGAAACAAGTGTCTTTAGCGAACCGGTTTCATATGAGTTTACCAATACTTTGAGCGTGCCAACAAATGTAAATGTTATTCCTGATACTAAATTAAACAGAGTAAGATTATTCTGGACGCCTAATGACACTGCTACTTATTATTGGATTTATTATAATTCTGAAGATAATCCTCAAACTGCAAAATGTACAATTCAATATGCAACTTCATCAGACGCTGTTTCTGGTTGTTCAATTGCTTTCACTGCAAGTGGAACTTATTATTTCTGGGTAAAGTCTGCAGAAGATTGGGCAAATTCCTCTGCTACAAGTGATTTTAGTACCGTTGCTTCATTAGATTTTACATATACACAATTAACTGCGCCAACAGGATTATCTGTTAAGCTTGGGCCTACTACAACAACAGCCATCGTAAACTGGAACGATAATAATTTTACTACATACTGGATTTATTATAACACCGAAGATAATCCTCAGACCGCAACTTGTGCAACAAAAGATCCAACTTTTACAACTTCCGGTGCAACAATTGAATTACCAACAACAGGCCTTTATTATTTCTGGATAAAGGCTGCGGATGATATTTATGATAATTCTCCTGCAAGTGATTTTAGTGGGTCTGTTTCGTGTGTGTTCCCTGAAAAAATGCCGGCTCCTACGGGGTTAAAGGTTGAAGCGCTTTCATATCCAAAAAATGTAAAAGTGACTTGGAACGACGACAGTTCTACATTCTATTGGCTTTATTACAATACAGAAAATAATCCTGAAACTGCAACTTGTGCAACAAGATATTTATCTTCTTATAACGTAACTGATGGATATACAATGACACTACCAAGTTATGGTAAATATTATTTCTGGTTAAGAGGTGCTAGTGATACTACTGATAATGCCGAAACTACTGATTTTAGTTCTGTGGCTACAATTGAGTTTAAACTTGATGTACCAACACTGACAAAAGCCGAAAAAGGTTCAGATCCACAGGCAGTAAAATTGTTCTGGAGCGAATCAAATGGATCAAAGTATTACTGGATTTATCATAACACCGAAAATAATCCGAATACTGCAACTCGTATAACTTCAACAATGACATATTCAAGTAGTGGATATGTGTATAATTTAACAACAAAGGGAACTCATTACTTCTGGATAAAGGGAGCTACAGGTTCTTCTGATTCTGCTGATTCTTCTGATTTTAGTTCAGTATTGACATATGATCTTACTATTGAACCTCCAACAGGCATAAGTGTTCAAGCTGGTACTTATTATAATTCTGTAATATTAAACTGGACTCCTAACGGTTCGGAAAAATATTGGATTTATTTTAGTACACAAAATAATTTTGAAAATGCAAGCCTGGAAACAAGTTGGGCTGGAAATATTAATGATAATGGTGTATGTGAATATGAAAAAAGGAATCTGAATATAATTGGAACTTACTATTTCTGGATACTAGGAGCAACCGGTAATAGTAATTCATCTCTAAAATCTGATCCTAGTACAGTAGCTACTTATAATTTTTCAATTACAGCTCCTTCAGAATTATCTTTAACTGTAGAGGACAATAATACAACTAAAAATGTAACTTCAGGTTCTACACAAGCTAGAGTTGTAACAGTAAATTGGAATAGTTCGGGGGCAAGTAATTATTGGGTTTATTACAATACAGAAGATAATCAGCAAACTGCAACTTGTGTTACAAAAGATGTAAGTTCACGAACATATTACCAGTTTAACTTCCCAAAAAGCGGAACTTACTATTTCTGGGTAAAAAAGGCCACTGGTTCAACTGTAAATGCTGCTTCAAGTGATTTTAGTACATCTGTATCATGTACTTATACAAATCCTATAGCTGCACCAACAGGTTTAAGTGTTACTCCTGTTTCTGGTTATTCAAATAAAGTAGATGTAAAGTGGACAGATAATTCACATGACAATTATAAATGGTATTGGATATATTACAGTACCAAAAATGATCCTGATAAAGCGACATGTGTTGCAAAAACACAATATATGTCTAGTGGTTGTACGATTACGTTAAATGCATACGGAACTTATTATTTCTGGATAAAATTAGCAGATGGAGCTGATAATACCAACACCAGCAACCTTTCAAGTGATTTTAGTAGCGATGAAGTTTCATATGATTATTATTAATTGTATCTAGAATAAACTATATTCCAACAGTTTAATTTTTGTGATATTATTTACAGAATCAATTTTATAAGGAAAAAAATATGAAACTCTGGGAAACTGGTGCAATTTACCAAAATGGAAAGCTTGAGGCTGCAGGATCTCCTTCTGCTGACGGCGCAAAAAAAACAATCGCTTATTCAATTTTACAGAAACACAATACTAGCGGAGACGACGCCAAACTTAAAATCAAATTTGATAAAATTACTTCACACGATATTACTTACGTAGGAATTATTCAGACTGCCCGTGCAAGCGGCCTTGAAAAGTTCCCGATTCCTTATGTACTTACAAACTGCCATAACTCTCTTTGTGCTGTTGGTGGTACTATAAATGATGATGACCATATGTTTGGTCTTACCTGTGCTCAAAAATATGGTGGAGTTTATGTTCCACCTCATCAGGCTGTAATTCACCAGTATGCCCGCGAAATGCTTGCAGAATGTGGTGCAATGATTCTTGGTTCAGACAGCCATACTCGTTACGGGGCACTTGGTACAATGGCAATCGGCGAAGGCGGTGGAGAACTTGCAAAGCAGCTCCTGGGCAAAACTTATGATGTAAACTATCCTGGAGTTGTTGCAATTTATCTTACAGGCGCACCAATTCCTGGCGTTGGTCCACAGGACGTTGCACTTGCAATCATCAAAGAAGTTTTTGCAAGCGGATTTGTTAAGAACAAGGTAATGGAGTTCATAGGACCAGGTGTTGCAAATCTTTCTGCAGACTTCCGTATTGGTATTGATGTTATGACTACAGAAACTACCTGTCTTTCTTCTATCTGGGAAACAGACGGCAAAGTAGAGGAGTGGTACGCAATTCACGGACGCCCTGCTGCCTACAAACAGCTCAAGCCTGCTGACGGTGCTTACTACGACGGTGCAATTGAAATTGATCTTAGCGAAATCCGCCCAATGATTGCTATGCCATTCCACCCAAGCTGTGCCTATACAATTGACGAAGTAAATAAAAATCTTTCTGATGTTTTGACAGACGCAGAAAATCGTGCAAAGGTAAGCTTTGGCGACAAGGTAAACTTTAATTTGCACAATAAAATCATAGACGGAAAGCTTTATGTAGACCAGGGAATTATTGCCGGTTGTGCAGGTGGTGGTTTTGAAAACATCTGTGCAGCGGCTGATATCCTCAAGGGTAAAGACTCAGGAAACGGCAAGTTTGTTCTTAGCGTATATCCTGCTTCTATGCCTGTATACATGGAACTTATGAAAAACGGAGCCTTTGGCGCACTCATCGACGCTGGTGCAGTAGTAAAAACTGCTTTCTGTGGTCCATGTTTTGGTGCTGGAGATACTCCTGCTAACGGTGCATTCTCTATCCGTCACTCAACACGAAACTTCCCTAACCGCGAAGGTTCAAAAATTCAGAACGGTCAGCTTTCTAGCGTTGCTCTTATGGATGCCCGCTCAATTGCGGCAACTGCTGCCAACAAAGGCTTCCTTACAGCAGCTACAGAGTTTGACACAGAGTTCAGCGGTAAAAAATATTTCTTTGACAAAGACATTTACGAAAAACGCGTATACGATTCAAAGGGAGTAGCTCATCCGGAAGTAGAAATCCAGTTTGGACCAAACATCAAAGACTGGCCTGCAATGAAACCACTTTCAGACGACCTTCTCATAAAAATCGTCAGCGAAATTCACGACCCTGTTACTACAACAGACGAGCTTATTCCTTCCGGCGAAACTTCTTCTTTCCGTTCAAATCCTCTTGGTCTGGCAGAGTTTACTCTTAGCCGCCGTGACCCTGAATATGTTGGACGTGCAAAGGCTGTTCGTGACGGTTCAGAAGAAGTTAAGGCTGAAGTTGCAAAGGTTGCCGCAACTCTCGACTCTGCAAAGCCTGAGTTCAAGGGACGCGCTGCTACAGCAGGCCTTGGTTCTTCAATTTTTGCCGTAAAACCAGGTGATGGTTCTGCCCGCGAACAGGCTGCAAGCTGTCAGAAGGTTCTTGGCGGTTGGGCAAACATTGCAAACGAATATGCAACAAAACGCTACCGTTCAAACCTCATCAACTGGGGTATGCTTCCATTCCTTTACAAGGACGGCGACAAAAATCTTCCTTTTGCAAACGGAGACTACGTATTCATTCCTGATGTAAAGAAGATGGTAAGCGAAAAACTTCCAAGCTGTAAGGCATACGCTGTAAAAGCAGACGGCACTGTAAATGAGTTTGAACTTTCTACCGGCGATCTTACCGACGACGAAAGAAAGATTATTCTTGCTGGATGTTTGATTAACTTCTATAAGGAATAGCATAATTTCCTCTTGCTTTTTCCATATTATAGAATATAATTATATATCATGAAATTTAAGGTCTTTTTTGTTACTATTATTAGTATCTTTTTGAGTGTTTTATCATCTTGTGCAGGCAAAGAAGACAATCCAAGGCTTTATTTAACCGATTTTTACTGGGCTATGACTACAGAAGAAAGCGATGTTTCAGAAGCCGATAATCTTACATTTAAAAAACTAGAAAAGCTTGAATATAAAAATATCCGCAAACAGATTGGTACAGAAGGCAAGTATGTTTGGGTTAAAACTACCTTTACGCTGCCAGATGAACTTAAAGGCGATGACCTTGGTATGGTTGTTCCGTACATCCATTTTGCAGAAGAGCTTTATTTGAACGGCTACTACATTGATGATTATGGTCAGATGGAAGGTGGCCCGGAATCTTCAACAATTCAGGAAGCGGGTCTTATGGCTCATCTTTTTGATTTTCCGGAAAGCTTTTTGAATCAGGAAGGAGAAAATACTATCCTTATAAAAATCTTTACTCTGGGCAATGGTTCTATTTGCGGCGATATTTTTATTGGTTTGCGTGATGATACCTGGAGTACTTCTGACAAGCTGACTTTCTGGCATTCGAGAATCTACGTATTCCTTGAAGGTATTATGCTTTGTGTAAGCCTGTTCTTCCTGATGATTTTCTTTGCTTACAACAAAGAGCGCATTTATATTTATTTCTCTCTGCTTAATCTTCTTTCATTTATATTCTTTTCTACGTTGTTTGCGGGCGATCTTCCGTGGGTTGGATTCCATGGCGGTATAAACTATTTCTGGTTCTTTAAGCTTGCAAAATGCTGTACGTTCTTTGGTCTTGAATATCTGTTCTCTTTGTTTGTTTTTGACTATCTTGAGCTCAAGCATAATCTTGCAGAAAGAATCCTGCGCCTTACATATCTTTGTGGTGCTGTAATTCTTTGTCTTACTGCTCCAACTTATCATGATCTTGTAAATATTTCTCATTTTATTATCTGGCCTAGTGTAATTGATATTCAGATTGCTATTGGTCTTATTCTTATTAATTTGAGAAAATCTGAAAGACGTGAAAAAGCACGACTTTTGTTGCTCACTCTTGCTCCGTTCCTGATTACTGTAAATACCGACTTTATAATCAAGACTTTCTGTAACAATATTGAACTTCCTTACTATTCAATGTACGGATGGATTGGTACTGTTATGATTTTCTTCCTTTACTTTAGTTTTGATTATCAGAAAATCAGTTCGCGGCTTGAATATCTTAATACTGAACTTAAAAATGAAGTTGGTGAACAGACCCGCCAGCTCAAAGAAGCAAATGACCGTCTTGAACACGAAATGGAAATTGCTTCCGAAGATATGCACATGGCTGCTATTGTTCAGCAGAAATTCTTCTATGTTCCTAAAGCAGAATTTACTAACTGGGATTTTGCTGTATGTTATGAGCCGCTTTCTCAGGTTTCGGGCGACCTTTTCAATTTCTTCTATGATGAAGAAGTTTTAAACGGTATTTCGTTGTTCGATGCTTCGGGCCATGGTGTTGCCGCCAGTCTTGTTACAATGCTTTCTGAAAACATTATCCGCCAGGTTTATGTTGATGAGCTTGGCCATGATGTTCCTCTTGGAAAAGTTCTTACCGATATTAACGAAAATCTTATTGCTGCAAAGGGGAAGGTTGATAACTTCCTTACGGGTATTCTTCTTGGCTTTAAGGATATTGATGAAAAATCTTCAACTGTTTCTATTGCAAATGCGGGACATCCTCGTCCGTTCATTTATAAGAGCAGCGAAGATATGGTAATGGAACTGCAGCCTCCAAACGATGATTATGTATTTGGACCAATTGGTATTAAAGGTATAGAAGACGAGTATCTTTCTTATGATATTACTATGGAATCGGGTGATATTCTGATTTTGTATACTGATGGTCTTACAGAAACTATGAATGTTCGCCGAGAGGATTTTGGAAAATCAAGCGTTCAGGCTTTGCTCCAGCGTAATCACGAGCGCAGTGCACAGGATATTCTTGATATTATTTTGCAGAAGCTTAATGAGCATTCAGCAGGTACACCTCGTTCAGACGACTTAACTACAATTATAATTAAACGCAAATAGGAGGCCCTCATGGTAGATTACACAGAAGGTTCAGGAAAACAGTATCACACAGGCGTTGGACCTGATGACATTGGAAAGTATGTTATTATGCCTGGCGATCCAAAACGCTGTGCCAAGATTGCAGAGCATTTTGAAAACGCTAAGCTTGTTGCCGATGTTCGTGAATATGTAACTTATACAGGAACCCTGGCCGGCGAAAAGGTGAGTGTAACTTCTACCGGTATTGGTGGTCCTTCTGCAAGCATTGCAATTGATGAACTTGCTAAATGCGGTGCTCATACTTTTATTCGCGTTGGAACCTGCGGCGGTATGCAGGAAGAAGTAATGGGTGGCGATATTGTAATTGCTACCGGTGCTGTTCGCATGGAAGGTACAAGCCGCGAATTTGCGCCAATTGAATATCCGGCTGTTCCTAATATTGATTGTGTAAATGCTTTGGTTAGTGCTGCACAGGATCTTAAAGCTCCGCACCATGTTGGTGTTGTTCAGTGCAAGGATTCTTTTTTTGGCCAGCATGAACCAGAAATTATGCCTGTAAGCTATGAATTGGAAAATAAGTGGCAGGCCTGGCTTCGCATGGGTTGTCTTGCAAGCGAAATGGAAAGTGCAGCGCTGTTTATTGCGGGCCAGTTCCTTCGCGTACGCGTGGGTTCGTGCTTCTTAGTTGTAGCAAATCAGGAGCGCGCAAAAAAAGGTTTACCTAATAAACAAGCACATGATACAGAACTTGCGATTACCGTTGCTGTTAAAGCCTTAGAAAAATTGATTTTGAAGGATAAACAATAACAAAAGAGTGGATTGCTTCGCTTCGCTCGCAATGACCGTCATTGCGAGCCCGAAGGGCGTGGCAATCCACAATTAAAAAAGCCTTATGCCTTTACTGTATACTCACTAACTCCCAGTACAGTCTCTCCGTCAACCTGAACAGCGCGTGGGCTGTCAAAGCTTACTTTTACATCCTTACCTGTGTGCAAAATACACATCTTTTTGTTTTTAAGGTGTTCACCTGTAAAGATTTTTGAGAATACTAAAAGAACCTGAAGTCTGATTTTTCCGCGGAATACAAGAACAGATACTTTGTGTTCAGGATCATTTCTGTCCTGATCTGGAGCTGCCATCATACCACCGCCGTAGAAGCGTCCCTTCATTGTAGAAGCAAGGAATACATCCTTGTAGTGATATTCTTTTCCGTCAACTATAACTGTTGCATTTGTCTTTTTGTACTGGAAAAGTGCGCCTTTTATAGCAATTGCAGTGTAGTTAATTGGTTTTGTGCTGTCTTTTGCACGGATTTTGTCGCCCATTTCGCAGCACCATCCGTCAATACCGTAGCCAATACCATTAATAAACTTCTGTGATTTTCCATTGATTGTTACAACTGGAAGATTCTGAATGTAATTGTTGATATTTATAAGAATTGTGTCTGGTTTTCCATGAATATCACGGTTAAAATCGTTTCCGCTTCCAAGTGGGAAATAGAAAACTGGTTTTTTAAGATCAGATTCATCAACTTCATTAATAAAGCGGTTGATTGTTCCATCTCCACCGCAAAGAACTACGCGTTCATCTGCAGCCACCTTGTTCATAAAAGACTTGTAATCAAAGTCCGGTGTCATTTCAACATAATTTAAATCATTGTTTGCCAGAATATCATCAAGCTTATAAACTTCTTGTTTAGCCGATTTGTTTCCAGCCTGTGGATTAAATAAAATAATATACTTAGCATTCATTTAACTGATACCTCTAATATCCATTTTAACCCTAGATACTAAAAAATACAAGTTTTTAAGTTTGACGTATTGCATATTCTTACAAAAAAATGTATATTTATTGCATATTTATGCATTTTGGAGGCGTAATATGGCAAAAGATAAAGTCGTTTTAGCTTATTCAGGTGGACTTGATACAACAGTTATCATCCCATGGCTCAAAGAAAATTATGATTATGATGTAATCGCCGTTTGTATTGA
>CAMKDH010000063.1 GCA_946411215.1 uncultured Treponema sp. | reverse complement strand
CGGCTTTTCATCAAATTAAAATGCTGAAAAATCATTCCGATTTTTTTTCGTTCTTCACGAAGCTCTTTTGGACTAAGAGAAAGAAAATCTTTTCCACGAACAGTTACGCTGCCTTGAGTTGGTCGTCCAAGCAGATTTATTGTTCGCACAAGTGTAGATTTTCCGGCACCAGAAAAACCGATGATTCCAAAAATCTCACCCTGTTCAATAGAAATGCTTGCATCCTCTACAGCATTAAAAGTCTTTTTGCCATCTGTAAAAGTTTTGTATATGTCTTTAAGTTCAATGATATTGGCCATAGCGCCTCCTGTGTATGGGTTTACTTATAACCAAAATCTATAACTTGCGCTAATACTAGTTTTTTATTGTGAGGTATAGGAAAAAGTTATAACAGAAGGAGGCGACGCCCGCGCACTTTTATTTGCACGCGCTGTCAATGAAGTTCGCAATTTCTTTTATCACACTTATACGGCGGCCTAAAAGTCCATGCTCTGTAGGGAACTCTATTCGCTTTTGAATTGCGTTTGTCTGGTGTGCTTCAAGTTGTTTCCATAAAGGAAGAATCATTTCATTAACAGGCGAAACAGAATCATAAGTACCGCCAATTACTAAAAGATTTTTATCCTTTACCTGTTCGAATGCTTTTGGGTGGCTTATTTCTGCCTGATTTATTACAACGTCATCGTAAAGTGCATCAATTCCATCGGACTGTAAGATTTTACCTTCCTCTAAAAGCGAACGGAAATAACTTTCTTTTGCACGGTTCAGGTAGCGTGTAGGGTCATACGGTGTAAGCATGATAATCCCTCCAATCCAGTCCAGCTTGCGGCCGGCATTCAAAGCGGAGTTTGCACCCATACTGTGTCCAAGTAAAAAAATCTGCGAAGGGTCAACATTATATTTTTGTGTAAACTCCTGCGAGTGTGCATATTCTGCAAGATTTTGTGCATCTTCAATACAGTTTGTAATTAAGTACTTTCCCTGACTTCCCCATGCACCTCGGTTATGCGGAACAATTACAACACAACCAATACGGCACAGGGCATGAGAAATATCATCATTACGTGCAGTTCCCGGAAATCCGTGCATCATTATTACACATGGATGAGGAGTAGGCTGATTTGCAGAAGGCCACATGATTTCACCATAAATGTGTGAGCCCGTACTGACAAAATCAAGCGTTGTGTAGTCAGGCAGAGCTGTTGGATCTATTTCTTCTTCATCAGAAAAAAGGTTTTCGAGTTTTAATGTAGATGACATATTGTTATTCCTTATTACCTACTAACAAAGTAGGTATATAATTAGGTTATAGGTTTTGGTTATAAATGTCAATAAAAAATATGTATAAATTATTTCTTTATAACCTATTGCATTAGTAGGTAATAAGTTGTATATTGCCATAAACCTATGAAAAAGGTAGGTAAAAAGTAAAGAGAGGTTGAATATGGCAACACAAATAAATACAGGAAGCTGCTGCTTGATCGGACGAGGAAAATCGGTTTATACAGATGAACAGGCAGAAAAATATGCACAGGAAGTAGGTGTTCCTCCACGCCCAATGGAAACAAAAAACGAAATTGATGAAACTGGTGCTTTTATTCGTCAGCCAAATGCATTTATTCAGAAGTTTGGAAATGGTGCAAATGAATTAAAAGCAGAAGCAAATAGATACGGAATTTATTGGGCAAAGGGCTGTAACTGGTCAAATCGTCCTGTAATTGTACGCGATCTTCTTGGACTTGAAAATGTAATTTCAGACACTCTTTGTACTCATTCAGGCGAAACAAATAAATATGGTCACGGTTTTGGTGATTCAAAAGATCACAAAGATCCTGCTACCGGCGCATATTTTTTGAGCGAGTTTTATAAGCGTGCAAATCCTGATTTTAAGGGAAGGGCAACAACTCCAACTTTTGTAGATATTATTGAAAAGAAAGCTGTAAATAATGATTATCATCGTCTTACAAATTATATTGAAGTTCAGTTCAGACCTTTTCAGCCAAAAGATGCCCCTGATTTATATCCAAAGGCATTCCGCAAAGAAATTGATGAATTTAATGACTGGCTTTTTCCTCATATAAATAATGGTCATTACAGAATGGCATTTTGTCAGAGTCTTAGTGCATATAACGAAGCCTTTGAAGATTTTTTTGATTCAATGGATAAGCTTGAAAAACGTCTTGAAACTAACCGCTTTTTGTTTGGGGACTATGTTACAGACAGTGATGTAAGATTTTTTGTAACTCTTGCAAGATGGGATACTTCCTACTACAAAAATGTAGGTCCATTAAAGCATAGAATTGTTGATTACAAAAATATCTGGGCTTATGCTCGTGAACTTTGTGCAATTCCTGCTTTCAAAAAGAATACATATTTTAAGGATCTTGCACTTGGTAATCCTTCAAAAGAAAAAGGTATTTTCCAGGATTATCAGTCACGAATTGTTCCTCAGATTGATTTTGAAGAACTTTGGAAAGCTGATGATTCAAGAAAACATTTAAGTAAAACTCCGGACGAACTTTTCCTTCGTCATCCTGAAAATGAAAGTGCAGAAGATTATTATTCTGATATTTCTTCAACAATCTGGAACAGTCCGAATCAGGCAGACAGGAATCCAAAAAATGGAACTTTGTCTGTAGATGCTTCAATCAATCCTCTTGAGGGAAAACTCTAGGACTTAATTTATTAAAAAGGAAAGAATGTTTTTATGAGTGAACTATATTGCAGTCTTAAAAGACCAACACCAGAAAACAAAAGCTATGTATCATCTTTGGTAAACAGTGGTGAGCATGGAGAGAATGGTTCTTTTAAAAGACAGGTAAACAGATTCACAAAACCTTTTGGAGATGGTGAAGATGAACTTCCTGTTGAAGCAAACAGATACAGATTAATCTGGGCTCCTGTTTGTCCATGGGCTCATAGATCTGTAATTGTACGCCGCCTTTTAGGTCTGGAGGATGTTATCAGTCTTGGAACACTTGATCCTGTAAGACCGGATACACCTACAAGCGACTGGGCTTTTACTTTGGACAAAGATGGAGTAGATCCTGTTTTAAAAATCCACCGTCTTAGTGAACTGTATTTAAGATCAGACAAAGACTACACAGGCCGCCCTACAGTTCCATGTCTTGTAGATTTAAAAACAGGCTTAATTGCAAACAATGATTATTTTAATCTCACAAGATATTTCGAAACTAAATGGACAAAGTTTCACAAACCTGGAGCTCCTGATTTATACCCGGAAGAATTAAGAAGCCAGATTGATAAACTGAATGATGAATTATTTGATAAGGTAAATAACGGAGTTTATAAAGCAGGCTTTGCAAGAAGTCAGGAAGCTTACGAAGATGCAGTTGTTAATGTTTTTAAAATGTTTGACAGCCTTGAAGAAAGGTTATCACATTCAAGATATCTGTTTGGAAACAGAATAACAGAATCGGATGTCCGCTTATATGTAACATTAGCTAGATTTGATATTGCCTATTACAACGCATTTAAAGTAAATCTCAAATCACTCAAGGAATATAAAAACTTATGGGCATACGCCAGAGATTTATATCAGACAAAAGGTTTTGGTGATACTACAGATTTCCTTTCAATAAAAAAGCATTACCACCTTTGTTGTGTAGAAAACCCTTATAAGATTTTACCGCTGGGGCCGGATCTAAGTGACTGGAATACCCCAAGTGGAAGAGAGAACCTGTAATTAAAAAGGAATGAAAAGATGGAAGTAATACGAGTAACTGAAGAATGGCAGAGAGCTGGTGTTCACTATGTAAGAACCGAAGGTATGGTGAAAGATTTTAATCTTACACTGGAAGGAGAGTTTGAAGCTGATACACCCGGTGATATTTATGTACTGGCACTTGATGAAAACTTACCTGTTTCAACCTGCAGATTAAAAATCCATGATGACACAGGAAAAATTGAAAGAGTTGCAACAATCCCTCAATACAGAAGTAAAGGAATTGGATCTCTTGTAATAACAGAAGCTGAAAAATGGCTTAAAGAACTTGGTGCCAAAAAAGTAGTGATTAATTCGCGGATTGCGGCAGTAAGGTTCTATGAAAAACTTGGTTACAAAGCCGACTACAACAAAAAAAGTGGTTCCGGATTATTTGAATGTGTAGAAACAATAAAGGAGTTAGAAAGATAAAATGGCAAAGATTTACGATAACATTCTTGAATTAGTTGGTCATACACCACTGGTAAGATTTCATGCACTTGAAAAAAAATACAGTGCCAAGGCCAATATAATCGGCAAACTGGAATTTTTTAATCCTTCTTTCAGTTCAAAAGCTCGTATTGCAAAAAACATGATTGAAGAAGCAGAAAAATCCGGCGAGTTAAAGCCCGGTGCAACCATTCTTGAAGGAACAAGTGGAAATACAGGAATTGGTCTTGCAATGGTTGCCGCAGCAAAAGGCTATAAGGCAATAATTGCCATGCCTGAAAATATGAGTAAGGAAAGAATTACAATCATCAAGT
Organism: uncultured Treponema sp.; assembly: GCA_946411215.1. GTDB lineage: Bacteria > Spirochaetota > Spirochaetia > Treponematales > Treponemataceae > Treponema_D. The sequence goes on along the minus strand of CAMKDH010000063.1, from coordinate 7,667 downwards.
CTTTTGGTGGAGAAGTTGTCCTTACTCCAAAAGAAAAAAATATGGCCGGGGCGGGTGAAAAAATTGCAGAGCTTGCAGCAGAAATTCCGGGAGCCTTTATACCGGGGCAGGGGAAAAATCCAAATAATCCTGGTGCTCATTTTAAAACAACTGGTCCTGAAATCTGGGAAGACACAGATGGTAAGGTTGATATTTTTGTAGCTGCAAGTGGAACCGGCGGAACAATTTCCGGAGCAGGAGAATACCTTCGTTCAAAAAATCCTGATATCAAAATTATCGCAGTTGAACCTAAAGGTAGTCCGGTGCTCAATGGAGGAGAACCTGGTCCTCACAAAATCCAGGGAATCGGCGGAGGGCTTACTCCACCTGTAACAAACGTAAGTCTTTTTGATGAAGTTATTGATGTTACAGATGAAGATGCCTACGAAACAGCCAGATTTTCTGCAAAAAAAGAGGGGATAGCAGTTGGTATTTCTGCAGGTGCGGCACTCTGGGCAGCAGCAAAAGTTGCGGCTAGAGAAGAAAATGCAGGAAAAACAATTGTAGTAATAGTACCAGATTCAGGCGAACGTTATTTGTCGTCTGATTTGTACGAATAAAAAAATATAGGGAGATAAAATTATGAAAAAATCAACAAAAATATTTGGTTTGGGAATTGCACTTGCATCACTTTTGTTTGCAGGTTGTTCTCAGAAAAAAAGCGCACAGACAATTAAGTTTGGAATTACAATGGGACCAGGTTCAATCCGTACTGCTATTGTAATTCTTGCAGACAAATTGGGTTACTTCAAAGAAGAAGGTGTTGAAGTAGAATTTAAAGAAGTTGCAGATGCCGCATCAGCACTTACTTCAATCAGCCTTGCAAAAGGTGACCTTGATGTTTGGGGAACAGGAATTGTACCTGATTTGACATTCATCACAAATGGTTCGGATCTTGTTATTTTCGAAGGTACCGCTGCAGAAGGTGGAGCAATTATTGCACAGCCGCAGAATGTTGAAAAATATAAGGATTTGAATAATTTTGCAAACTCAACAGTAGCAATGGTTCGTAATCAGACATCCTGGGTTGTAACAAGAGAACTTATGCGTGAACAGGGAATAGACGTTAATTCTATTAATCTTAAATATGTTGATTCCCAGATTAACGTAGCTCAAGCAGTTGCAAAAGGCGAAGCAGATACAGGCTTCCTTCCTGTAGAATTTGCAAATCAGTTCCGTCCACAAGGAATTGAACTTGTACGAGAAGTTGGAGAACTTGTTCCAAATTATGTTTGCTGCCGTCAGGTTACTTCAAGAAGTTCTATTAAGAATAAACATGATGAATTTGTAAAATTTACAAAGGCAAATATTCGTGCATGGAATTATTTTTCAAATCCTGCAAACAGAGAAAATGTAATTAAACTTCTTGCAGAGTTTTCTGGACAGAAACCTGAATACATAAATGAATATTTCTTTATTAATCATACATTGCTTACTCTTGATCCAAATACAAACGGAATCAGAAGCTTCTACACAGCTATGATTAATTCAGATTATTTTACAGGAAAAACACCTGTAGATATTTCAAACTACATAGATTCAAGTATTTACAAAGAAGCACTTGATTCTGTTTTACAGAAATATCCGGATGATGATTTTTACAAGAAGCTTGCTACTGACTACAAGAAGTACAACCTGTAGTTAAGTTAGAAAACACTAACAGATTTGTAAAGGGGCAGATAATGGAATTAGAAGAGATTCTTACAGATGAAGAAGTACCAACAGCAAAGAACGTTAAAAAAGCAGCTAAAGCTTTTGGTGCAGATTTTGTTTGCATCGGTTCCATTGACCGCTGGAATAGTGCTCCTAAAGAAAATGATCCTAGAAGTATTATGCCCCGTTGCAAATCTGTAATCTGCCTGGGATTCAGAATTCACAGGGGAGCGCAGAATGCTGTCCGTGAAGGAACTTATTATTCCGGTTATACATTTTCGGGATTTAATGACCTTAACGAAGCGGTTGCTCCTCTTGTACAGCATAGGCTTGCAAGTTATCTTGAAGATTTTGGTTACGAAACAATTGCACTTGCTCATCACAGCAACAAGCTTGGAGATGGGAGTGGAGAAGCTAAACAGAATCCTGATGGAACCTTTAAGCCAAAGCCTGAAGTTTTTATAAATTACAGAATCAGTGCGGTGTTGTGTGGGGCAGGTGAAATTGGTTACAGCCGACTTTTACTTACACCACAGTTTGGACCTTGTCAGCGCATTTATTTTTTGCTTACCGAAGCCGAACTGGAGCCTGATCCTATTTTTGAAGGAAAGTTATGTGATGGCTGTAAGCTTTGCGTTCGGAAATGTCCTGCAAAAGCATTGTCGCTCACAGAAACTGATGATTTTGAAATTCCGGGAATCTGTAATATTCACAGAAGTTCTTTGGATATGGGTAAATGTGCTATGTCGCATGGAGGCGGTGCTTTTAGTCCATTCGCACCACCAGAAGTTCGTGCCTATGCAGAAAACATTGCAAACGGTACAAGAACAACTTGTGCAGACGGAACACCAAGACCATCTCCTGAAGAAATTTCTAAGAATGTTGGTGAAAAAGTTCCTTATGCAGTGATTGCCCGTAAAAACTGGGGTATTCCTGCTGCAACTTGCGCGGAATGTCAGCGTGCCTGTCTTGAGCATCTGGATAAGCGCGGAAGATTAAGTCTTAAGTTTAGACATAAATATGGTGAATAAAAAGGAGAATAAAATTATGAAAAAATCAACAAAAATCTTAGGAGTGGGAATAGCACTTATTTCGGTTCTGCTTGCAGGTTGCAGCAAAAAATCTGCAAAAGAAGCACAGACAATCAAATTTGGTGTTTTGCCGGGAACAATCAGAACAGCTGTAGTTCTTCTTGCAGACCATCTTGGTTATTACAAAGAAGAAGGCGTTGATGTTGAGCTTAAAGAAGTTGCAAATGCAACAGCAGCCCTTACATCAATCAGTCTTGCAAAAGGTGAACTTGATATCTGGGGTACAGGAATTGTGCCAGATTTGAATTTTATTGCAAATGGTTCTGATCTTGTTATTTTTGAAGGAACAGCTGCAGAAGGTGGTGCAATTGTTGCCAAACCTGAAAATGTTGCAAAGTTCAAAGATATTACCCCTGCAAATTATAACGGAATTAAAATTGCAACAGTTCGTGCAGATACTGCATGGGTTGTAAGCCGTGCTCATCTTGAAAAAGTGGGAGTTGATGTTTCTTCTATCACAGTTATGGAAGTAGATACACAGGTAAATGTTGCCGAAGCTGTAAATAAAGGTGAAGCTGTTTTAGGATTCCTTCCAGCTGAGTTTGCCCGAAAGTATTCAGAAAAGGTTGATGTTGTTTACGAAGTTGGTGAACTTGAACCTCTTTATGTATGCTGCCGTCAGGTAACTGCACGTGCAACACTAGAATCAAAACATGATGAATTTGTTAAATTTACAAAAGCAAATCTTCGTGCTTTGAACTATTACAATGATCCTGCAAACCGCGATGCAATTGTTTCTTATCTTGCAGAATATTCAAGCCAGACAAAGGAATATGTTTACAATTATCTTTTTGAAAACCGTACAATTATGACTCTTAATCCAAATAAGAAGGGTGTAATTGAATATTACAATTCTCTTGTAAATGCAGGCTATTTTAAGGGTGATATAAAAATCGAAGATCATCTTGATACTGCAATTTATGAAGAAGCACTTGCTCAAATTAAGAAACAGTATCCAAAAGACGAGTTTTATAAAACACTGTAGAACTTTGTAAAAACAATGGGGAACGATTATGGCAAAAATACAGATTCAAAACTTAACACTTACTTATCAGAGTCCTGGTAAATCTTATACTGCTCTTGAAAATCTGAACCTTACAGTAAATGAAGGCGAGTTTGTGTGCATAATCGGTCCTTCTGGCTGCGGAAAAAGTTCTTTGCTTTCTGTAATTGAAGGTTTGAATAAAGCAACTTCTGGAAAAGTTTTAATTGACGGTAAAGAAATTACTGGACCGGGAAAAGACAGAGGAATTGTTTTTCAGCATTATTCACTTTTTCCGTGGCTCACAACTGTTGGCAATGTTGTTTTTGCCATGAAGCAGAATAAAATCAAGGGCAGTAAAAAAGAACTTGAAGAAACTGCAAAGCATTATCTTACAAAAGTTGGACTTGCTGACGCATTTGAAAAATATCCTGCTGAGCTTTCCGGCGGTATGCAGCAGCGTGTTGCAATTGCACGAGTTCTGGCTGCTAATTCTTCAATCTTTTTGATGGACGAACCATTTGGAGCAATTGACCCAAAGAACAGACAGGAGCTTCAGGAGCTTTTGGGTGTCCTTACCCGCGAAGAATCAAAAACAGTTCTTTTTGTAACACATGATATTGATGAAGCAATTCTTCTTGCCGACAGAATTATCTTTATAGATAAACACAGTATCCAGGCTGATATTGAAGTTGGCATTAAAAAACCAATTACAAAAGCAGAGCTTATAGATAATGAACAATTCCGTACTCTGAACTCACATCTTATGAGTTTATTCTATCGCGGAGTTGCAGAAAATATTGGCCACGAGGTATACCTATGATTACAGTTTCTTTTATTGTTGCAAACGCTTTATTTGTTTTACAGAATCTTCTTGTATTTGTTCTTCCACGTTCTCCAAAAATCCAGACTGTAATCCCAATTACAGTAGCTTCCTTTTTAATCGAAGCAATTTTTCTTTTGAAGCATTTTCTTACAAAAAAACGTTCAGCTTCAAATATCGTATCAATTGTTTACGGTTTACTGATAGTGTGGATTGTTGCAACCAGATTTGGACTTTCTCATCCTGTTCTGGTTCCGAATCCAGAAAATGTTTTTAATGTTTTTGTTCTTAACCGTAAAGATTTAATCCTTGGTCTTTACAGTTCAATGAAAATTCTTTTAATTGGAATTTCTCTTGCCATGTTCCTGGGAATTTTTCTTGGACTTTTTACAGGTTATATTCAGGGAATCCGCGAAACTTTTCTTCCTGTTACAAAGGTAATCAGTACAGTTCCGCCTCTTGTTTATACGCCTTATGTTGTTGCTGTTATGCCTACTTTTTACAGCGCATCTATTTTTGTAATTTTTTCAGCTGTATTCTGGCCTACTTTTATGAGCATGATTGCACGAGTAGGAAGTGTAGACAAAAAGATAATTGATTCTGCAAGAGGAATGAATGTTTCTACGCCTACCATGCTTTTTAAAATCATCCTGCCTTACTCTTTGCCAGAAGTAATTGCAAGACTTTCAACTTCGCTCACTTCTGCAATGCTTTGTCTTACCGGTGCAGAAATGCTTGGCGCAAGTGCGGGCCTTGGATATTTTGTAAAAAAATTCAGTGATTATGCAGATTATACCCGCGTTCTTGCAGGAATTATTTATATAGCAATTATTGTTACAATTTTGAACACTCTCGTTGAGCTGCTTCAGAAAAAAGTCATTAAATGGAAGTACTAATATGAATATAGATACACTTTGCGTTACAGGTAGCCCCTGTTATGAACTATGCGATAACACAGGAGCAATTGCTCTTCCTATTTATCAGTCGGCAACTTTTGCACATCCGGAACTTGGAAAATCAACAGGCTACGATTATTCCCGTCTGAAAAATCCAACAAGAGATTATCTTGAAAAACTTGTTGCAGAACTTGATCACGCAGAATATGGTTTTGCATACAACTGCGGGCTTGCAGCAATTACCGCCGTTTTTGATGCCCTGATTTTGAATGAGAAAAAAGGAGCTGTCTTTCATGTAATTTGCTCCGAGGATTTGTATGGCGGAACCGAACGCTTTTTAAATACAATTGGCTCAAGACTTGGATTTGAAACTACTTATGTAGATACTTCGAATTTTGAAAATATCACAAAGGCTGCACGCAAAGATACAAAGGTAATTTATCTTGAAACTCCAGGCAATCCGCTTATGAAAGTAACAGATATAAAACAGGCTGCAGATTTCGCTCATAAGATTGGTGCACTTTTAATTGTTGATAATACTTTTTTAACACCATACTTGCAGCAGCCGATTCTCCTTGGTGCCGACGTTGTTGTTCAAAGCGGTACAAAATTTTTATGTGGACATAATGATACTCTTGCAGGCTTTGTTACAACAAATAATAAACAGCTTGCAGAAAATCTTGAAGTCATAACTAAAACTACAGGTGCAGCACTTGCGCCTTTTGACAGTTTTCTTGCAGTGCGAGGAATTAAAACTCTTGCTGTAAGAATGGATAAGCATATTGAAAATGCAAAGCGAATTGTTGAAGCCTTAAAGCAAATTTCAAAAGTTGTAAAAATCCTTTATGCAGGAACTGGCAGCATGATTTCATTTTATGTGGATAGTAAACAAACTGTTGAACAGGTTCTTAAAAATGTAAAAATCATTCATTTTGCAGAAAGTCTTGGAGGAGTAGATTCTCTTATTACTTACCCTGCAACACAAACTCATGTGGATGTTCCGGAAGAAGAACGTAATCGTCGTGGAATTACAGATACTTTACTTCGCCTTAGTGTCGGTATTGAAAATTCTGAAGATTTAATTCAGGATTTAAAAGAGGCTCTTGCATGAAATACGACTTTGAAACTGTGATAGACAGACATAATACAAACTCCATAAAAACTGATCTTGCCGTGGCACGCGGAAAACCAGAAGATGTACTTTCGCTTTGGGTTGCCGATATGGATTTTCCAGCTGCTCCCGAAATTCTCGAAGCCTTACATTCAAAAGTTGATCATGGAATCTTTGGTTATTCTGTTCCAAATCAGCAGTTTTATGAAGCCGTAATAAACTGGCAAAAATCAGAACACAATTTTGAAGTAAACCGTCATTGGATAGTAACAACTCCTGGTGTAGTTTTTGCAATTTCATGTGCTATAAAAGCATTTACGCAAATAGGGGAGTCGGTAATTATTCAAACTCCGGTTTATTATCCTTTTAAAAATATGATTTTAGCAAATGACCGAAACCTTGTGACTTCTTCACTTGTTGAAAAAAATGGCCGCTATCAAATTGATTTTGAGGATTTTGAAAATAAGATTGTTCAGAATAATGTAAAACTTTTTATTCTCTGCAGCCCTCATAATCCTGTTGGTCGTGTGTGGACTTGGGAAGAGCTTACAAAACTTTCGGAGATTTGTTTACGCCATAACGTGATTGTTTTTGCAGATGAAATACATAATGATTTTGTTTTTGCTCCAAATAAACATATTGTTTATTCTACAGTTTCTGAACAAGCTGCTCAAAATTGTATTGTCTCTACTTCTGCCAGTAAGAGTTTTAATCTTGCGGGGCTTCAGTTTTCAGTAAACTTTATACAAAATCCGGAACTTAAAAGTAAATTCCGTAAAGAGATAGACAAAACAGGTTATGATGAACCTTCGGTAATGGGATTGGTTGCTACTCAAGCGGCTTACCAGAAGGGCAAACCTTGGTTTGATGCATTGAAAATTCACCTTCAGGAAAATCTTGATTTTGTGCGAACTTTTGTAAAAGAAAAGCTTCCGAAGGTCCGTCTTATTGAGCCGGAAGGTACGTATCTTTTGTGGCTTGATTTTTCTGCACTTGGCTATTCAGACGAAGAACTTGATAATATCATTGTAAAAAAAGCAAAGCTCTGGCTTGACCGCGGAACAATGTTCGG